>JADJYT010000016.1 GCA_016719635.1 Sphingobacteriales bacterium | reverse complement strand
AACTCACCGCAGAGCAAAGGTATCAAATAGCTACCTTATTGTCAAAACAATTCAATCAAACAAGATTGCCGAATGGGATGGTAAAGAGTACGTCATGTGTCAGCAGGGAGATTGCCAGAAATAAGATGTATTCCGGCAGATATGATGCTAAGAATGTTATTACATCAGTACGCTGTGTTCAGGCATCAGATCAAGCAAAAGCATAAATACTTTACGGACTCCGTACAATTGCTGGGCGCTTCCCATCTTTTACAACAAGAGCTATCACCGGAGCGATAGTACGCCCGTCTAATGCTAGGGGTTGTACCAAAGTCAGCCATGAAACTATTTATCAATATCATTGGAAGGACAAAAAACAGGGTGGAGTACTATCAATACCTGGCTAAAAAGCAAAGATGCCCAGAAGAAACGTGGTAATAAGTCAGATTACAGAGGACAGATACCTAACAAAGTCAGTATCGAACAGCGTCCAATGCAAGGCTAATAACAGAGAACAGTTTGGAGATTTTGAAGTAGATACCATTATCGGTGCGAATCATAAAGTGCTATATTGACAATGGTAGACAGAAAACGTTGTATACCAAAATGGTCTTGATAGATGAAAAACACGCAAGTCAGGTGGCTCGCGTCAAAAAACCATAAAAACCCGATGCAATTTTCGGCCTTATTTGCACCTGTCCCTTTGACAATGGTAAGGAATTTAGCCAGACATGAAGATGTAGTTTAACAGCTCGGTGTTCAATACTTCTTTACACATCCATATTCCAAAGTTACGAATGTGGAACGGTGGAAAATACCAACGGTCTTATTCGCAGATATATTCCTAAAATCATCTTTTGAATACCTGACGCAAGAAAAAATTAAATGAAATAGAAAATAAACTCAACAACAGACCTAGAAAAAAACTCTGGCTTTATACCCCAAATGAGATAGCAAATGCTATTTTTACTAACGATAAACCTATTTTAAACAAAATTGCATTTATTACTTAGATTCAGCATTATAAAAATAAAACTATGAGATACAGTATATATTTAAACGTAGCTATTATTATAGTGTTTGCTTGTTTTATCCTGCAATTCTAATGCTTCCGAAAAAGAAAGCGTAAAATGAATACTGAAGTTACAGATGTTAAACAATCAATCATTAGCGGGAATGGAAAATAACAAAATATGTTTTTCTGAATTCTCGGCAATGGATGACAAAACAGCCGGTGAGTGGTTAACAGTATCATTTTTCAAAGATGCAATTATCCCATTTGAAAATTCCTTCCTATAAAAGAAATTTTTCCCTAACGATACGGTTTACCGCTTTGGAATATTGAGAATACAGTATTTCCTGCTAAGAAATTTTTGTCCAATATAATTCGGATGTGATAGAAATTAGGGATAACAAGTGAAAAAATCCGGTGCTTGTCAACAATAGCCCCGAAACGCCTGTAGAGAAGAAATTTTGTTTTAGATGATACCCATGTGATTATAAGATGGGATGGTGTCTTTTTCTATTTAGAAAAAGAAATTAAATGAAGAAAATCATTTGGGTTCTGATTTTTTTAAATCGACATTGATACTTAATGCTCAACCTTTATCAACCAAAAACAGGGATAGACGATTCATTGCTGATTCAAAAAGCAAAGAAATTTTGAAATATTGTAAAGCAAAGTACTACAAATTAGCTAAATACATTCACCCAACAGATGGTGCCCGCTTTTCACCTCTGGCACATGTTGTAGCAGAGTGATCAGATTTTGTTCGCTAAAGATTTTAGGAACCTAACAGAAAAACATATTTTGGGGTTACCGGGATAACTCCGAAGATTCAATAATATTATCAATACCAGACTTTTTTGATGAAATTATATTCACAGATAAAGCCCTCTTTCACAATCAAATAGAATATAATAATTTTTATGCGGACAATGATATTTCCAATAACATGGATGTTTATTACAAAAATGATGATTTTCTGGGTTTCTATTATCCAGGCGAAAAAGAACCTGATAATTTGGACTGGAAAATAGTGCGTCTTGCATTCAGAAAATATAAAACAACACATTATCTTGTAGGTATTATGTGTGAAATTTTACTAAGATAGTTCTGACGTGAAAATTGTTGGCAGTTATAATTTTGTAAACCTGTAGCGGGATTTAATAACTAAAACGGTAAACATATTTTAGGACGGATCAAATTTTACTGACATTTGAAAAGTGTATCATTTTGAATTAACATAATTGTACACAACTTGTCATTGAAATACATATTACATAGATTAATTATCAACACATTATAAAATAATGCCAGCAGCCAACACGGGTTTTTCAATTGGTGCAGGTGGCGACATTGATTTAGAAATTCATGTAGAAAAGCTTATTGATATTTTTAGAAAATAAAGCTGACACAATTGGACCCTTAAATAAAAAAAAAGGAAGAATGATCACTGCAAATATGCATACCGTTTTTCGACACCCTTCACTCAGATAGCAGGAATAAGAAAGAAAAAAACTGAAAACTAAAAAATATGGCACTGATTCATCCTCACATTAACTTCAACGGAAATGCCGAAGAAGCGTTTACGTTTTACAAATCAGTATTCGGCGGAGAGTTCGCAAAAATTATGCGTCTTAAAGACCTCTCAGGCCCTGAATTCCCCTGTAGCGGAAAATGATGCCAACAAAATTCTGCACATTGCCCTACCTGTTGGCAAGAACATTTTAATGGGCAATGACGTTCCGGAAAGCATGGGACCGGTCAGTGAGAATGAAAACCGATCTAAAATTGCTATTAGCGCAGAAAGCCGTACAGAAGCCGACGGGTTATTTTACGGACTTTCAGCAGGCGGAAGTATTGAAGTGCCGATTGCTGACAGTCCCTGGGGTTCCTATTTCGGGATGTTCAGAGATAAATTCGGTATTGAGTGGATGGTGGATTTTGACCCAACCTATAGCGGAAACGTATAAGCAAAAAACAATGCACCTATACAATTAAGTTTACTGCTAAACAGAAGCAAGATTTCTCGCTCGTGTCTCACTCGAAAGGACGGCGATGTTCATAGAATAAGCAGTCTGCACTTTATTGCACACTGTCCTTTCTACCAACAAAGAAAGAGCCTCCGCAACCAGGCTTATTTCTAAAAAGGAGGAAGATTTCTCGCTTCACTCGCAATGACGATGATGACAATAAAAAAGCGACGGTCGCTCTCTTTGGGTTCTAGGTTTCCGGACGTTTAGGAGTAGGGTTTCTATGTTTCCGGACCTTAGTTTGGTTTTTTGGTTTCTTTTCTAAGGTTGGTTTTTATGTTTCCAGCTTCAGCTGTTTGATGATGTAAAGATGCGAAAACCCGACGGAAATAAAAGATGATTTTACACCAAACGTGACATGCTTATTTTCCGATTTTTAAAAGATGAAATCCGTATCTTTTCAGCCATGATTAAAGGGATAAGCATCACCATCATTGCGGATGGCATAAAAAATGAAGAGGACAGCCGATTGTTCGCAGATACACTATTGAAAGCACTGCCCAATGAAACGCAGTACACCGCGCCCAAAGATATGCCAAATTTACGGATACGTATAAACTGGAATTCACGGTACCCACAAGTGCCCATACCACCCGGCAGGAGCAGTTGTACCATATTTGCACCTGCTGGCAGACCGTATGGCGCCCTGGCTGGTGTATTTTGACCGGAGCGGGAAACAATACCGAACTGATTTTTAACCGCGATGAACACACCCGTCTAGACTGCCCGAATTTTCTTCCATTCGCTGGGCACTCCTGCAATGGATTTATTGAGTATTTTTGAAAAGAAATTGTGTAACAACAGTTGTCTGTTTATAAAATCAACCATGACCAAATCCCGTTTGAAGCGTTCAGTGATGGTGTCATCGCCATCATCATTACCATTATGGTCCTGGAATTAAAGATTCCGCACGAGGCCACGCCCTGCCCTTTGGGAATTGGCGCCGGTCTTTATCAGTTATGTGCTGAGTTTTGTGTATGTGGGCATTTATTGGGGCAATCACCACCATTTGCTGCACACGGCGCATCGTGTAAACAGTAAACTCATCTGGTCCAATATGTGTCTTTGTTTTTTCTTTCCTGATTCCGTTCACCACGGGCTGGATGGGAGAGAATCATTTCGCCCGGATTCCGGTAGCCACCTATGCCGTCAATTTATTATCTTGCGCCATTGCCTTTTTCATTCTTCAGGCTGCCATCGCATCTGATTTGAAGCAGCACCCGACTGACAGAAGCCCTGAAGACACAGGAAAAGAAAGGCATCCTCTCACTTGTCATTTATGCCGTTTCCATCCCCTGTGCATTGTTCTTTCCGTTGGTTTCAGCGCTGTTATTGCACTCACCGCTATCATGTGGTTGGTTCCGGATAAAAATATTGAACGCGCACTGAGAGATCCTGACTGAGCAGGGGGGTATCAGAAAAAACTCCTTCTTTTTCCTTATTTTAGAGCTGTGACAGCAACAAAAACGTATTTTATCGGCGGTATCGCCTCGGATGAGCGCATCTTCAAATACCAGATGGCGGTGGTGGAAAACCCCGTTTATCTACCATTCCCGGAACACCATACCCATGATACGATGGAAACCTATGCGCAGAAATTTATTCCGCTGATGGACACCACGAAACCGTTTAACATCGTTGGAAATTCGATGGGGGTATCATGACGATGGAACTGATACGCCATGTGCGCCGAGAAGGTGGTGTTGATTTCTTCCGTGAAAAGCCGGAGCGAAATGCCGTTACTGCTGAAGCAGATGAAATTCACCAATATGCATAAACTGCTTCCCGGACAGGGTTTCATCCATTCGATTCAATTCGGGAGCATGTTCAAACGGGAGGTGCTGAAAAAACCCGGACTGCGCCATCTGGCCGTCAGTATGGCAAAAAATAACTCCCCAAGATTCGTGTAATGGTGTGTGGATGCGATTGTAAAATGGAAAAGCACGGAAGATTACAGAAAAGATATTATCCATATTCACGGAACGAAGGATGAGATGTTTCCATTCAGGAATATTAAAAACGCCATTCCGGTGGAGGGCGGCTCCCATTCCATGCTCCTGATACAGCATGATATGGTCAATAAGATTTTACAGGAACAGCTGAGTCGTTAAGCATAAACGCGTAATGTAAAACTGGAAAAATCCGGGATTATGCACTGTTGTTTTCGGAAGAAAACTCTATGATATAAATTCGAATCAGCAGCAGTAAGGATGAAACGAGCAGGGGCCCGAAAATCAGCCCGATAAATCCAAAAAGCTTCAATCCGGTAATGACACCGAATAATGTAATCAGAGGATGAATATTGGCATAGGCCTTGAGAAAGACCAGCCTCAGCAGGTTATCAATATTTAATACCACCAATGCACAGTAGACGGCGAGTCCCAGCGAATCACCCGCATTTCCATGGATATATAAAAATACCGCCAGGGGAATCCAGATCAAGCCGGAGCCGACAAAAGGTATAACGGAACAAACAGCGGTTACAAACCCCCACAACATCGGATCCTTGATGCCGAAAATGGTATAACCGATATAGGCGCAAAAACCCTGGGCAATGGCGATTACCGGTATGCCGATGGCATAGGATACCACGATGTTTTTTGTTTCTGCAGTAATCAGTTTTTTGTTTTCGGCATTCAAAGGAATGTATTTTAACAGGATCATTTCTAATTTTTGTGCATTGATCAGCAGAAAAAACAGCAGGAAGTACACGGTGGAAATATTCATGAATGCATTGAAAGCTGAATTGAGAAAATCAGGAAGATTGGAAGATACCAATGCCGGAATATTGCCCAATGATTCTTTGGAAAGTATTGTAACGCCGATGGAGGCCGAAACACGTTCTATGATTGCCTTTACGCCGGCAAACAAATCACCGGCATTCTCTGAAAAATTGTGCACCTTCGGTAATACAAAATAGGTGGCAAGGCCAAAGGGTATCAATAAAATCACAGCATCCAGAAATATTAGCAGGGTGGTTGCAAGATACTTATTCCATTTTTTCTGATAGATCAGAATGAAGAAAGGTTTTCTGTTTAAAATATATAGGGTTACTGCACCCAAAATTCCGGGCACCAGAAACTGAAGCTGTAAAAAAATAAGCAGCCCGAGCGCCACTAAAAAAAAGAAGAATGCAATTTGCCGGAACCGTTCGTTAAAAGTCTGCATGATGATCTTCCTATTTTAAATAAATAAGGGATAAAGTTTTCAGTAGCAAGATAAGCTAAAAAAATGTTTTTTTTGTTGAACTATTTACATCTAAATAATGTTAAATGCTTGTCTATATCTGTTTTTGAGGGTATAATTGCGCCGTGAAAATGCTGTTCACCTATATGATTTTATTTGCCATGACATTCATGGTGACCAATCCGTTGTATTTTTACAGTCCGGCCAGCAGTATGGCAGAAATGGCGGAAGAGGAACATCAGCAAAAAGATACCGCTAAAGAGACTAAAATTTTCCCTTACATTTCAGCAGATATAAAAAACAGGGCAATCGGCATTTTTAATGCCCTGCAAAAAAACAGACTTGCCCAATATCAGCATCTTCCAATAGATGAAGATCACTCCATGGCTGTCTATTTTCCGCCCGATGCGGCATAATCATTATTTCTTCCAATGGTTTTCCTTATAGAAGACCGTTAACTGGTCAGGGAAAAGCCTGATGATAATCATACACACACTGTAAACATCTTATTATGCAAAAATATTTCCGAACATGGAAGCAGGACCTTCCTGCCGGTATAGTCGTTTTCCTGGTGGCATTGCCGCTTTGCCTTGGTATCGCACTGGCATCCGGTGCGCCTTTTTTCTCCGGCATGATTGCCGGTATTGTAGGGGGATTGGTTGTCGCATCCATTAGTAATTCCCAACTGAGCGTCAGTGGTCCCGCTGCGGGACTGGCGGCCATTGTGCTGGTATCAATTCAACAATTGGGTGCGTTCAATGTTTTTTTACTGGCAGTCGTATTAGCCGGTATCATGCAGGTGGTATTGGGCTTTTTAAAAGCCGGAACCATCAGCAATTATTTCCCATCAAACGTCATAAAAGGTATGCTGACGGCAATCGGAATCTTAATTATTTTGAAACAGATTCCGCATGCATTTGGCTATGATGCGGATATAGAAGGAAACCTGGATTTTATACAGGCAAACGGAGAAAATACATTCACAGCACTTCTGCACCCGCTGCAGCATATCAACCTGGGCGCTACACTGATAGCGGTAACAGCCCTTGCGATCTTGATTCTTTGGGAAAAACCGTTTATTAAAAACAGAGCGGGTTTTATTCCCGGTGGTTTGGTGGCTGTAATTGTCAGTATTGTCTTAAACGAACTGTTCGTAACCACGGGCTCTTCGCTTGCCATAACTGAAAAATCACATCTGGTGAATGTGCCTATCGCCAACGGCCTGAATGAGTTTCTGGGGTTTTTCACCTTCCCTGATTTTTCACAGATTACCAATGTAAAGGTCATCACCATTGCTGCCACGATTGCAGTAGTGGCTTCAATCGAAACACTCTTAAGCATAGAGGCGGTAGACAATATTGATCCGCATAAAAGAGTCACCTCAACAAACCTGGAACTGAAGGCGCAGGGAATCGGAAATATCGTTTCCGGCCTGATAGGGGGGCTGCCCATAACCAGTGTAATTGTCAGAAGTTCTGCCAATGTGAATGCAAAAGCCGAAACAAAGGTGTCGGCCATGTTTCACAGTTTCTTATTGCTGGTGTGTGTTGCCCTGATTCCAACATTACTAAATAAAATTCCACTGGCGGCACTGGCGGCCATATTGCTCACCGTAGGTTATAAGCTGACTAAAATTTCAATATACAAAGAGATGTTTCAAAATGGAAAACACCAGTGGGTTCCGTTTATAGTCACGGTACTTGTGGTGGTGTTCACCGATTTATTGAAAGGCGTAGGCGTAGGATTGGCAGTCAGTATTTTTTATATATTAAAAGGCAACCTGAAAAACGCATATTTCTTCCACAAGGAAGACTACCATGCCGGTGATAAAATCAGGATACAGCTGGCGGAAGAAGTCTCCTTCTTAAACAAGGCAAGCATCAAGCAGACGCTGGCACACTTACCTGAAAATTCGGTTGTCACCATTGATGCGTCCAAAACAACCTATATTGATTACGATGTACTGGAATTGATAAGAAATTTCAGAGAAGTCCAGGCCAAGGAGAAAAACATCACGCCGATACTGATTGGCTTCAAAGAAGAATATAAAATCGAGAATGACATACATGTACAATCCATTCATGAATTAAAATAAGCTGAAAATGAAAACACATACAAAAGAAACCCAGATAAACACCACGCCGAGAATGGCGCTGGAAATTTTAAAAGAGGGAAATGACCGTTTTATAAAAAACTATAAGGAAAACCGGAATTTATTACAGCAGGTAAACGATACCAGAGACGGACAGTGGCCTTTTGCCACCATACTAAGCTGTATTGACAGCAGAACATCTGCCGAATTAATATTTGACCAGGGACTGGGCGACATTTTTTCGGTACGTATTGCCGGCAATATCGTAAACACGGATATACTCGGCAGTATGGAGTTTGCCTGTAAAGTAGCGGGGTCAAAATTAATTGTAGTGCTGGGGCATTCAAAATGCGGTGCGGTAAAAGGCGCGTGCGACCATGTCGAAATGGGAAATCTGACAGAGCTGTTATCTAAACTGCAACCGGCTGTTTACCAGGAAAAAGAAACCAAAAAAGACAGAACATCTGCGAACTATACGTTTGTTGAAAACGTGGCAGAAATCAATGTTAAACGTTCCGTAAAAAGCATCATCGAACGCAGTTTCATTTTAGAGCAGTTGGTTGAGAACGGAGAGATTGGCGTAGTTGGCGCCATGTATAATGTTGAAACCGGCAAAGTAGATTTTTATGATGATGTGATGTATATACGCGATGAGCAGAATATCGAATTCAGCGTAGCGGAACTAAGGCACTAATATGGACTATCTAAATCGTTAAATATGAGTCACACCAATTTTGATGAACAACATATCCTGCAGGAGCTGAAGCATTATTTGCCCACACAGACTCCGCTCAAAGATTTTATTCATCATAATTCGCTCCATGCATTCCAGGATATGAAATTTTATGATGCCATCTTTAAGGCATCTAAAATATTCGGCTATCAGGTGACCCTGCAGTTGGGGGAGTTCAGAAAACTATATGAAACCGGCAGAATCAATGATGCTGTTTTAGAAAGAATAATTGTTGAGCGGAAAGGCGCTGAGCTTCTGAACGAATGGAAACAAAATGTGTTGTTCAAGAATTACAATGAGACCATCACACCCAGAATCGGTGTGCTGAGAAGCCAATGGAAAGAACAATACAGGATTGACATCAATAATTTGGTGCAGCCGCTTTTATTCCGTGTGCTGGCCAGTTATTTAGATCAGGGAATTTCTATCTGGGAGTTTCCGCTAGACCCCAAAGGGTTTCTGGCGTCCCTGACGGCACTGGAGAAGAATAGTTTTTCCAGCTTATTTAAGACCAAGCGTGCAAAACAATTGCTGCAGGAGCAGCCAACAATTACAGACTTATTAAAGTTGATTGTCGGTGATGAAGCATATTTTAACCAGTATCTCTTTGACCAGCAATTCAGCCATCGAGGCTGGTCGGGAATGGCCGCTACGGTGGAAGAGAAACCGGACACCTTGTTTGATACCAAAATAATTTCATTAAGGGACATAATCATTTTTGAGCTTTTACTTGAAATTGATGCCCTGGATTACAATTTGGGAAAAAAGTGGCAACCCATAACCGCCGCGATTGTTCAGCCCCCTCAGGACCTATTTACAGATGTGCCCATCGGCCAGCTGCAGGAGGTTTTTAGAATATGGCAGGATGCGTTCGAATGGAGTTATTATGATGTCGTATTGTCCGGTATTCAAATCAACAGTCAGACACAGAAAAAGCCGATTCAGAAAAAAAGCTTTCAGGCTATTTTCTGTATCGATGAAAGAGAGTGTTCCATAAGAAGGAATCTGGAATCATCAGACCCGGAATGTGAAACACTGGGTTGTCCCGGTTTCTTTGGCGTGGAATTTTATTTTCAGCCCCAGGGTGCCAGGTTTTATGATAAGTTATGTCCTGCGCCGGTCACGCCGAAGTATCTGATAAAAGAAATCAACGTAAAAAGAAGTCATCAGCACGAGGCATTGTATACACACCAAACGCATACTTTTTTAACGGGCTATTTAAGTACGTTTATACTTGGATTCTGGTCGGCAGTTCGGTTGCTCCAGCAATTGTTTACACCCAAAATGAGTCCGGCCATTTCCAATGCATTTGCCCACATGCACAAGGAAGCTCAGCTTACGATAGAAAATAAACAACCGGGCGATATTGAAAACAATTTACAGATTGGATTTACAATCGATGAAATGGCAGTCCGGGTGGAGGGTTTGTTAAGAGGTATCGGACTGAAAGCTGATTTTGCACCGCTTGTCTATGTCGTTGGCCATGGCTCCAGCAGTGCTAACAACCCGCACCACGGTGCACATGATTGCGGAGCGTGCAGCGGCCGGCCCGGCTCGGTAAATGCTCGTGTTTTTGCATTTATGGCAAATCATCCGAAAGTCCGGGAACGTTTAAGAAATAACGGAATTGATATTCCGGAAACCACCCGGTTTATTGGTGCACTGCATGATACTGCTGCAGACCAGATAGAATATTACGATGATGAAAATCTAAGTGAGCTGAATCAGATACAACATAAGAAGAATAGGGCTTCATTTGAACAGGCACTTGATTTGAACGCGAAAGAACGTTCGCGGCGATTTGCCTCCATTAATACGAAACAGGATGTTAAAAAGGTTCGAAAGGCAATCCTGGATCGTTCGGTTTCTTTGTTTGAGCCACGACCTGAATTAGGCCATGGCACCAACACCCTTTGCATTGTGGGGGAACGGAAAATTACAAAAGGCTTGTTTTTAGACCGCCGCGCCTTTCTGAATTCATACAACTATAAAACAGACCCGACAGGTGATTTGCTGGCTGGTGTGATGCGGCCCCTCGGCCCCGTTTGCGGAGGGATTAATCTGGAGTATTACTTTTCGCGGGTGGATAATCAGAAGCTGGGTGCCGGGACCAAATTACCGCACAATGTAATGGGTCTGTTTGGGGTTGCCAACAGCAGCGACGGAGACTTACGTCCTGGGTTGCCGTGGCAGATGATAGAAGTTCATGACCCCGTTCGTTTATTTATCATTGTGGAGCATTATCCTGAAATCGTTCTGAAAACAATACAATCTTCGCCGGAGATGTACGAATGGTTTATCCATGAATGGGTGCATGTTGCGGCCATCCATCCGGAAACAAATGACATTTACTATTTTAAGGAAGGAGCCTTTAGGTTGTATCAGCCGTTTGATAATAAGATTGGAACCACCAACGATATTCATGCCCTGATTGAAAATGCACAAGAAATGGAATCGAATCATATTGTTCACGCCACAAAAGAAAACATGCCGGTTTATCTGCATAAATAATTATATGGAACACTTACTTCAGTTATTTATCTATCTGCCGCTGCTGGCGTTTTTACTGAGCCTGTTTATTAATAAAAACAGTGAAAGGCCTATTGCCACCATCGCCATCGCATCCATTAGTGTACATTTAATGATACTGATTGTCATAACAGCCTTATGGATATGGAATAGCTTTACTACCATAGACATCAAACACCTCGTACTTTATAAATCTAAACACTTTGAGTTTTTTATAAATTTTTATTATGATGTTACCACGGCCGCTTATGCAATGGTTGGCTCTGTCGTTTCCTTGTCGGTAACCGTCTTCAGTAAATATTATATGCATCGGGACGAAGGATACAAACGGTTTTTCAATACATTGTTATTCTTTTATCTTGGGTATAACTTTGTCATCTTTTCGGGAAACTTTGAGACGTTATTTATCGGCTGGGAAATATTGGGCATTACTTCCTTTTTGTTGATTGCATTTTACCGTGACAGGTACCTGCCGGTAAAAAATGGATTAAAGGTTATTTCTCTCTATCGGCTTGGAGATGTTTGTTTAATAGTTGCCATGTGGATGGCACACCACATCTTTCATAAAAACATCACGTTCCATGAACTTCATACGGCCGGATTCCTGGATGAGGTTCTGTTGCAGCATCCGGTTTATATACAAACCATGTGCCTGTTAATCGTCGTTGCTGTTTCCATCAAGTCAGCACAGCTTCCTTTTTCGTCCTGGCTGGCCAGGGCCATGGAGGGTCCCACTGTTTCGAGTGCCATTTTTTATGGCTCCCTTTCGGTGCATCTGGGTGTTTTCTTATTAATCAGAACCTATCCGTTATGGGAAGATAATTTTGGAATTAAATTGTTGCTGGTTGCAATAGGTTTGTTTACAAGCATCATTGCTTCCGGCATTTCAAGCGTACAATCTTCTGTGAAGACACAAATTGCCTATTCGTCCATTACTCAGATTGGAATCATGTTTATAGAGGTGGCCCTGGGGCTGCATATACTGGCCTTGCTGCATTTTGCGGGAAATGCATTTCTCCGAACCTACCAGCTGCTCGTTTCGCCTTCGGTGCTGAGTTATTTAATCCACGATATGGTCTTTAGTTATAGTCCGGCACAATCTGCTTCGGAGCATACCTTTATGGCAAAGATAAAAAACACTGTCTTTTTGTTGAATGTAAGGGAGTGGAATGTTGATCAATATTTATACCGCATCTTGTGGCAACCCTTTAAATGGATTGGAAACACATTTAAATTCCTGGATAAGACCAGCAGCCTGGTGGCGGTGGGTGTGTTCTATTTCATAGGCCTGTTTGGGTTGCTCTTTGAGGGATATCTGCCGGCTGTTGTTGTTTTATATTTAGATGTTTCCTACGCGGTTTTAGCCTTTATCTTTATTGTAAAGGCATTTACCGAAAGAGACGACGCCATCAGGGCGTGGTTATATATCATTGCCAGTCAGCTGTTGATAGCCCTGGCCATATCAATGAATGAGCATATTAATTTTATGCATATTGCCTTATACCTGAGCGGCATATTGCTTGCTGCCATTTCCGGATTGATCTGTCTGTTGAAGATAAAGGCAATTGATAATGACATTTCATTAAATTATTTTCATGGCTATGCACACGAGCGGAAAGGAGTTGCGGCATTGTTTCTGCTGAGTTGTCTGGCGTTGCTTGGATTTCCTTTCACGCCAACGTTTATCGGAATTGATTTGCTGTTTACGTATATACACACCCATGAAACGCTGTTAATTATAAGCATAGCATTAGGATTTATCTTAATTGAAGTTGCTGTCCTCCGAATATATGCACGTATCTTTTTGGGTCAGCACAAAAAAGCGTATCATCCGATAGCCTACAGGTCCTCTTAGTTTTTGCAGACAGAAGGATTGTTATGATGAAACAAATAAAAAACACAGCACGAGATATTGAAAGCGTACGGAATATGTCTGACCGGATAAAGAAAATAAGTTTTATGGGATATTTTTTCCTATTTGTGTGTGTGGCGGGCAGTTGGGCACCCAGCTCGGCTGTCCGCGTTTTTATGTGCGGCAATAAATCTGACGCTTTTTCGTTTCACCAATCAGTGTGTTTTCGGCCATAAGTAAAAAATTAATCATGAAACAATCGTCAGAAGCAATCATCGGGATCTTTAAAAACTATACGATAAAAGATATTGTCATCAACCAGTATAAATCCCTGCAGGACCACCACACCATTAAGGATGCGATAAAGATGATACTGTCTACTCAAAATAAGATGATACTCATTTATCATAAAACAACCATGATTGGTGTTTTGACAAAAAAACACATAGTCAGGGCTTTGCGAAAAGACGATGAAAATGCATCGATTACAAAGTATATGCACAAGGCGCTGGCCTTTGCCGACGCAGGTTTAGATCTTTTAACTGCCAGGCAGCTGCTGGCCAATACTGCCGAACACATACTGATAGTAAAAGAAGATAATCAGATTATAGGAATAATTGACAAAGATAATGTGGATGAACTTGTTTCATTTGTCACAGCCAAAAAGAGAGCGATAAATTTATAGCTTCCTGGTAAAAGGCAGTATGTATTTTACCTTTTTCTTTTTCCCTGCCTCCATAGCCGGATCAAATGCGGGGAATTTTGTTATGGCAAGATAAACAGGATCTTCACAAACCTTGCAATTGGATTTTACCTTATTGATTTCAGATATCCTGCCTTTTTCATCCACAATAAATGAAAAGAACACGCGTATTAATTTCGTTGTATCGCTCAGCGGTGTTTCTTTCGGAAGGATAACGTTTTTATTCAGGTATTTCATCAAAGCGGCTGCACCCCCCGGAAATTCGGCATTTTTATAACCTCTTCCGGTTTTATCGTAATTATTTAAGATTGAATCTGCTTTTTGCAGGAAATTCAACTTAAAGAGGGAGTCCAGGATACTCTTGGCGGATTTATTATAACAACTGATGAAGGAAGGCAAAGGATAGCCTTTCGGGCAAGACGTTTTGGTGTATTTGTCCTTGTCAATCGTAATGAAATTATATTGTTGTTGCATGTTTTTATTCACGAGGTAAAAACCGGCTTCTTTGGTGGATTTCCACCTTGCCAGGAAAGAGTCAATGGCGGGCTGGCAATTGACAGCCGGAAAGGTTATATTTTTGGATGTATCAGTTTGACCTGTGCCATTGGTTGCCGCGAGGGCTTTTATAAAGAAAGAAACAAGGAGGGCTGATAGATAGATTTTATTCATAGGACAGGCATTAACGGACAGCAATACAGGAAATTTCAATATTCGCATTTTTGGGTAATACACTTACTTCCACGGTTTCTCTGGCCGGCGGATTGGTTTTAAAATATCTGCCATACACTTCATTCACCTTTGGGAAATCGTGCATGTCGGATAAGAAGATGGAACATTTCACCACATTGGAAAAATCCATCTCGGCGGCATGCAGGATTGCCTTCAGGTTTTCCATCACCTGAACGGTTTCGTCTTCAATCCCGTTTTTAATTAATGTCCCGGAAAACGGATCTAAAGGAATCTGCCCGGAAACAAACAGCATTCCACTGATATATACGGCCTGAGAATAAGGACCTATCGGTTCGGGAGCATCATCCGTGTAAATTATTTTTCTCGCCATAAAAGGGTCAGAGTTTTTTGTTACAACAAGGTATATCCTTCAAAATTAGGAAAAACGATTGTTATGAAATGTAAATGTTTCTTAAATAAAACGTCACACTTAAATACAGAAACTACTTTCCTTCTTTCTTTCTGTACACTTCATCGACAAACCACATCTCGTTCTTGTAAATAAAATCGACGATGGCATTTTTGGTAGGCTCGTCATATTTTGAAAAAATACTGTAGCCCCTTTGCAGCAACTCCTTGCCCAGTTTAATACCATCTATATCCGCCTGCGGAAAAACCTCCGGTTTGTGTTCCATCGTTTCTATCACATGCTGCAAAATGTCCAGTGTTTTTTTCAGCAATACGGTATTCACCATCGCGCCGAACAGGCTCCTGACATCATGGATAAATTTTTCGATATCTTCCCGGGGCAACTGATAAAGGGTTTCTTCAAAATCCTCATCTGTCATGGGCGGTATGATGCCATTTTTATTAGCTATGGCAGCCATGGACTGTTCAAAGTTTTTGGCACCCATAAATGAGTTCAGTGAATCCATGCCGGCCCGCAGCGCCTGCATGAAGTGACGCCCGAATTTGAAAAGGGCCCTGGCCATATCGCCGAATAAACCCCAGATTTTACGGGGAGAATGCACATAATCCGCCAAATCTTTAAATGCCGTTTCCAGCTTTTTGCGCTCAGAAGCATGCGGATAAATCGTGTCGAGAAAATAGGTTTTGATTTCCTCAATGACATCTTCCGTTATAGATGGCGGCAAATCGAATCGTTGTTTTAAATCACTGTACACATATCGATTTTCAATCATCTCCCGGAACTTATTAATGATGTGTTCGTCGGTGGTTTGCATGTTGTAAAGTTAAATGATAATAACACAACTAAAAGAATTTTATACCCAAAAATTAATGAAAACACATCTCCATGAAAACCATTAAAATAAAAAAATGTGGTTTTCCGCCATAAAAGGCAGCATAAAAATATTAATATTTGTAGTACATTTAGTTCAACCGAAAAACGAACAGTATGAAAAATCCACCTTCCATTACGTTTAAGGCAACTGCCGTTTTGGCTATTGTTTTAATGGTATTTGCCTGCACCAAAGAATCAACACCTTCCCTTATTGACGAACTGGCCAAAAGCAACTGGCGCAAAGCCAGTATCCTTGTTTCAACAGATTCCGTTATTGATACGATTCCGGTAGTAGACATACTAACCTCTAAGCCGGATTGTGCGAAAGATAATATCTGGAAATTCAATGCCGTGACCAATACATTCCAGCTAGATGAAGGCCCGACAAAATGCAATGTTTTAGATCCGGACATTAAAGATCAGGGAATCATTGAAGAACAAAACGGTGGTGAGCTGCTTAGGGTGGCAGGAACCGGAACGAATGAAATATGGGAAATCGAATCCAGAACAACGGAGGCGTTCCGGGTCAGCTATTTTGCCCGTACAGCAGCCAATAAACAGGCGAAGTTCCGGGTGGTGTTTGAAAAGATTTAGTCTTTCAGCAATCCCTTTTCAAGAGCAATCTTTACCAGTCCGGCGGCATTTTTCACCCCGAGTTTGCTGATGAGATTCATGCGGTGCGTTTCCACCGTACTGACACTCAGAAACAGCGTATCCGCAATTTCCTGCGTGGTTTTTTCATCCACGATGAGCTGCAGAATTTCCTTTTCACGGCGGGTAAGTTTGGGAATATAGGAGTTGTCTTTCTTTTGTCCCATGGCATCTTTGAGCAGTAAATCCTGTACGCTTTTCTGGATATACTGCTGTCCGTTCACAACGGCATTTGCCGCATCCAGAAATTCAGTTTCGGTGGCATCTTTTAATAAATAACCATCGGCACCGTTGCGCAGGGCTGTTTTGGCCAGCGCCGTTTCCTCAAAGGAGGTAAGCATGATGATTTTAATGGATGGATTTTTCTTTTTGATGACCTTAATGGCCTCCAGTCCGTCATCGCCCTTGATGTTGATGTCCAAAAATAACACCTGAGGAGGCGTGCCGTTTAATGCTTCCAGTCCATCCGTCAAATTATTGATTGCAAAAAGCACATCGTAATCTTCTTGCTGTTTAAACAGCATGCTCACACCCTGGAGCACAATTCCGTGATCATCTATAATGCCAACTGTCATCATGGTTTCTTATTAAATACCTAATAAAAATAATACTTTTATAGGATACATTTACTTTTTTGATAAAACGTATTACATATTTTTTAGGATTACTGGCTTTTTGGGCACAGCCATTTTCTGTTCGGGCAACGGAGGACATCACAACGATTTATGAAAAAGCTCAAAAATCGGACAAAGATAATCCGGACAGTGCACTGTTTTATTACTCATACGTCGTCCGCAATGAGGAGGCAGCTAAAAAGCAGCCGGAAATAATCGGGAAAAGTTACCGCCGGCTGGCGCTGATTACCAGCCAGACGGATATAGACAAGGCTATGGCATATTGTAAAAATGCCACAGCCATTTTTCAGCAGCTTAACAACATTAAGGAACAGGGTATTACGTACAATACCATCGCTAACATTTACCAGCGAAAAGGATATTTTGATTTATCGATTCAACATTACCTCAAAGCCGCCGCCCTCTTTGAGCAGATTAATTTTTATAAGGGACTTACAATTTGTTTCAGCAATATCGCCTCCATTTATAACAACACGGAACAATACCAAAAGAATCTGGTGTATAACAAATTGGCGTATCAGACGTCGTTAAAAGAGAAAGATTCGTTCAGCATCGGAATGATTGCACACGATTTGTCTGTGGCATTTGTGAACAATAAAATGCCGGACAGTGCGAAGACACTCGCGGCCGAGGCGCTTGGCATCGGTAAGGCTATCGATGATGATTTTGTGCAGGCGTATGCCTGTAAGGCATTCACCGAATACTATCTGGCAGACAACAAGCCCACAGAAGCGCAACGCTCCGCAGCTGCCTATTTATCCTATATTTTAAAGACGGGAGCAGAATATGATATTTGCCTGGCGTATATCAAAAATGCAGCGATACATTTGAAACTTAGACGGTTGCCGGATGCCAATACCGCCATTGATAAAGGGATGGTATATGCGCAGAAATCGAATTCGTTCCAGTTGTATAAGAATCTGTATGCGTTGAAAAAAGAATATTATGCGCTCACCGGGGACTATAAAAACGCCTACCTGGCGGCACAGCTTTTCCAGCAATACAACGACAGTGTTTTTTCTGAAAAAAGAAACAACACACTGAATGAACTCGAAACGAAATACCAAACCGCCAAGAAGGAAACGCAGATTGCCCAACAGCAGGTGAAAATAAGACAGGCAAAAACACGACTGATTATTACAATCTTTTTACTGGCGGTTTTACTGGCGGGCGCGGTTATGGTTTATATCTTTTTCAGACAACGGCAGGTCTTGCTGCAAAATAAAATTGTGACCATTGAGCAGCAGAAAAAATTAGAACTGACCCAGGCGATTATGGATGGTGAGGAGCAGGAGCGTATGCGGCTGGCCAAAGAGCTGCACGACGGTATCGGCGGCTTGATGAGTATGATCAAACTGCAGTTCACGAATTTTAAAAAATCACGTAAGGAGATTCAAAACGACCACGAATATAATGCAGCGCTGGACTTATTGAATACGGCTTCACAGGACATCCGAAAGATATCGCATGCGCTGATGCCTTCCGCGCTGGAGCGCTTAGGACTGGTGGAGGCTTTGGAACAGTTTTGCAGGCAGGCGGAAAATAGCGGTAATCTGAAAATAGATTTTCAGCATTATGGACTGGAAGAACGCCTGCCGGCTAAAATGGAACTACTGGCCTATCGTATTATTCAGGAGCTGCTGAATAATATTTTAAAATATGCTGCCGCAAAAGAAGTATTGGTACAGGTAAGCAGACATGAACAGCGGCTTTCCCTGGCAGTGGAAGATGATGGCAAAGGGTTTGATGTGGAGACGATTATAAACATGGAGGGTATCGGCCTGCACAGTATGCAGCAAAGGATAGAGCTGATGGGTGGAAAAATGGATATTGATTCTGCAGCAGGAAAGGGAACCTCCATAAATGTTGAGATACCGTTATAGCAAAAACCGCCGGAAGGAGCGGTTCTTACTTTTCAAACAGCATAGGGGATTTATTTGTAGGAAATGGTTCTTGTTTTTGTTGAACTTGAAAATACAAATCCGATAGTTCCAAAAGACGATTCGTCTCGGATTTCTGTAATTCTCCCTTGTGCGTCAAATGTGTAATCATAATTGTTTATAAACAGGTTGTTGATTGAACTGAAATTCTTGAATCTTACGGACTTTATAAGTTTTGAATACAGTTTGGTGGAGGTCATATCATTGAGTTCGAGCAAACGGAAATGTCTGAGCATCGGCAGTCCGGCAGGAATTGCATTTATTCCTTTTTGGTAATCCAGTTCATCATAATACGTGATACTTACCGTGTCATTCCCTGTAACAAAACCGGCGATGTTATTATCTGTATATACAACATCTGCCATTTGAGAACTTAACGGATTGGTGGAGGATTGTGTTATTTGCTGTCCGGGGTCAAGTATTGTTTCATTTTTAAAAACCCTTCTTCCAAAGGTAAAGTATGCCTCCACCCCGGAACGGTTATTGTCCTGAATGATAAGCATAGAATCTTTCAGGGCAGATCCGATAGAAATATATTTCACCAACAGATTTTTTTTCACAGGTAAATTTTTCTTCAGATACAATCTCGCCTCTGTCGGTTTGGGTAATTATAGAAACCGGTTTTCTGTTAACGCCAGCAGGAGCTGCATTGAGGGTTTCTTTTTTACAGCAGGACATATTTACGGCGAAGAGGATACCCATCATGGCTGTCCTACTTCTGATCTTTTGGTTCGTTTTCATTTTGTATATTTATAGTGTTTGTAATTTGAAAGTGTAAAATTCGTTCAAACGGGAGTGTTTATCTTTAGCCTAAACCACCAAAGAAAATACCCAGGGAAAACCACCCGTTGCTGATTGAGAAATAAAAAAAAGTTCCGAAACTATTAAAGTTCCGGAACCCCATCAAATAAAAACTTACCGAATATCTCTTTATTCTTTTGGGTTTTAAGAATCAGTAGGAAACGCTGCTTTTTAAAATTCTTTGAGAAGATGATGTAGCGGTTGAATTTGTTATCAGTTCATTTATTTGAGTTACCCGGCGATCTGCATCGAACGCATATGTATACTCGTGCGTTTCTCTTCTGCTGCCGGAAACCAGGCTTACACTTCTAAGCATTTTGTTGTACAATACCGTCGATGTGGCGTTTTCCTGTTCCATTATTTTATAATATTTTATCGGTTTCAGCGCTATTGGTATTTCATTGATACCCTTTTGGTATGGCAGGTTATCGAAGTAATCCAACTCAACTCGGATTTCAGAGGCCATTGAGCCAATATTATTATTGGTATAGTTAAATACGGCATCTGTTGCAGGTATGTTGTTAGGGCTGGCCTGCGTCATCCTGCTTAGTTTTGACTGGTTGTTTATGAAATCAAACTGTGTGTTAGCAGTAAATGATGCCTTGAAGGTCTTGTCAGGATTAAAAGTAAGCACCAGGACGGCATTATTTGAACCAGGTCTTTTAAATGTAACGCTGTTTCCATTCACTAATACAGAATCTGATGAAGTGCCGGTTGACTCATATTTTGTCAGCTTGCCTTGAGCATCATACTCGTAAATCTGCTTTCGTAAATCTGTTCCGTTTTCAGAAGTAATAATACTTCTTGGTTTGGTAGATACCGCTGTCGCAACCGGGTTGACCGGCGGGGTGTTTATGCCGTTGCCGGGCGTTATTTCACTTTCTTTTTTGCAACCTGTTGCCGCTGCTGCGAAGAGGATAACCATCATGGCTACCCTACTTCTGATTGTTTTGTTCGTTTTCATAATTATTAATTTTTTTGATTAATTTGCCGGTTCTAAGAATTTGTAATTTCCACTTTGACCCAACACCAGCTTTCCGTTGTGGAGCGTGTATTTGATGTATCCGTATGGCTGACCGTTTTGCTCAAAGCAGATATACCCGTCTTGAACATACCATTTGCCGCAATTAGCGTTTCCGCCTTTCCCGCTGTAGCTCCAGTCGTTTCCGCTGCTTACCGATCCTCCGTCTGTCACACAAACGGTACCGTCTGCCGAAAACTGGTAATAGGTCACAGATGTGTAAGAGGCATAATCACCGTATCCGCTGCTGGCAATCATGTCCTGCTGAGCCCAGTTGCCAACGATGGCCCTGTCAATCTTTTTAGTTTGTCCGAATGCCGTTGATAATGTCATAAATACCAGGATTGCGATTGTTGTGACAATCTTACTCATTGTCTTCGTTTTTAAGTTTTTGAGTTCGTGAATCTTCGATTTCATTTTGTTTATTTTTAGTGTTTGTTATTTGATAGTGTAAAATTCGTTCAAACAGGGGCGTTTATCTTCAGCTTATACCACCAAAGAAAATATTCAGGGAAAACCACCGGTAGCTTTAAGATATATAACCACCGCCGGGGCGGCTATATATAAAGAACGGCATTTTAAGCTATCCGATTCTTGAGTATATTACCCTATTGCCGTTTGGAAAGGTTAAGGCCATTCCATCGCCGCTGTCGGTAATGGTAACCTTAAAATCTGCAGAGCCATTCTCGAACTGCAGGCGAATGACATTACCGCCTCTGGCTGTCCAGGAAAAGTTACTTCTTTCTCTCGGGGTTTGTCCGAACGGGCCCAGGCTAAATGTTTCTTCAAATCCGGAGCCGTCAGCATTAAACGTTATTTCTGCCACACTGGTTTGTGTGACATCGCCGCTTCCCAGTATTTCCTGGTTTTGCCAGGTGCCGGTAAGCCTGCTATCAACACCACCTGGTCCGGAGAGGCTTTCCTTCTTGCAGGACTGCATAAAAAGCATCAGTATCAGCAGGATTATACCAAGGGTGGTTCGAATGATCTTCTGTTGTAAACTCTTTAAGCTGTTATCAGCAATGCAGAGTATGTTTGTTTGTGTTTTCATGACTGAAGATTTTGAAGTGATGGAATATTGTTTGTTGTTTAATAAGCAATAATGTTTTCATGTATTTTTTGGGTGGAAGAACTGCCGATGGTGATTGTAATTGTCTCTGAAATCTTCGTTACCCGGTTGTCGGAATCGAATGTATAGATATAATCATGCTGCTCCCGGCGGATTCCTGCATTAAGGACGGATTGTTTGAGCAGTTTATTGTATAATACGCTGGTTGTAGCTCCTTCCTGTTCCAATACCTTATAATACTGAAAAGGCTTGAAGGCTGTAGGCGGTTCGTTAATGCCCTTTTGGTAAGGCAGATCGTTATAGTAATTAAAGGACAATACAGCTTCTGCGGTAATGGAACTCAGGTTGTTATTGGTATAGTCCAACCCTGCAATATTATTAAAGGGTCCGTTATCGACGCTTTGAGCTAACCTGCTTATTTTATTTTGGTTGTTTTCAAATTGTACTTCGATGTTAGAGGTAAACAGATTTTTCATTGTCTTATCTCCGTTTAAAAACAGCTTTTGGATGCTGACACCGGAATTTCGCTCTGACTTGAATAGTACTACATTGAAGTTTATAATAACGGTATCAACGGATGTGGTATTCTTAGAAAAAAACCGTATCAGTCTGCCCTGAGAATCGTACTCATAAGCCTGGGACTTTATGGTGCTTCCATTTTCTGTGGTTGTAATGAACCGTGGTTTGGTATTTACTGACGGCTGCACCACAACGGGTGGCGGTGTGTTATTAACAGGCGGCGGTGTCACCGGTGCGACCTCTGTTTTCTTGCATCCGCTCAGGGTGGCTGTGAAGATGACTGCTGCTATAGCCGCCATGCTTCTGATTTGATTTACTGTTTTCATTTTGTTTGATTTTATATTGTTGATGAATGATTTTCCGCAATGATCTTATCTGCTGGCAAACGCTGCCGTCGGTTTGGAATACCCAGTTTCTTCCCCGAAAACCAGCTGGTTGTCTGTTGCGCTGTATGCCGCGACGGAAGAAACCTCTCCGCCGTTCACAATGGTGATTTGTCCGTTTTTCACCATCCAGCTGCCTCTGCCCGTTACCATGATCTTGCCGTTTGCCTGTGTAAAGGAAACATAGGTTCCATTGGCATTGAACTGACAGAACTCGGAAGCGGTGCCGGAAGCGGCATCTTTGTTCTTCTCCCAGGTACCTACGATGCTGTTGTCGATACCCTTGAACACCAGGTCAAACCGGTCTTTGGTCATGGTGGTGGTTTTAGCCGAAGCAGAAGTGATGGACATTACTGCGAACAGGATGGCTGCGATGGTGGTGGTTACTGTTTTCATTTTGGTTATTTTTTAGTGGTGATGAATGTGTTTGTTTGATGATGTAAAATTCCGCCAAACGGGAAACTTTATCTTCAGCCCAAACCACCAAAGAAATAATTCAGGGAAAACCACCGGTAGAGAAAAGCCGGGAATACGAATAAAAAAGTATCTTTAGTAAATAAATCAAAACCAAGATGTTAAACAAGTACAATACAGATTACGGATTGCTGATAATCCGCCTTGGAATCGGCATTGCTTTTATGCTGCACGGTTATCCCAAAGTGATGGGAGGCCCGGACATGTGGGTTAAGATTGGTGGTGCTATGAGCAATATTGGTGTAAATTTTTTTCCCGTATTCTGGGGTTTCATGGCCTCATTGGCGGAGTTTGGCGGAGGGCTCTGTCTCGTGTTGGGGTTTTTATTCCGGCCTGCACTGGCTATGCTTGTTTTCACCATGTTTATAGCCTGCCTTGTACATTACAATAACGGCGATGGATTCAACGGCTATTCACACGCACTGGAGAGTGGTGTCGTGTTCCTGGCACTGTTTCTCACAGGACCGGGAAAATATGCCCTGAAGATTGTAAGAAGATAATTCTAACTCAGACGATATATTCAAAAACCCTGTTACAATTTGTAACAGGGCTTTTAATTTTTATTCATTCGTTCAATTATAGAGCCGGTGGAGCAATCGGCGGCGGAACCGAATTTAAGATTCCTGACAACTCCGGCAGCGTAGAGGCTGCGGCCCAGGCTGCCATGCCCGCTTTCCATACCAGCGTATCCGCTTTCAGCTGTCCGTTCTGTGCCAGTTGTGTCAGTTGCGGCACATCAAACGGTCCGGACTGCTGTCCGTTCACCGCCACAAAAATCTGCATGACCGGTGGTGGTGTGGCACCACCGTTTTGTGCGTTTGCCATACCGCCCTGTAAGATACCTCCCATGCCGACACCCACAAAAGCGCCCGCCATGCCTCCGCTTTCTGCGGCTTTTTCAATGCCTTGGGCGGTTTTCCACTGGGTCAGTTTCTGCATATCAATCTTATCCAGACGGGATAATTCAAAGATTTCCTTCTTCACCTCTTCCGGCATCGAGATATTTTCTACCAGCAGGGTTGTTACCTTTAATCCATACGCATCAAAATCATCGGATAACTTTTCCGTTCCGAATTTGGAAAGCTCTTCGAGGTTGGAAGCATATTCCTCAATTTTCAATTTGCTTTCCGCAATGGCATCCGTCAGTTTAGTCACTACCAGTGCTCTCAGCTGATTGGAGATCCCTTCCGTTGTAAAGTTTCCATCGGTACCCACAATCTCTTTCATGAATTTTCCGGCATCCGTCACGCGGAAGGAGAAGTTCCCGAACGCCCGGATTTCTATCATACCGAAACGCGGGTCATTGAGTGTAATCGGGTTTTTAGTACCCCATTTCTGGTCGGTAAACTGTTTGGTATTGACATAGTAAATGTCCACCTTAAACGGAGAATTGAAACCATATTTCCATCCGCGCAGAGTGGCCAGGATGGGTGTATTGGCAGTGGTCAGTTCATATCTGCCCGGCTGAAAAACATCGGCCAGTTTCCCTTCATCCAGAAAAACCGCCACCTGTGATTCGCGGACGGTGAGTTGTGCGCCGTTTTTAATTTCGTTTTGATAGCGGGGAAATTTCCATACAATCGTGTCCTGTGTGTCGTCCGTCCATTCGATGATATCAATGAACTCGTGTTTTAGTTTGTCCCAAAGTCCCATGGTGTTCGCATTTTAATTTTATCCAATTTATAAAAATATACCTGGTTGTGAAAGAGTATAACTGTTTTTTTACGTTAAAAGTTCCGGATTTATCTAAATAGGTAAATTATCGGAATATTGCACGATGCTAACAGAACGCAGGAGGTTCACAGTAACCCTGAAGGAGCCGATAAGTTAATAATATTCCAGCAAATAAACTTTGTTTAACAGGGAAGGGTTGTTAATATCAAACCAATTTATCTTTGAGACAAGGCCATTAGAATTAAAATAGTAATTGTATTTCCAGATACTTTCTCTTTCTTTAATTAAATTCCGATTCGTATAACCAACCGTAAGTTCTCTTAAATTTGCTATATAGGCTAAAGTCAGTACATCTGTTGGGGTTGTTATGTATACATCCGGATTTTGCAGTATGGTTTGAAGCGGGATTGTATAGTTGTTTTCATAATCATAATAAGTATAGCTTATCGTTTTTGTTTCCTGAATAGTTCCGCTAAGAAAGGCTTTCTGATAGCTTGAGACCAGTGAAGTACAATTATTATTTTCAAACGCAAAGTCATAATTTACAATATCAAATTTTAAGGGAGGAATACCTAACTCCCTTATTGTATCCGGTTTATCCGTGTTGTATATAAAGGAATAATTATCCATCTTGAAGGCAGAGTCGTATACCCACTTCATGGATTGAACCTGTCGTTGGCGGTTGTATATTATTTCATAATGTTCGACTCCGGATGTATCATTTAGCCTATTAACACCCAATGTGGTATCGTTAACAGGATAGATATCAATATACGGAGCGTTATTCTTTTTTACATTAATTAATTCGCCTGTAGAATCATTATAATAAAACTCATATTCATACGCAAAGCTGCTAACAGAGTCGATTACTTTCAGCGCTTTTATTTTTCCAGACAGAATGTTCATATTCTGATCTGTTCTTTTGCAGGACAGCAATACTACCGCAATCATTAAATATATTATTCTCATTTTTTTCAGTGATTGTTTAGCCAAGTAATAACATCAATTCGTATTCTATTTCTTAAATTAGTAGTTAATACTTGAGTGTTATTAGAGTTGTATGGGTCTATAGCTTTCCATCCATGATCCGCACGACAATATTTCCTAATCAAGTGTGGTATAATATAACTTGTAGGCATCGCTGAAGTACTAGTCAAATTGTCTTCAAATTTTACACCACCAGCTGTTTGTAATGCAGACTGCATTCCATCAGTTCCTTTATCATACGGCACAATATTGTCTTCTGTCCCATGCATAATAAATGTAGGATATGCACCAACATTAGTGGTGTACCTTGGACTAAATTGAAAAAGAGTTGCATCTGTTAATGGTGTGGTTATAATATCTTTTCTTGCTGATTGAAATAAATTATGCCCTGGATATATATGATAGTCTGATCCAGGAAAGACAGTTGCGAGATTATTTGTAGTACAGTTGTTAAAATACACATTATTATCTACACCTGACTCGTTATAATTTACGGGCCAATAGTACGGTAGATGGTGTCCTTTAAATCTAAAATGCCAATCACAATTATACTCTAATGGGATATCATATGTAGAATAACTACCGGTTATACAAGTAAATGAATAAGGAATAATATTAATCCAGTTATCCATAGTTTGCAAGTTTGTTGGAGCATACATTGAAATGACAGAGTGTATGTATGTTTGATTAGGATGTGTATAGGCATACATTAATGCCAAATGCCCCCCGGCACTCTCGCCAAGTATGTGTATAATGTTTGCATTTAAGCTTTTCCCCCATAAACAAGTTGAAAAATTAGCTCTTATATGATTAACAGCAAGTGTAATGTCGTCAATCTGATTTTGCCAGCCAATAGGATTAGCTGTAAATTCTGATTGATTATTGCCCAATTGTACTAATCGATAAACCATAGATACCACTACATATCCATTATCCAATAAATCCTTAACCATACTAACACTTGAGCTGCCTCCCCAGTTATAAGGAAATCCCAAAACATTCACCTCTTGCCCTGAAAACCAACCACCACCGGGTATCATCACTACCACCGGGGAATTGGCGGTTACATTGTTTGGCAGGTACACATAATATTTCTGTCTGTCGTCAGGACCATATTGGCCTATGTAATTTACCTTATTCCCAAAAGCATCATACGGATAATAAAAAGTACCCGGGTCGGGGTTGGTGGGTACTGTTAAACAAATACCGTTACAGCAATGAAAATCTTCTCCGCCGCCGCCACCGCTCGCATTGATACTAACCGCCGACCTGGAAATAGTGTTCAGGTATTCAGGATTATATCTTAATATATCCCTTAACGGAGAGGTTAGCATACTTAAATCGGCACTCTCTTCTTTTTTTGTACCATCCGCTGCTGTCCTTAAATGAGCAGATGCTGATGCCGTTGTTTCATCTAACCTAACTTCTTTGGTACAACTGAATATAAGTATACTAAAAAACAGAGATAAGAAAACGGTTGTGCTGTTTCCTATGATTCGTGTTTTTTCCATTTTATTTGAATTTATATTTCAAAGTTACTAATTTAAAATTAAAGATGTAAATTTCTTTTTTGATATAGTTGCTAAAAATCTTAGGCATTTTTATATTTTAGCCTGCTTTTCAAAAGTTACTTTCATCTGTTGCAATTTTCGTACTTTTGTTTCCATGAAAACCACCCCTCTCACCGATACCCATATTGCCTTAGGCGCAAAAATGGTGGACTTTGCCGGATTCTATATGCCGGTACGCTATTCTTCTGATTTGGATGAACACCATTGTGTGCGCAATGCCGTTGGCATGTTCGACGTATCGCACATGGGCGAATTTGTGCTGAAAGGAGAAAAAGCGCTGCCGCTGCTGCAGAAAATCGTTTCCAACGATGTGTCGAAATTAGAGCGCGGGCAGGCGATGTACGGCTATCTGCCGAATGAGCAGGGCGGTATCGTGGATGATCTGCTGGTCTATCACCTCGATGACGGCAACTATATGTGTGTGGTCAATGCCGGAAATATCGACAAAGACTGGGCCTGGTTTAACCGGCACAATAGCGACAATGCGGAAATGCACAATATTTCAGACCGGGTGGCGCTGCTCGCAATACAGGGGCCAAAGGCAGCTGATGCTTTACAATCCCTCACGTCTGTGGCGTTGAAATCCATTCCTTATTACCGGTTTGTAAGGGGAAGTTTTGCCGGCGTAGACAACGTAATCATTTCCGCAACGGGATACACCGGCGCCGGCGGGTTTGAATTATATTTCCATAAAGATCATGCCGTGGAGGTGTGGAATAAAATACTGGAAGCAGGAAAACCCTTTGGATTACAACCCATCGGCTTAGGCGCCCGGGATACCTTAAGGCTGGAAAAAGGATTTTGCCTGTACGGAAATGATATAGATGACACCACTTCTCCATTGGAAGCCGGGTTGGGTTGGGTGACCAAATTCAACAAGGATTTTGTTGCAAAGGATATTCTGCTGCAACGGAAAGAAGCGGGCCTGCCGCAAAAACTGGTGGGCTTCACCATGATTGACCGCGGCATCCCGCGCGGCCACTACCTGATAAAAGATGCCGGTGGAAAAGAAATAGGCCATGTTACCTCCGGCACCCAATCGCCCAGTCTGGGTTATGGCGTGGGGCTCGGTTATGTAAAATCCGCATTGGCCGCCGTTGATTCGGAAATCTATATAGACATACGAGGAAAATTGCTGAAGGCCAAAGTGGTAAAACTGCCGTTTTTATAAATCCGGATAAATTATCTGCATGCTAAAAAATACGTTTCGGATTACGCTTGTCTTCACACTCTTTATACTGTTGTTGTTTTATGTGGCACTGGCTTCCGCGTGGTTTGGTATACCGGATGGTTCAGGCGGTAATTTTTGTGAAGCTACCGGGAGCGGCCTGATATTACAACCGGTGAACTCCTTCTCCAATATAGGTTTTATTATTTCAGGTATCAGCTGCGCGTGGATGTTAAGCCATAGTGCCATCAATAAAAGTGGTTTCTTTTTTAAACATCCATTCATTCCGCTTTTTTATTGCCTAGTTACCGTCTTGCTTGGCCCTTGTTCTATGGCCATGCATGCTACGGAAACACATACCGGCGGCTTGCTGGATATGAACAGTATGTATCTTTTCGGGTCATTTATGCTTGCATTTGGACTGGCGCGTTATTACAACCTTCGTTCCGTGGTTTTCATTTCCATTTACATCCTCAGTTTAGTGCTTTGTAATATTGCGGGCACTTACAGAAGTGTATTCGGTTTGGATTTTTATCCGGGCAGCGCCGCTTTCGGGCTGGTGTGTTGTACCGGGATGTTATATGAATATCTACATTTCAGGAAGAACCGGCCGGTGGTACAGTTTAAATATGCGGTTTTTTGTTCCCTTAGTTTTTTAACGGCATTCTTCGTGTGGCATTTCGGTTGGGACGGACATTGTTTCTGTAATCCGGATTCCCTGTTTCAATGGCACGGCGTCTGGCATTTGCTGTGCGGCCTTTCTACCTATTTTCTGTTTCGTTACTACATCAGCGAAGAACAGGAGGTGCTGTGAACCAACAGCTCTTTTCTAATTTTGCGGCTGATAATCTATTTTTGTTGTAATTTTGAATAATCGGTTTTCATTTATGAAAAAGCAAAGAATATTCATTGTCTTCATGGTGGTCATTTCTTTTCTTGCTGGCTCCTGCAATAAGAATAACTCCTGTGATAATACCATGTGTACAATGGAATACAAGTCCATTAGTATTATATTAGATGATATCACCATGCCTCCGGTTGCGAGAACCCTGACTAAGTTTTATACGAAAAATAAAATGAACGATACACTCATCAACACATCCGTCGGAGCCACGCCTGCCGATTTTGACCGCTACAGGCTATACGGTTATCCGGTGGTCAGCGACGGACAGATACCCAAACAAACAGACAGCCTGACCGTAGAATTTTTCGGGGAAATCAACGATGTGGTAGTCGTTCAGGAAACATTCGTCGTTGGACATGACTGCTGTCACATTTTTAAAATACGGGGTAAAGAAAGAGTAAATTTTGCACCCTAATGGCAGGCCCCATGCTGAAAAAAGTTCTGTTCAGATTTATATTTTCCGGTGTAGTATTCTTAATGCTCTCCTGTACGAAATCTGGATTCATAGATCCGTATCCGCCACCGCCTGTTACCTACATTTCTCATCAGTATAAAGACAAGCTTACAGCAGCACAGATTATAAACAGAATCAGTGTTTATATTCCGAACGCAGGCAGCCTCTTCCAACCAAAGTACGATGTCTCTGTTTACCGGGTTTTTTATAAGACACATGATTATGAGAACAAGGAAATTACTGCCAGCGGGCTGATATATATTCCCGAACTCAACTACTATTTTCTGCCTGTCATCAGTTATCAGCACGGTACGGCGATTCGAAAATCCGAAGTCGCTTCTATGACGGGAGACCTGGACTATTATGTGCCTTTTTTATTTGCCGGCGAAACAGGTGCCATCATCTGCGAAACGGATGGTGTCGGGCTGGGGTTCAGCGAAGGCGTTCAGCATTATTTTGAACCGACGGAAGAAGCGAATGCGGTGGTCGATTTATTGCGGAGCGTGGAAAGATTATTACAAAAAACCTTTCGCAATATAAATTTGTCGCGCGAATTATTCTTAATGGGATATTCTCAGGGCGGACACGCGACGCTGGCCGCACAGCGACTCCTGGAAACCAACTATCCATACGAGTTCCTACTCAAAGCCAGTGCTCCTATGGCTGGTTTTTTTTCTTTTGAAAAATCCACCCAATTCAATGTATTGAAAGCACCTGTTGCCTATCCTGTTTCCGGCATCTATCCTTTTCTGCTGCACAGCATCAACACCACCCAGAAAATTTATCCCGATTTTGATTCTATTTTTATACCACCGTATGACTCCCTGGTGAAGGTAGTGTTTGACGGCGAACACGATGCTTCGTTTATAAATGAACAGTTCCCGGATACAATCTATAATGCACTGCAACCATCCTTTATCAATGCACTGAAAAATCAACCCAACACCCCTTTTTTAGATGCTGCTAAGGAATATGATATCATCAATGGCTGGATACCCCAAACACCTACCCGGTTTTATCACAGTGAGGGTGATGAGATAGCTTTTTATAACAACAGTGAGATAGCTTTTCAGACATTTAAGACAAAAGGCGGCAATGTACAACTCTACAGCCTCGGCAACTTAAATCATCTCGATGCGAATATTGCCGCCATTCAGCAGGTGAGAAGCTGGTTCTATCCGTTGGTAAAGATTACCGGTTATTGAGCGTTTCACCCTTTTTAACATCTGAACTCCAACATTACAGCATAGTGTTTGTTACTTTGAGATATGTTTTTACCTGAACGCAAGCTTATCCTTCGTGTCAGCGCTTTTGCGCTGTTTTTGCTTGCATTCACCTTTATACATGCACAGCTTCCTGTTCTGAATCTTTCGGCTTACGAAAACCGGGTGCAGCAAAAAAATGACACCTTATATGTGGTGAATTTCTGGGCAACGTGGTGCAAACCCTGTGTGGAGGAATTGCCTTATTTTGAAAAAGCGGCTCAAGGCTTTGCAGACAAACCTATAAAAATTATTTTAGTAAGCCAGGATGCCAAAAGCCGCCATGACAATGTAGCGGACTTTTTAAAGAAAAATGCTTATTCCTCAGAATGTTTTATCTTGTCCGCAGGCAATCCAAACATCTGGATAGACAAAATTGAACAGCAGTGGTCCGGAACTATACCGGCTACCATGCTGTACAAAAATGGAACGAAGATTTATTTTCACGAAGGCGACTATGAGAATTATGAAACACTGGAAAAAATTATTCACGCTAAATTATAAATCATGAAAAAACTATTTTTATTCCTGGTAACCGTTCTAGGCATCTCATCCTACACTGTCGCAGCAGATGCTTACACAATCGGTTCTCCCGTTGCAGATTTCAAGCTCAAAAACATTGACGGCAAAGAGGTTTCCATGTCGGATTATCCTGACGCCAAAGGGTTTATCATCACTTTTACCTGCAATCATTGTCCTTATGCCAAGGCCTATGAAGACAGAACCATTGCCCTGAACAAAAAATACGCAGGAAAGGGATATCCTGTAATTGCCATCAATCCGAACGATGCCGAACAATATCCGGACGATAATTATGACAACATGAAACTACGGTCAAATGAAAAGAATTTTACATTCCCTTATCTGGTGGATGCAACACAGGAGGTTGCCAAACAGTTCGGTGCCATAAAAACACCACATATTTATATTGTGCAGAAAGAAGGTAAGAGCTTAACGGTAAAATACATTGGTGCCATTGATGATAACTGGGAGAATCCGGAAACCGTCAATCAAAAATACGTGGAGGATGCTGTAAATGCCCTGTTGGCCAAAAAGGAAGTGGAGACAAAAACCACAAAGGCCATAGGCTGTTCCATAAAATGGAAGAAATAATACATACAGATAAAAAGAAGATGGCAGCAATTTTAGCTGCCATCTTCTTTTTATACCAGCTCACTCTTCAAAAACTGCATCAGTTCCCGAACGTATTCCCGGGAAAAATTAAATTCCACCCCCGCAGCTTTATAAATTTCCGGTATACTCTTCATACTCCCCAGGCTTAGTGCATCTTTATAATCCTGAATGGCTTTGTGTTTATTCTGTTTGAAGTTGCGCCATACCGCAATGGCTCCTAACTGTGCAATGCCATATTCAATATAGTAAAATGGCACTTCAAAGATATGAAGCTGCTTCTGCCAGAAACATTTTCTAAGATCCTCATATCCTTCCCAACTCACTTCGCCGCTGCTCAGTTCTTCATGCAGTTCTGCCCACTTGTTTTCCCTTTGTTCTGTCGTATGGGTTGGGTGCAGATAGATCCAGTGTTGAAATTTATCGATTAATGCAATCCAGGGCAGCATGGTAATGATCCCCTCGAGGTGGGTTTCTATTGCACGCTTCTTATTCGCATCATCATAATATGCATCCAACCCGTCGAAGGTCATCAATTCCATACTCATGGAAGCCAGCTCAGCGGTTTCGGAGGAGATGTCCTGATCGAAATTATATTGCAGGTCGCGCATCAGGAAAGAGTGTACCGCATGCCCGGCCTCGTGCAGCATGGTTTCCACATCACGCTGCGTACCGGCGGCATTCATAAATATAAAAGGTACCCCAATTTCCGGCAGGGTCATATTGTAACCGCCCGGAGCTTTCCCTTTTCGCGAGCTCAGGTCGAGGTAGTCCATGTTATTCATGATGGAAATACATTGCCCGAAAAATGAATCTGCCGTATTTAAACACTCAATGGATTTCTTCACCAGCTCTTCCTGTGTGTTAAATGGTTTCAGCGCAGGGAGGTTTTGTGCATCAACCTCCAAATCGTATGGATAGAGTGTCTCCACCTTCAGTTGTGCCTTTCTCTTCTGATGGATTTGTTTCACTAACGGCAGCACCTCTGTCTTGATGGCTTCATGAAACTGTTCGCATGCCTTGACATCATAATCAAACCGGCCAAGCTCGGCAAACATATAGTCCCTGAAGTTGCTGAACCCAGCATTCAACGCCATCTGATGTCGTATCTGTACCAGTTCATTGAACAGGTTATTCAGCTTGTCTCTGTCTTGCAGACGTCGATGGGCCGTTTTCTCAAAAATGGTTAGGCGTAGTTCCCTGTCCTGATTTTGTAAGAATACAGCTGCCTGCGGAAGGGTATATTCATGGCCATCGTGTGTGATGGTCATCGCACCGATAATGCTGCCATATTCCTGCGATTTGAGTTGCGTCTGTTGGGAAAGCGGAATATTCTCTTCCCGAAATATCTGTAGTTGTGTCTTCAGGCTGCGGAGATAAACATAAAAGCGGTCTGCGTCCAACTCCCGGACAAATGTACATTCCGCCATTTTTTTGTTCAGTCCATTAGTTGCGGACATCCATTTCGGCATGATGTGTTCGATGAAATTTTCATACACTTTCGTATGGGTTTCATTTTCCGTATCGCAGGTCTGACGGATGTACCTCCAGCGGTATTCTTCATCGAGCGCCGCATCCGTTTCGCTTCTGTCTGCCATCCATCTTAACAACTCCTCCTTGTCTTCAAATATTCTGTTGGAAAGCTTATCGTAATACGAGGATATATCATTCCAGGTATTTATGATTAAATCTTCTGCCAGATAATTTCTTTTATTACGGGTGATGGTTTTCATAGGAATAGTATTTTATAAATAAAAAACCATGAAGGCTTCTGAATAAAACCTTCATGGCTGTGTCCTTGTTTGTTACACTTTATTTTTTGTCATCCTTGGTTTGGCTACCGATTGCTGATGTACCACCATATCTTTAGCCGGCGTTTTAGGAACATGTGTTGGTTCTTTTTTCACCACCGCTTTAGATTCTTCCGTTGTTTCCGGTTTTTTCAGCACATCCATATCTTCCAGGATGGCAAACCACTTGATTAATTTCTTGATATCCGAGATGTTCACCCTTTCCCTGTCAAAGTTGGGGAGGATTTTCCCCAGGTAATTCCTTAGCTCATCATTGGATGCATTTGGTTCCACTGGCGGAAGGGTTGCTTTCTGGTTTTTTATTTCAATCAGCACCTCCAGCAAGGGCACGGTATCTTCATCGGTATAAATGGCAATATTTTCTAAAGGCGAAAACATATGCTGGCGGTTGGAATAAAATTTCTTGTTTTCTCCATCCAGTTCGCTCAGTATCAATCCGTCATTTCTGTTGGCTACTAATCTTTTTAACCCACTGATTCCTGTTACGGCAATAATTTCTCTGAATTCCATATACTTATATTATTACGCAAAAGTAGGAAATTGTTGCGTAAAGTCATGGGTAAAAAGTGTTAAGGTATAACTATCGGGTAATTAGTATCTTACCGGTATACACATCTGCCTGATTATTCCTCTCATGCCAAAGTTTTATGAAATACATACCTGCCGGTAAAGACCTTTCAACAGAAACTACCCCTGAGTTTCCGGGAAATGTGTTATAATACTGGACTTTACCTGAAAAATCATAGACCTCCAACATCCATTTGTCCGCTTTGGTTTCTTTAGGTAGTGTAACATAGAAATTTCCTGCACTTGGATTGGGGAACAAGTCCAGCGGCGTGGATATTAGATTTTGTTTTACAGAAGTGGTACGGCTGTCACAGTCAAATAGTTTGTAGCAGAAGTTAGCAATATGCCTTTCTGTGCTGTCTAACAGAGTATAGTTTATCAGATTGAGCGTCAGGATACTTCCCAAATCCAGGTTGAAGAATGGGACATGCCCTTTTCCAATCCAGTCCTCAAATTCGCAGCGTATCCCTTTCTGAACGGCAACAGGGTATTGCAGCTTTCCGCCATACAGTTTAGGCAGCATCGGCAGATGGAACGGGTGGTCATATTTGTATGGAACAATTTCATCTGCTGAACCATGCACCAGCAGTAAATCTATTCCGTTTGGTTTAATCCAGGCGGTATCCAGTACGGCACCTGAAATACTGACGGCTATTTTGGGTTTGATGAAATCAAATTTATGACGCAGGATGGAGTCGGCTTCCGGGCCGTTGGCCTCGATTATCCATTGCTGGTACTGGGCTGGCAGCATCTGCAAGCTATCCAGAAAGCTGATAAACATGGTGGAAACGGCACCTGCCGAAACACCGCCTATAATGGCTTTGGAAGTATCCAGACGATAGGGGTTTCCTGCCTGGTAGGTGCTGACCAGATGATCCACGGCTTCCTTCGTATCAATGAGCGCTCGTGAAACCGCCTTTACCATCGTTTCTTCCGATAACAATCCCAACAGGTTGGTCTCTTGTCTGTAATCAATCGATACGCAGACATAGCCGCGTTTGGCAAAATATTCGGATAACAATACGATATCAGGGCTGTTTTGGTCTAATAGTTTCAGATAAGCCCCGCCGTGTATCAACAGCATAACCGGCCGCTCTGCCAATGTATCCCCATTCGGCTGGTAAATGTCGTATTTCAAATCTATATACTGACCGTCACTTTGTTTTTTACGGGCATAAATAATATTTTTGGTCACATCCACCCGCTGAAAGATGGGATTCAAATATCGGCCGTTCGTACAATCGTCGGCATTTGACCATAACGTAAGGATGAAAATAAAAAGCAGCAGGTAAAGTATTCTTTGCATGTAAATTGATTTACTGGGTAATTATTATTTTTCCGGTATACACAAATGATTCGCCGTCTTTTTCAAATAACAATTTCAGAAAATAAATACCAGAACCCAATTGTTTATCAATTTGGATAAAATCAGGATTTCCGGGATAAGAAGAAAGATATTGCTCTTTCCCGGCAACATCAAAAACAGTCAGATTCCAATCTTTTGCTCTGGTGTCATTTGGAACCTGAATTAGGAAGTTTCCATTGGACGGATTGGGAAATACTCCAATATTCGTACCCATCAGATTTTCCCGGATGCCGGTGGTACGTTCAATGCAATCAATTAAGCTATAACAAAAATTGGCTACATGGCGTTTTGTACTGTCTAACACCACCCTGTTAAAGATTAGCGCCAGCGGATTTCTGGTAAACAGTGCTGCGAGGTTTAAGTCATTTCCGAGAAACGGAACATGAGAATAACCTACCCAGGTTTCCAGTTCAGAGCGCAGGCCAAGATGCTGGAAGCGCTTATCCACCAGATAACTTCCCATCATATAGGGCAGCATCGGTAAATGAAAAGGGCGGTCATAATTGTATGGAACTATCGGATCGGCAGTACCGTGTTGTAAGAGCAGTGCAGGGTATTCCCTATTTGGTTTTATCCAGGAAGTATCCATGACGGCACCGGAAATACCAATCATGCCCAGCACATTAGCACCGCAGTATCTGTTATCTAATAAAGCCTGTGAGTTCGGTTCTACCTGTAAAATCCACTGCTGATATTGAGGAGGCATCCAACTCAGGCTGTCTAAGAAAATTGCATGTAAAAAACTGACCGCGCCCGCCGATACACCCCCGACTATCACTTTATGGTAGTCCACGCCATAAGGATTTCCGCGGTTAATGGTCGTATCCATGATACTACAGGTGGCATCCCGGATATCTATCAGCGAACGACCGACAGCCTTCACCATATTTTCTTCGGATAATAAGGAAAGCGGGTTGCCTTCCTCACGGTATTCCAAAGAAAAGACAACATATCCGCGTAAAACTAAGTCTATTGCCAGTTCGGCTATATCCGGGCTTTTTTGATCCAATAAATCAATATATCCCCCGCCATGCGCCAACACTACCACCGGCCTGTTGGTAACGGTATCATTTTTGGGCAGATACACATCATACCCTAAATTTTGCCACATGCCGTCGCTGCGCTGCTTACGTGCATAGATGACATTATTCACCAATGTGAAGTCAGAAAACACCTTGTGCTTATACCTGCCATTATAGCAGTCTGTCGCTTTTGCCGGAACATAGAAACAAGAAATAAGAAGAAGCGTGTAAAGAACCTTCTGCATACTATACTTTACGTTAATTAAAAATACTAAAATTTCCCACGTAAACCATACCGTATTTATCAGCAATTGTGCATTCTTATCTTTTGTATATCTTTGATGGTGATATATGCGATTCAAACTACATTCTTCCTATCAGCCTGCCGGCGACCAGCCTGCCGCCATTGACCAACTTGTAAGGGGTGTTTCAAAGGAAGAGAGATATCAGACACTGCTCGGTGTAACAGGCTCCGGTAAAACCTTTACCATTGCCAATGTGGTGGAACGAACACAACGGCCGACACTTGTGCTGACGCACAATAAGACATTGGTCGCACAATTATATACTGAATTCAAAGAGTTTTTTCCGGAGAATAAGGTGGAGTATTTCGTTTCCTATTATGATTACTATCAACCGGAAGCCTATGTCCCGGTAACGGATACTTATATTGAAAAGGATTTGTCCATCAACGCGGAAATAGAGAAATTGCGTCTCAGTACCACCACTTCACTGATGAGCGGCAGGCGAGATGTGATTGTCGTTGCATCAGTTTCCTGTATTTATGGTTTGGGAAACCCTGCTGAATATAAAAATCAAATCATCCGCATAACGAAAGGGCAAACCCTGAGCAGAAATACTTTTCTGTTTGATCTTGTTAGCATTTTGTATGCCAGAACAACTGCCGATTTCCAGCGCGGCAACTTCAGGGTGGTTGGGGATACGGTAGAAGTATTTTTGGCATATGCGGATTATGCCTATCGGATTACCTTTTGGGGTGATGACATAGAGGAACTGGAATCGTTTGATCCGGTGTCTGGAAAACGCATCGAACAGATGAAAGATATCGCCATCTTTCCGGCGAATATCTACATCGCTCCGCGCGACCAGCTGCCAACCATCATCCATGAGATACAGGATGAGCTGAAAGCGCATGTGGACTATTTTAATTCCATTGGAAGACACCTGGAAGCCAGGCGCCTGGATGACCGTGTCAACTTTGATCTGGAGATGATACGCGAACTGGGATATTGCAGCGGTATCGAAAATTATTCCCGCTTCTTTGACCGGAGAAATCCCGGTGACCGGCCGTTCTGTCTGTTAGATTATTTTCCCGAAGATTTCTTACTCGTGGTGGATGAAAGCCATGTAACCATTCCGCAAGTGGGTGCCATGTACGGCGGCGACCGGAGCAGAAAACAAAATCTGGTAGAATACGGATTCCGGCTGCCGAGTGCGATGGACAACCGCCCACTGAATTTTAATGAATTTGAATCGCTCTTGAATCAGGTTGTTTTTGTATCGGCAACGCCGGGTGACTATGAGCTGATGAAAACGGAAGGAGAATTTATTGAACAGGTGGTTCGTCCGACCGGGCTGTTAGACCCTCCCGTTGATGTCCGTCCGAGCATAAACCAGATAGACGACTTGCTGCATGAGATACAGTTGCGGATAAAAGAGGATGAGCGGGTGTTGGTGACGACGCTAACCAAGAGAATGTCGGAAGAACTGGCCAAGTATTTAACCAAACTCAACATCAAATGCAAATACCTGCACAGCGATGTGGATACGATGGAGCGGGTGGAAATCATTCAAGGGTTGCGCCTCGGTGATTTTGATGTACTGATAGGAGTAAATTTATTAAGAGAGGGATTGGATATTCCGGAAGTGTCGCTGGTCGCCATTTTAGATGCTGACAAGGAAGGGTTCCTGCGCAACGAACGTTCGCTCACACAGACAGCTGGCCGTGCGGCGCGAAATGCCAATGGCCGGGTAATCTTCTACGGAGATACCATTACAAAATCGATGCAGAAAACCATCCATGAAACCAACCGCCGAAGGGAGAAACAAATTGCCTATAATATCGAACACCATATTACTCCAAAAACCATCTTTCGAAGCAGGGAAGACATTTTGCACCGCGCATCCATCTTGGATATCCGCCAACGCCCGGAAACCAGGGAAGAAAGAAAATACAAAGAAGAAACGGAGAAGATGAGCTTTGCAGCGGATGAAGAAGCGGCATACATGACTAAAGAACAAATCGAAAAGAAGATAGCACTAATTAAAAAAGCCATGCAGCGAGCTTCCCAGCAAATGGACTTTATGGAAGCGGCACGATTGAGGGATGAGATGTTTAAATGGCAGGAGCGGATTTAATTATAACGAATAAAATTTTTATATGAACAATAAAACCATTCTTATCACAGGGGCCAATTCCGGTTTAGGTTTCGAAGCCGCCCGACAACTGGCCAAACAGGGTCATGAAATTATCTTGTTGTGCCGCAACAGAGAAAAAGGAGAACAGGCAGTTAAAGGCATTCAGGCTTTTTCCGGCAACAGCAAGATACATTTGTATGTCGCCAATCTGGCCGTTCAGAAATCAGTGGAACAGGTTGCCGAACAAATCAAAAAAGATTTCAGCAAGCTGGATGTGTTGCTGAATAATGCCGGTGGCGTGTTTTCCAAATTTGAACTGTCTCCGGATGGGATAGAAATGACGATAGCGAACAATCACTTCAATTATTTCTGGCTGACATATTACCTGTTCGATTTGCTGAAAAAAGGCACGGACGCCCGCATTGTTAATGTTGCCAGCGACTCCCATTACCAGGCTAAGACAATAGACATAGAATCGTTTTATAAAAAGAAAAACTATTTTGTACTGAAAGCTTACGAACAATCCAAACTGGCAAATGTACTATTCACCTATTATCTCGCAGAGAAGTCCAAACCATTCAATATTACCGTCAATGCACTGCACCCCGGTTTCGTATACACACCGATAGGCTCTAAGAATGGAAATACATTCTTTGGAGTGGCCTGGAGTACCTTTTCCAGATTATTTGGTTTAACGGTAGAAAAAGGCGCGAGTTCTCATATCTACCTGGCGGGCAGTGATGAAGTGAAGGGTATTACCGGAAAGTATTTTCACAACTGTAAAGCTAAAAAATCATCATCGGCGTCTTATGATATAAATTTACAGGTGTTATTATGGAAGGAATCTGAGCGTGTCAGTGCATTCTCATTTCTGTAAATCGCAAGGTTAAAAAACAAAACCCGACACCTTTAAAGGTATCGGGTTTATTGTTTTCGTCGCACGGATGCGATTACTTTTTTTTAGGAGCTGCCGCTTTCTTAGCCGGAGCTTTTTTCGCCACTGCTTTTTTAGGAGCTGCTGCTTTTTTCGCCGGAGCTTTTTTCGCCGGAGCTTTTTTCGCTACTGCTTTTTTAGGAGCTGCTGCTTTTTTAGGAGCTGCTGCTTTCTTAGCCGGAGCTTTTTTTGCTACTGCTTTTTTTGGAGCTGCTGCTTTCTTAGCTGGAGCTTTTTTTGCTGCTGGCTTTGCGCTTGCTGTTTTCTTTGCCATTGCTTTTTGATTTTGTTTTTTTGTTTCATTTTATACAGTCGAAACATTTCTGTCAGAGAACTTTATTTTTTATATGCAGATTGAAATTCTCTTTTAACTATTCTGCAATATAAAAGTAATACATTATTCATTTTATACAATACTTGAGTTATTCATAAATGTTGATAATTGTGGATAACGTAAAGCCAGTCTTTATTCGTAAAAATAATTCAGACGGTTTTTTTAGGTTTGATTTTTTCATTCCAATATTTCGTATCATTCAAAAAGGATTCATTGATAAAAGATTTTCTTCCATTTGCCCGGACGAAAAACCAGTAAAGACTGATGTTACAGGGAATGTCAAAAAAAATTTTTTTAAAACAAACACAAACACAACCATAAACCCTTGCCTGTAAAATTATTACACCTTGTCGAAAAAATATATGCTTTACGTTTTCAACAAGGGCAAATTTTTTTTAAAAATATTTTGTTACAATGCCTCAAAATACCATGTAAAAATCATTTTTTACAAAGCCACACGCTTCCGTTTTCTATTTATGCAAAATGCAGCTGTCGTATTTTTTTATTGCTGCAACCCTGAAGTTTCGGCAGGGCACTTGTCTCTATTGAGGATTTGTTTTTAAAAAAATTAGCGATTATAACCGGGTACTTTAATCTAATGCTTATCTTTGATACTAAATATACCGTGTGAAGAAAAATTCTTATTTCATAATTATCGCCGTTCTTCTCTCTTTATTTCAAGCATGTTCTTCCTGTAATAATGAAGCAAAAAAAACAGTGTTGTCTAAGGAAGACGAGATCAAACAGTCTTATAAAATGCTGCCCACCGAACAGCAAACGGTTATTGATGTAGTGTATGAGTGGAATGCAGCGCATGACTCAACCCGAATTGACAGCCTCTATAAATTTTACAACGACCCGGTGCTGTTTTTCAAAAAAAGAGTTTCAAGAAAATCGGTTATTGATACTAAAGTATTTAAGATAAGAAAAGCAGACTCATACAAAGAACGTATCATCGGAAGGGTGGGAATTTATGCTTCTGATACGGGCGATTACAAATGTGAGTTCTTAAAACTGGTGACTATTGACAACAAACCCAACGTCTATCATTCGTATCTCATTTTCAAAAAACAGGCAGACAGCAGTTGGCATATAATTATAGAAAGTGACAAGGAGGCGGACAGCCGGCCGGAGATGGTTTCTTTGTTCGAAGAGTTTGAAGAAAGTGAAAGTCAGTCTTCCGGCGATTTTAACGGTGACGGAGAAAATGAAGACCTTATCATTCTAAAACCGGAACCGGACTCCTCGGGGACATATGTGACTATGGAAACAAAAATATCCTTTACCAATTTAGATCTGCCGGAAATCAGGATACCGCAATGTGTGGGTGTCAATGTCTTAAATGAAAATGATGTGGACGGAGACGGATCGGATGATTTTTCTATCGTTATAAAATCGCCGGATGGAATGGTGGGGGATGTGTTGCTGTATAGTTTCAAGAGAGGCAAATGGGTGGTGCTGGCAAAGTTTAGGGCACATCCCGAAGAGGTGTTCCGGCAACGAAGGAACCTGATTGATTTTGCCGGAAGCGGCAACATCAACACCCGTATTTTAGAGAAAACACCGGACAACAGAGATACGGTTGTCGTCAAAACAATTTCTACCTGGTAGCTCCGGGATTCTTTAATGACAAATATTCAGGGCGGATATGTACATACCTAAACATTTTGAGCAGAAAGATACCGGCAAACTGCTGGCATTCATGCAACAATATAATTTTGCTGTACTGATTTCTGCAGAAGACAATCGCCCTCTTGCGACACATTTGCCCTTTGTGATAGAAAAGCAAGAAAAAGATATCGTACTCTATTCGCACCTCTCTCTCACAAACCATCAATGGAGAAATATGGATGGTCAGAATGTGCTGGTTATCTTCTCCGAACCACACGCCTATATTTCGCCCACATTGTATGAGCATCCGCAGAATGTTCCTACCTGGAATTTTATGGCGGTCCATGCCTATGGAAAAATAGAATTATACCATACCGATGAAGAAAAATTGATGGTCCTTCACAGACAAATGCAGGCTTATGAACCTTCTTACCTGGAACAGTTCAGGTCATTGGATGAAAAATATGTGAATGGCTTGCTTAAAGGTATCGTAGCCTTCAAGATAACAGTCAGCGAACTGCAAGGAAAGGAAAAACTGTCTCAGAACAAATCCGAACAGGACAGACAAACCGTAAAAAAGCACCTGGAAGACAGCAATGATCCCCTTAAAAATGATTTAGCCAGGCGGATGTGATATAAATCATACTTGGTTTGGCGCAATCCCCTTATTTTTGCATATGGCTTTTAATCCGCTGATAGAAAAATACAATGTTCCTATTCCAAGGTATACCAGCTATCCTACTGTTCCGTACTGGCAGGACAACATGACGGATAATGAAGACTGGACCCTTCAAATTCAGAAAGCAATCCATGCGGGTAAAACGAAAGAGGGTATCAGCCTTTATATACATTTGCCTTTTTGCGAGCAACTGTGTACCTATTGCGGATGCAATAAACGCATCACTAAAAACCACAGTGTCGAAACCATTTACATTGACCATCTCTTAAAGGAATGGGAACACTATAAATTCATTTTCGGAGAAGGATTGGTGATTCGGGAATTACACCTGGGAGGCGGAACGCCCACTTTTTTCAGTCCGGAAAACCTACAAGCTTTCCTTACGGAATTATTTAAAGACGTTGCCATACATCCCGAACGGGAGTTTAGTTTTGAGGGGCATCCGAACAACACCACCTACGAACATTTGCAAACATTGTATGGTAGGGGTTTTCGCAGGGTGAGTTACGGTGTGCAGGATTTAGATATAAAGGTACAGACCGCCATTAACCGCATACAGCCGTATGAGAAGACCAAACAGGCGACCGAATGGGCACGTGAGATCGGCTACGAATCCGTCAACTTCGATTTGATTTACGGCTTGCCGTTTCAGACAAAAGAAAGTATAGAACAGACAATACAATCTGTCATTGAATTAAAACCCAACCGGATAGCATTTTACAGTTATGCGCATGTACCCTGGACAAAAAAATCACAGCGGGCATATGACGAAAATGATTTGCCGAAAGGTAACGAGAAGTTTGAATTATATGAATTGGGTAAAGCTATGCTGGTCAAGGCCGGCTATGCCGATGTGGGGATGGATCATTTCGCTTTAGAGGGAGATGCATTGTTGATCAGTAAAAACAACGGAACGCTGCACCGCAATTTTATGGGATATACCACCACCAACACAGAGGTGTTGATTGGATTAGGGGTTTCGGCAATCAGTGATGTTTTTTACGGCTACCGCCAGAACCTGAAAACGGTCGAAGAATATTATGAAGCCCTGGAAAAAAACACATTGCCTATACATCGGGGTATCAACCTGACAGAAGAGGATATCGTTTACCGCAAACAGATTTTGCATATTGCCTGTAAGGGGAAAACAAACTGGAAAAACGAGTTTGAATTGACTGAAAAAATGAGACACCAGCTGGAAGATTTACAAAAAGACGGTTTGATAGATTGGAAAAATACCACCCTAAGGGTTACGCCGTCAGGTTGGAGTTTCCTGCGAAATATATGTGCCGTTTTTGACAAGCGCATGAACGATTCCATATCTGACTCGCCACAGGAAACGCCCAAATTCAGCCAGGCTGTATAAGCTTTCGTAAATTTTTTATCCTTGTTTTATTTTAGTATTTTCACTCCATGGCATGGTATAACACAACGGCTATCTACCAGATTTACCCCCGTTCCTTTTATGACAGCAATGGCGATGGCATCGGCGACCTGAACGGTATCATTCAGAAACTGGATTATATACGAGACCTCGGGTTTGAGACTATCTGGATTTCTCCCTTTTACACATCCCCGCAGGTGGATTTTGGATATGATATCGCCGATTATTTCAATATCGCTCCTGAATATGGTACACTGCAGGATGCTGAAGCATTGATTGCCGCCTGTCACGATAAAGGTCTGAAGATTGTATTTGATATGGTGATGAACCATACCTCTGATCAGCATGCCTGGTTCCTGGAGTCCAAATCATCGAGGATTAATCCAAAAGCGGACTGGTATATCTGGCGCGACCAACCGAATAACTGGAAAAGTATTGTAGGGCCGAAAGGCTGGCATTATTGCAAAGAAAGAGACCAGTATTATTTTGCCTCTTTCCTGCCCTTCCAGCCGGATTTGAATTACCAGAACCCTGCAGTAAAACAACAGATGTTTGATGCCTGCCGTTTCTGGCTCGCAAAAGGCGTGGATGGTTTTCGGTTGGATATTTTCAACTGCATCATCAAAGACCCGCAGTTCCGCGACAACCCATTTTCCATCCTGTGTGCCATTCCCAGCGAAGAATATCCGGGCGGGAATTTTCAGGTACGAAAATATTCCGTAAATCAACCGGAGAATTTTACGCTGGCGAAAGAATTGCGGAGCGTCATAAATGAATTTCAACCGGCCAGGTTGCTGCTGGGAGAAGTGTTTGGAAAGCACAAACTGAAAAAACAATACCTCGGCGAACGGCAGGACGGGCTGCATCTCATTTTCTTATTTGATGTGGTCATGTTTAATTTCGATGCCGGATTTTTCAGAAAAAAAATCCTGGAGTACGAAAAGGAATATCCGAAACCCTATACACCGGTTATCGTATTCTCGAACCATGACCAGCTGCGCAGCATCGGCCGCCTCCGCAACAATTTAGAGAAAGCTAAACTGCTGGCTTTGCTGCAGTACACCATGCGCGGTGTTCCTACGGTTTATTATGGGGAGGAGATTGGAATGACCAATGTGAAGATTCCCATTAAAATCGCGAAAGATGCTTTGGCTCATACTTTTTCCTGGGTACCGCAGTTTTTGGCCGACCGGATTCCGGTGCCCATCAACAGGGATGTGTGCCGTACGCCGATGCAGTGGAACAATGGAAAAAATGCAGGCTTTTCGGCAGCCAGTTCTACATGGCTCCCGATAGCGGATGATCTGGAAAACAGGAATGTGGCACAGCAGCAGGCGGATGAACAGTCACTGCTCAATGTCTTCAAAAAACTGAACCAGCTTCGAAAGGATTATACTTCTCTGCAGGATGGTTCTATCGAGGTGTTTTCTGCAGACAGCAAGGATTTACTGGCTTTTCTGCGCAGCTCGCCGAAAGAAAAATTACTGATTATCTTAAATTTCAGTTCCGAAGACAGAGGCACCAGGATAAATTTCAATATTAAAGAAAAGGTATACACCTTAAAACAATCCGTTGTTTCGGGCAATCAAATTACGTTACAGGGATTTGGCGGCGTGCTGTTGCGTGTGTAGGGCTGAATTTTACACACCCCCTGTCTGCTGACAGGCAGGCTTAATCCCGTCTTGAAGGGAGATTCGGACAGTGCCATAATATTTTAATTTCAGCACAATTTTTAATTTTTAAATGACAAAATACAAACGAACAGTCCGAACAGAAATGCACTTGCGCTTTCCCCTCCCCGGAGGGGACTAAGGGGTGGGTTACCCAAATACATTCACATCAATATCTTTAAACAACAATTCTGTTTCGTGCATGGTTTTGATGTTGTCGTACACCAGTATCAGACTGTTGCCGCTTTGCTTCAGGTTGCACCTCTTTTTAGAATTCTGAATATAGGCCATCACTTTTGGAAAATAGGGGCTTTCGTAGTAGGGAGATCTCGGATTGTCTAAAAAATAACAGCGCAGCTTCCCGCCTTTCAGGATAATGCGCTCAAACCCTATTTTTTTGGCTACCCAGCGGATGCGCAGTCCGTCAAACAGCTCACTGATTTGTTTCGGCAGTTTTCCAAACCGGTCTTCTGTCTTCTTCGCGAAAGCCTGCAGTTTTTCTTCGCTTTCAATGGCATCTAATTCTGTGTACAATCGCAATCGCTCTTCCGTATTCTGCACATATTCCAGCGGAATGAGCATCTCCACATCCGTGTCAATCGTACAGTCATACACGAATTGTTTTTGCTCTTCAATCTGTTCCTTAAAGACTTCTTTGAAGTCTGTATATTTTAATTCCTGTATCGCTTCATCCAGGATTTTATGATACATCTCAAAGCCGATATCCGTGATAAATCCGCTTTGTTCGCCACCCAACAGATTTCCCGCACCGCGTATGTCCATATCGCGCAGGGCGATCTGGAATCCGGAACCTAAATCGGAAAATTCTTCCAGTGTCTGCAGGCGTTTTCGGGCTTCATCCGTCAGCGTGGATTTTGGAGGTGCTAACAGATAGCAGAATGCTTTCTTGTTGGAACGCCCAACCCGACCGCGCAGCTGATGCAAATCGCTCAACCCGAAATGATGTGCATTGTTGATGATAATCGTATTCGCATTTGGAATATCCAGTCCGCTTTCCACAATATTGGTACTCAGCAGCACATCAAATTCTCCGTTGATAAACTGCAGCATGATTTCTTCCAGCTGATCGCCTTCCAGTTGCCCGTGTGCTGTTTTAATGCTGATATCCGGACATAACTTTCTCAGTACCGTTTCCAGTTCCGGCAAGTCTTTTACCCGGTTGTGTACGAAATAAACCTGGCCACCCCGATATACCTCAAACTCAATGATTTCTTTGAGTTTTTTTACATCAAAGACCTGTACTTCCGTCGTAATAGGAATACGATTGGTGGGTGGTGTCATGATATTGGACAAATCGCGCGCACCCATCAGTGAAAATTTTAGTGTGCGTGGAATCGGTGTGGCGGTAAGTGTCAGCGTATCTACATTCGCAGAAATATGCCGCAGCTTTTCTTTCGCGGAAACGCCGAATTTTTGCTCCTCATCGATGATTAGCAATCCCAGATCTTTAAAGATCAGTTCTTTATTGAGCAGGGCATGTGTGCCAATTAGAATGTCGGTTTTTCCTTCTTTTGTTTTTTCCAGCGTTTCCTTCTTCTCTTTGGCGGATTTAAAGCGGTTGAGAAAATCAACCACCACACCCTGCTCTTTCAAACGGGAGGAAAACGTCTTGAAATGCTGCCACGCCAAGATGGTGGTAGGCACTAAAACCGCTACCTGTTTTCTGTTGGTGACCGCTTTATAGGCTGCCCGAATGGCAATTTCCGTTTTACCGAATCCCACATCGCCGCAAATCAGCCGGTCCATGGGATGTGGCTTTTCCATATCCGCTTTCACATCGGCGGTAGCCTTTATCTGGTCGGGGGTGTCTTCATACATAAAACTTGCTTCCAGCTCATCCTGCAGATAGGTGTCTTTGTGAAAGGCATAGCCTTTGGCTACTTTCCGTTGCGCATACAGTTTGATGAGTTCCGCCGCGATGTCCTTGATTTTTTTCTTTGTCTTGTTCTTAAGGTTGGTCCAGGCGTCGCTGCCGAGTTTGTTCACTTTCGGAATATGCCCCTCTTTGCCGGTGAATTTGGAAATTTTATGCAGCGAGTTGATGTTGACATACAACAGGTCATTGTCTTTATACATCAGGCGTACCATTTCCTGCGACTGTCCGTTGACGGTAATGGTTTCGAGGCCAGAGAACACGCCAACGCCATGGTCGATATGTGTCACATAATCGCCGGGATTCAAATCTTTCAGCTGTCGGATGGTAATCGCTTTGGTCCGGTTAAATCCGGATTTGGTTTTGTATTTGTGGTAACGGTCAAATATCTGATGGTCGGTGTAACACACCACCTGTAAATCCTTGTCTATAAACCCTTGCGCCAAATCAACATAGCAGGGATTGAAATTAATATCTGCTTTTTTATCCTGAAAAATATGCTGGAACCGTTCGATCTGACGCGCGTTTTCAGAGAAGAGAAATAATTGGAAATGATTTTTTCGTTGCTGCCTTAAATCCTGAATCAGCAAATCAAAGTTGCGGTTGAACGACGGCTGGGGAGATTGGCGGTAGGTGATATGTTTTTCTTCTTTTTCTTTAAGTACAGCCGGCAGCAGTGAGGCCGAAATTATTCGATACTTTGCCAATTCGTTCATCAGTTCTTCGGGTGCGACGAAGAGCTGGTTCAATGCCTTATTCAGAAACGGATGTTCTACCCCCTTTCTGCCCCCTGAAGGGGGATTCTTCAGGAGTTCCATTTCTTCCAAAGCTCTGTCATACTGTTTCTCCGACAGCTCCTGGAACAATACAGCATCCCGGAACCAGAACACGGTATTTTCCGGCAGGAATTCAAACAGGGATGCCGTCGTTTCCTGTGTAAAATGTTCGTTGATATTCGGTATAATCGTCAGCTCGGAAATCTTGCGTTGCGACAGTTGCGTTTCCGGATCAAAGGTGCGGAGGCTTTCCACTTCATTGTCGAACAGCTCAATACGATACGGCAATTCATTGCCGAACGAAAAGACATCAATGATACCGCCGCGGATGGAAAACTCACCGGGTTCGTACACAAAATCCGTGCGGTTGAATCCGTATTCAAGGAGTACATCGAGCATGAAATCCACGTCTATTTTTTCGCCGGTTTTTAAGAACAGGGTGTTTTCTATGAGTTTCTCTTTGCGCACCAGCAATTCCTGCAAGGCATCCGGAAAGGTGACAATCAGTTCGCCGCCTTTCTTGGCATTCATCAGGGCGTTCAGGGTTTGCGCACGCAATAAGATATGGTGACCACTGTGCTCCGCAAAGGCGTATGGCTTTTTATAGGAAGACGGCAGATAAAGTATCTCTTTCTTCTCTAAGAGGTGCTGCAGGTCATTCTGAATATATTGTGCCTCTTCGGCATCATGGGCAATAATGACGTGTGTATATTCTGCCTGCAGAAACAGCGAAGCGGTAATAAAATTGACGGAAGAGCCAATAGTCCCCCGCAGCAGGACGCGTGCCTGCGGAGAAGAAAGGTGGTGTGACAATTCCTGTGTCCGCTGATCATCACGGAACAGGAACAACAATTGCTGCAAATCCATGTATTCGGTTGGCTATTGCAAAAACTAAAATCTGCAAAAAATAAGCCGGTGCGAAGGTAAGGAATAATTTGTTGCTTATATATAAAAAGGATATTTGCATCTTTAGTTTTAAATTAGTAACTTTAAAATATAAATATGGTATAAAATGAAAAAATCGCATATCAAAGAAAATAGCATTTCCGTTTTCTTATACCTGCTTTTAAGTGTCCTTCTAATCAGTTGTGATAAAGAAGTAAGTATAAATGAAACAGTTGTAACAGAATCTGCTGGTACTCATTTAAGGACATCTGCTGATGCTTCAAAAAAAGAAGAGAGTACAGATTTCAGCATGCTAACCTCTCCATTAAGGGATATATTAAGATATAATCCTGAATACCTAAATACTATTTCGCGGTCGGCTGTTAGTATTAATGCGGGCGGTGGTGGTGGCGGAGAAGATTTTCATTGCTGTAACGGAATCTGCTTAACAGTTCCCACAAACCCAGATCCCGGCACCTATTATTACCCTTATGATGCATTTGGCAATAAAGTAGATTATATTGGACAATATGGGACGGATGACAGGCAGAGATACTATGTCTATTTGCCCAATAATGTAACCGCAAATTCCCCTGTAGTGGTTATGATACCCGGTGGCGGTTGGTTTTCAGGACAAGATGTTTCTATTTTAGGCTTTCCTTATAATTGGGCTGATTATAATACAAATGAGAGCATGGTAAAAGATTTATTAAATAATGGATATGTAGTGGTGTCTCTTTTATATCGATTGATAGATTATGGCAATGACATTAATGAGTTTCCACTAACAACAAATTGGTGGTACGATCAAGTTGCAGATATACAGAATGCAATAAATCACATTCGAGCAAACTTTTATACCTGTTTATATGGATACTCAGTAAGTGCTGAAAAAATTCATATTCTAGGAGAAAGCGCAGGAGGTCATCTTGCTTTGCTATATGCATATTCATTACCACAAAACAGTACTTTTCTTAAGTCTGTAGTCTCCATGTATGCCCCAACTAACATGAATCAATATGCGGATACCTTAGATAATTATTCGGTACCGTTTATTTGTTCAGGAAATTTCTATAATAACAATATGCCTTATTACTATATCTTTGATGAAAGTTCTCCTTATACAATATATCAATCAGTTTCACCCTTTAACTGTACAGCTGCAAATCAACCTTCATACAAGAAGATAATAAAATCATTTAATTTGATACAATCAGGCATGAAATCACAAATATTAAACCCCTCAACAAATACAACATTATCTGCTTATAGTCCCAAAGTAAAGCTTACCACCAGTGCAAATATTATCCCAACTTTTATCATGCACGGGAATGGAGTAGCAGATCATTTAGTCCCTTACAATAAATCTACAGATGGGATGAGTACTAACTTAGCTAATACTGCTTATGGCGGACTTATAGGAACATATACATTTTTTAATGCCTTCATAAATCAACAAATACCAGTAACATATAATACCTTAACCAACAAACATGTTATTAAGCTTTATAATGACGCTGAACATGGGTGGAATGGAGCATATTTCTATAGTCCAATACCTCTTGGCTTAAGAGTGGCTGTACGCCAAGATGTAGTTCGGTGGTTAAACGGGCATAATTAATTCACAAAATGCATAAGATGAGTTCAATACTTAAGTTTTTAGTACTTGTAATAATGTTTACTTCGTGCTCAAATAACGATGTAATTCCCCCTGCAAACCCATTAAAAGGAAAAATAAAGAAATTACAATTAATTCAGGCTCCGGATGAAAATATGAATAGCATATTTTATTATTTTCATTATGACTCTACAGATGCTAAATTAACAAGAATTGATTTTGATACTTTAGGCGTACTTACCATAGAACATGACATAAATAAAGTGGATATACTATTTAATGTGCCGAGTGTTTTTTACAGTAAATACACAGCATTCATTAACCCACAAAACCAAATCACTTCTGTCTATACCTTTGACAGCTTCAGTTTAGCATACCGTGAAAAGTACAGATTTAATTATACCGGTGCAACCATTGATTCCATGAAATTCCTGTTATCTTACAATCCACTTTTTAAAATTTCGATAAATGAGTATGATTTACTTTTTAACGGACAAAATAATACAGAGATGAAATATAATAATACCGGATCTGATTACTATGGCAGTATATACACATATTACGATACATTAATATTTTCATATACCCCTTTGCTAAATTCCCATCAACTACCTTTTCAGAATTTATTTACACTAAGCGCCTTTGGAAGATTAGAAATGGAACAGTCTATTTTGCGGTTTGATCCTTTGTATTTGTTTGGGTTATTAGGGTATAAAACCTGCAATGCCAATTATAACTTACTGAGAACAGCAGGGGAACGAAGATATACCTACGAGACAAACTCAGAAAACAAGGTTACAGGAATGACCATTACAGATACCACTGTCAATGCTATATTGTACAAATATGCGATAGATTATTATTAAAAAATAATTTTGTTGTATTGTTTATAAACTGGTATCCACGGTAAAACTCGCGGGGGAGCAGTTTAAATCTATTTTATTCAGAGAGGGGACAAACTCTTCAATGTAGATTTCATCACCGTCCTCCGCATACTCCAGCAGCTCGGTGATATCCAGTTGTTTTTGTTTGATAAAGCGCAGGTAAATCGGCGGTTCGTCTTTCTTTCCGATATTCGATTTCAGGGTGATGTTGAAATAGATTCTGTTGATGTGGTCTTTGGAAACCGTCAGGATGCCCTTTGTCTTTTTGTTGATGGCTGCACCATAAGCAAGCAGGTCGCCGTTCAGAAAGGCCTGTACACAAGGAGCCGGACTGTTGCCGGGTTTGTATCTTTCCAGCGCCTTGGTGGCCTGTGCACCAAAAACACCGGTAAATAAAACCATGCATACTATCCCTGTTAAAAATCGCATTGTTTAAAATTAAATATAATAAATTGAATTAACAAATTTTATTTACCCTATATTATCTGTAAGAGTAATGTTAAAAACGTTTAAAAAGTTCAATTATTGTGCCATAAAAAAACCCTGTACTTGAAAATACAGGGCTTATAAACGCTTTGTCAATGCTGTTATTCTTATTCTTCCGTCTTCTTTTTGCAGCATTCTTTTTTCATCTCACCGGCTGCGCATTGTTGTTTACCCGAAGCACAACAAGGTTTGTCACACGATGCAGGATCGCATTTACCCGGGTTCTCACAACCTGCTTTTTTGCAAGCCTCAGGATCACAGGCAGCATCTTCTTTCATCAGGATGCATTTTTTCTCTACAATAGTTTGTCCTTCTGCATTGGTGTAAGTCGTATCCAGTAAGTAGGTGCAGTTTTTACCATCACAAGATTCCATTTCTTCAGCACAGGCTTCCCTGTCCATACCTTCGCAGCACGCTGCAGAAGCCGCAGTATTCCCTTTATCCATATTAAAACCGATTCCGTTGATGTACGGCGCTATCACCAATGAAACGATAGACATCAGTTTTATCAGGATATTCATGGATGGCCCGGATGTATCTTTAAAAGGGTCTCCCACGGTATCACCTGTAACAGCGGCTTTGTGCGGCTCAGATTTTTTATAAAAAGTTTCCCCGTTGATTTCAACGCCTTTCTCAAATGATTTTTTAGCGTTATCCCAGGCGCCACCGGCATTCGACTGGAACATACCCATCAGTACACCGGAAACGGTAACGCCCGCCAACAAACCACCTAATACCTCCGGTCCGAAGATAAAGCCTACAACAACCGGTGTAACCAAAGCGATAGCACCCGGCAACATCATCTCGCGGATGGATGCTTCAGTAGAAATAGCCACACATTTTTCATATTCCGGTTTGGCTTTATATTCCATGATGCCCGGAATTTCCCTGAACTGACGGCGTACTTCGTTTACCATATCCATGGCCGCTCTGCCCACGGCAGAAATAGCCAGTGAAGAGAAGATGAACGGAATCATACCACCCACAAACAGGCCCGCTAAAACAGGAGCTTTGTAGATATCAATGGCAGAGATGCCGGATACACCGACAAATGCTGCAAATAAAGCTAAGGACGTCAATGCCGCAGAAGCAATCGCGAATCCTTTTCCGGTAGCAGCCGTAGTATTACCCACCGCATCCAGGATATCCGTACGTCCGCGTACTTCTTCCGGCAGCTGGCTCATCTCGGCGATACCGCCCGCATTGTCTGCAATCGGTCCGAAAGCATCGATAGACAACTGCATTGCTGTAGTTGCCATCATACCGGCAGCGGCGATAGCCACTCCGTATAATCCTGCAAAATAATAAGACCCGAAGATACCGGCAGCCAATACCAAAATCGGCAATACCGTACTTTCCATCCCTATTGCCAAACCGCCGATAATGTTGGTGGCGTGACCCGTGGAGGACTGACGCACGATAGACATTACAGGACGTTTACCCATAGCCGTATAATATTCTGTGATGATGGACATTAATGTACCTACTACCAATCCTACCATGATGGCTAAAAACACACCGGTGGAAGTAAAGGCATGCCCGCGTAATTCCAGTTGCTCCGGAAGAATATATTTAACCAAAGGATAAGCGGCAACTGCCACCAGAATAATGGAACCCCAGTTTCCTTTATTCAAGGCACCCTGTACATCTCCTTTGTCATCTTTTATAGTTACGAAGAAAGTACCCAGCCAGGAGAATATGATTCCAATACCTGCAATCGCCATTGGTAATAAAATGGGTGCCATTCCGCCGAAATTATCGTTGGAAATGGTTTCCTGTCCTAATACCATCGTCGCTAAAACGGTTGCCACATAAGAACCGAATAAGTCGGCGCCCATACCGGCAACGTCTCCTACGTTATCACCCACGTTGTCTGCAATGGTAGCAGGATTACGAACATCATCTTCCGGAATGCCAGCCTCCACTTTTCCTACCAGGTCAGCGCCTACGTCAGCCGCTTTGGTATATATACCTCCTCCCACACGGGCAAATAAAGCAATGGATTCTGCACCTAATGAGAAACCGGTCAGTACCTCGATTGCTTTCAGCATCTCATGACTGTTGGCGCCAGCACCATTCGCAAACAGGAAATAAAATACGATAAACAAACCACCTAATCCAAAAACGGCTAATCCTGCAACCCCTAATCCCATAACGGAACCCCCGGTGAAAGACACTTTCAGTGCATTTGCCAGGCTGCTTCTGGCGGCCTGTGTGGTACGCACGTTGGCTAATGTTGCCACTCTCATACCTATATATCCTGCGGTAGCTGAAAATATAGCACCGATCAGGAATGCAACAGCTATAATCGGGCTGGAATTTTCACCTCTCCATCCCAAAAATGCCAGCAAAACAGCGGCAATGATACCAAAGTAGGTCAAAATTCTCCACTCTGCCTTCAAAAATGCAATGGCGCCATCAGCGATATAGCCAGCCAGTTCCTGCATTTTTTCATCACCTGCATCTTGTTTTTTAACCCAAGCATATTTTATTGCTGTGATTATCAATCCGAAAATTCCCAGAAAAGGAACGACATAAAATAAACTGTTCATCTTGTATTATTTTGATTTTTAAAGCGGTGCAAAAGTACAACAAAGTTTAGAATAATTAACAACCCGATGTTTTGTTAACCAAAATACAAAAAAGCCACCTTGTTTTGGTGGCTAAATAGTTGATTATAAATGTTTCTTGTTATGGATTGGACGGTTTGTTGCACTTCGATTTTGCGCATTTGGCTTTGTCGCCGGCTTTACAGGAAGGATTGTTTTGTCCTTTCATACAGCAGCCTGCCGGAGCTCCGGAGGAAGTCACTGTACCCGCTGCGGTATTCAGGGATACCGTGTAGCCTGTTTGTTCGGCTAATTGTTTAATCGCATTTTCCGCAGAAATTACCTTTTCGTCAATGACAACAACTGCATTGCTGTTAGCCGCACTCACTGAACTGACTTCTGTAATTCCGTTAATAGAAGTTGCTGCACTTTTGAATTTCGTTTCACAGCCGCCGCAGTGCATTCCTTTTACGTTTAACTGAAGGGTGCTGCCGGCAAACATAGAAACGGTAATTACAAAAGACAACAGCGTTAAATAGATTTTTTTCATGATTCTAACTTTTTTAATTTATTATTGATAATGCATTAATCCTAAGACCAATGTGATGGTAAAAAACAGCAAAGATAATGCCACTAATACTTTATTTTCCTTTTTGAAGCCTACTATACCTAATGGTATGGCCGCTAATGCGAGTAAGACCTTTGAATCCAGCCACATATGCATTTCTGCCGGTATACCTCCCATCCACTTAATTCTGAAAAAGTACATCCAAAATCCTAAAACAAGAAATCCAACAGATAACAATGTTTCCACAATAAGGGTTTTCTTCTTATATGCTAAAAAGGCATTGCTTTTACCTGCCAGGAAAAGGACCGACTTGATAGAATAAGATATAAAGAATAATACGGCAAAACCCAGGTGCAGATGCAGTAACAATTTGTAGTCCATAATTTCCAATTTGACCCCAAAGGTAAGGAGTTTCTTCTGAAATCAGGTGTATTTGGTTATTTTGCGCTCTCCTAATATTCTGTTAAAACCCTTGTCCACAAATGTTAAAACTAAATCGTTAATTTTCCTTATGTTATGTTAAACTTTTAAACACAAAATTAATTTATACTAAACTATTTGTTTAAATTAGCACTTTCTAACCATGCTGTGATTTCCAGATAGAGTAAAGCCGTTACAACCGTTGGAATGAAATATTTTTTTAGTAAGTTTTTTTTAAGCGTACTGCTTACCTGTTTTGCTATTGGTGTTGCTAAAGCGCAAGACCCGACGTTTGCACAGTTTTATCAATATCGGATGTACTTAAACCCGGCAGCAACCGGTTCCGAGAAAGGATTAAGTGTTTCGATGATTTACAAAAACCAATGGAATTATGTCCCCGGAGGATTCAACACATACGGTATTTCCGCAGAAATACAATCTGCCAGAATATCTTCCGGTGTAGGAATTATGGCATACCGTAATGTGGAGGCTAAAACATTGCAGACCAATTATTTTTCAGCTTCTTATGCCTATATCGCGCAGATTTCAAAAAACATCAACCTTCATTTCGGAATCAATGCCGCATTTGTCAATAAATCTATAGATAAGAGCCGGTTGATCTTTACTGACCAGCTGGACCCGGAGGTGGGTGTAGTTCCCGGTGGTTCCAGTACGAATATTGTACTGAGAAAAGTGAATTTCTTTGATTTGGATGCCGGTATATTATTGCGATTTCGATATAGCATTCATGATCATCCAGTCCATAATTCATTAGGGTTTGCCGTTCATCACCTCACCCGGCCGGATGAATCTTTTGAAAATATTTCCACGCGCATTCCCATGCGTTTCACGGTGACTTACGGTTGTATGTTTCCTGTTTCAAGAGGAAAAAACAAACGAAATATAGATTTCTATCTGTCACCGGTCTTCAAATTTGATTTCATGGAGAAACTGAGAGTGTATAACCTTGGTGTTTTATCTACTTTCAAACCAATATATGCAGGGGTGATGTATCAGTTAAATAAATTTGACGGCAATCAGACACACGGACTGATATTTATAGGAGGGGTTGACTGGGACTTAGGAAAAGATGATTTAATGACATTGAATGTTGGGTACAGCTATCAGCTGGATTTTACCGGAGTAACATCTAAAAGCAGGGGACAGCATGAAGTGACCCTTCGAATGAATTTTAATAATGTTGCCCTTTATTCTCCTAAAAATAAAAAGGGCAAGAAAATAAATTGCTACGATTTCCCGGGTAAGAATGCCGTGAAATTGTTTTAACTTTAAATAATGCGGATGAAGACTATTTATAGAATCGTGTTTCTGGCCTTTGTTTTACAGGCTGTAAATAGTTTCGCCGTATGTAATTTTACGATAGACAAAACCACCGTTTGCGCGGGGGATGTGGTTACCATCCGGCTGAATCAACCTTATGCCAAATACCACAACATCATTGTTTACAAAGGTACGTATCCAATAGGTTCAGTGGCCGTAAAACCGACTGATTACAGTGTCTTGTTGCCCTATGACCCTACAAAGGACAACGAAATAAAGATTACATTCAGGGGTTCTACCGTTGTCCAGCAGTTCAGGATCTATTTGGCGGAAAGCAATGATGATTTCAACCAGATTCCACAGATTCCCTGCAATGGCGGACAATTAATCACCGTCAATCCCTCTCCCGATCCGTTTCTGACTGAACCAAATAATTTCGTTTTTTGCGGCTCTACCACATCCGAGACGGTTAATATTACCAATGCGTCCAACACAATGGGCATCAACACCAATTATACCATAAACTGGGGAGACGGAAGTCCTGTCGTAAATACTGCATCATTCAATGCCCCCCTTTCACATCTGTATGCTCCGGGAAGTTATACCATCACCTATACTGTAACCGGCAATACACCGGCACCCTGTAATGCTGCCACCAAAAAATACAATGTGCTGATAGGAAAGGCGCCAACACTGGCAATCATTCCATCCAACCCGACGGTTTGTGTTCCGGCAAGTTATAAATTACCTATTTCGCTCACACAAACAACGGGTGTGAATTCTGCCAGTACATTATATAAAATTTTTGTAAACGGCGAGTTGGATACGATTTACAATAATTCCAACCTTCCCGATACCATACGTTACAGTTTCACGAAAGGAAGTTGCGGTTCTGTTTCCAAAGACTGTAACAACGACAATAACTTTTCAGTCCGGATTTATGCAGTGAACGAATGTGATGTAACGGATGTTGCTCAATGTTTTTTGGTACTGGACAGTGTGAGGCCGAAAATAGGCGGTAAGGATACAGTATGTGTCGGTGACCTGGAACAATACAGAAACTTAGATCAGTTCAGCCGTGACAGGTTGTGTAATGAACCGAAGAAAACCTGGACAGTTGTTCCGGGAAGTGGTTTTAATACCGGAACACCTCTGGGCACACCAACTTTTAATAACCTGAATATCACCTTCACCCAAACCGGTATATACCGTATAAACCTGGGTGTTATCGGGGAGTGTAACACCAAAGACACCTTTAAGGATATTGTAGTCGTTGATAAAATTAAGGCATTGGCCGCATTCACCTCACCGCCCTGTATTCCGCCCAGCGGATTTATTGATGTACCGATTACCAATCTTTCCACGAAGCGGCCATCTGCCCGCGGTTATACCTGGTCAGTAACTCCATCGGCGGGAACAACCATACTCCCGAATCCTAACGCAGACAGCGTAACGATTCGATTCACCATTTCCGGTTCTTACACGGTGCGGTTACAGGTAGACGGCGCATGTAATCCTTCCATATGGGACAGTGTATTGGTTATTAAAGGAAAACCGGCCATAGATACATCAAAAATCCCTGAAGGTTGTTCTCTCCCCTTTGTTTTGAATAATCCTGCAAACTTCTTCACATTCACAAACGGAGGTGATCCCAATGCCACCTTTACCTGGACATTCAACAGTGGAAATCCGGCTTCTTCTTCACAGCAAAATCCGGGAAGTGTCACTTATAACGGCCCGGGTACTTTTCCGATTACGCTCCGTATTCAGGCGCAATGCGGTGATTCCACCTTGTCCAACCAGATTACCGTGAATAATTTTCCCAAGCCGAATGCAGGCCCGGACATTTCAGTCTGCAAGTTTGCAGCACCTGTGCGCTTAACCGCCAACCCTGCAGGAGGAATCTGGAGAGGACGGGGAATAACCGATTCCATTCAGGGGATATTCAATTCCGGAGCGGTGCCGACAGGAACCTATTCGATTATTTATATACTCAACCCGGCAAGCACCTGTCCGACCTATGATACCATACAGATAAGGGTATTGGAAATAGTAGGATTGACAGCCGGGCCAGACCAGACAATCTGTAAATCAACAGGAACCCTGCAGCTGACCTCAGACCCATTGTTTCCGGGTGGAAACTGGACAGGTCCGGGTGTGGTGAACTCCACCTTAGGTACCTTTGACCCCACCGGACTGGCTCCCGGCAATTATCAGGTTGGCTATGTTTTCAGGGACCCTTCCGGGGCCTGCAGTGACAGCGCATTCAAACGTGTAACCATATTTGACAGTGTTCGTATTTCAACACCTCCGGATTTATGCGTTAACCAACCTTTCAATTTCGGAAGTATCGTTGGAAATATAACCTCTGCCATCTGGAAGTTTGGAGACGGCACACCGGATGGTTTCATCATTAATCCATCCCACATATATGCCGCCCCGGGTACTTATACGGTCACTCTATTTGCTGAAACTGCTGACAGGTGTAAAGACACCATCCGATTCCCGGTGAATGTTGTTACCAATCCTCCGCTAAGTTTCATCGTCAATCCGGACAGCACCTGTACAGGTACTAATATATCATTCACTTTTCCCGCAGGACATGATACTGCAACACAATATTTGTGGGATTTTGGCATTTCTTCGCTGCAATCCGACCTTCCGGATCCACAGACAATTTCATTCCCTAAGCCATTATTAAGAGATACCAATTATATAGTAACGCTACGTGCAGATTATAACTGCGGACCATCCTTCTTTACCGATACTATCAAAGTAAAAGCATCGCCGAAGGCAAACTTTGGTGTTCAGAATATAGGGTGCTCCCCATTTCAGCCAATACTCGCAAACATATCTTATGGTTCTCCTACAGCCTATCTTTGGAATTTTGGCAATGGACAAACCACCACACAAGCCAATCCTGTTGCTCCGACTTATGTAAATACTACTCGCAGGGATACCACATTTACAATCAGCCTGAAAGCGGTGAATAGCTGTGACGCAGATAGTATAAGCAAAACCATTACGGTCAAAGGCAACGATATCTTTGCCAGGTATTTCACGAATATCAATCAGGGATGCCAGCCACTGACCGTTGATTTCTTTAATATTTCCACACCGGGCGCTGAAATTATCTGGGATTTTGGTGACGGCACTTCCGCTTATGCCGATCAGGTGTCTCACGTATACGACAGCGCAGGTGTATTCCGTGCTAAGATATTGGTTATCGGGGATTGCGGCAGGGATTCATTTATCACGACCATCAATGTTTTCGGTACACCTAAACCTGAATTTGATGTGCTGACGCCATGTGTGGGTACAGAAGCGCAGTTTATCAATAGAACCACGAATGGAAACAGTTATATCTGGGATTTTGGTGATGGAGCGCAATCCACCAGGCCTAACCCAACCCATGTTTACAGTGCGGTGGGGGTGTATACGGTAAAACTAATTGTTGCCAACAGCCGTCCGTGTGTTGATTCTATCATAAAACAGGTGCGGGTTTCTGTAACCCCAAAAGCGGGATTCAATGTAACCAATCCAAGTATCTGTGAAGAAGAGCCGACTGTTTTTATCAACAGTTCGACAGACGCCACCGCATTCAGCTGGAATTTCGGGAATGCAGAATCCTCCGCGTCTCCTGCACCGAATTATACCTATCCCAATCCGGGAGTTTATACTGTTTCACTAACGGCTATCAATGGTGATTGCAGAGACAGCTTGACACGTGTGGCAGCTGTAGAGATATATCCGAAACCGATAGCTGACTTTCTGTATGAATTTACCGGAGACGGATTTAATGCACCCGTTATTTTTACCAATACGACCGTTTTCGGGACAAATTTCTTTTGGAATTTTGGCGATGGCGACTCTTCACGCGTAACAGATCCAACTCATCTATACAGCGGAGAAGGACCTTATCGGGTCACCCTATTTGCCGTAAGCAATAAGGGCTGTAAAGATACCGTCTCAAAAGCATTGGGGGTCGATTATTCAGGACAGTTGTATGTTCCGAATGTCTTTGCTCCGGAAGTGGGCGTGGGCGAATCGGCCATCTGGAAACCAAAAGGATTGAGCATGAAAGAATACCGTGTGGAGGTATTTTCTACCTACGGTCAACTGTTGTGGGAGTCTAGTCTGTTAGAGAACGGACAACCGACAGAAGGTTGGGACGGCAGATTCAAAGGCACCTTGCTGCCACAAGATATTTACGTCTGGAAAATACGCGCCATCTTTACAGACGGAAAAGCATGGGAAGGAATGAAAGATCCGAAAACCGGCAAGACCGCTATCATGGGTTCCCTGTTGTTATTAAGATAAGATGATGTTGTAGATATCGTAGACTAAGTTATGCTATCAGGGATGTCATCAGGCAAAATTAAGCAAAGTGTCGTCTTATTTAAATTAGATTCTTTTGATAGACTATTTCAACTATCGGTTGGTGTCCTCACCAACCAAAATAGGTGGTCGGTGAGGACACCAACCACTAGGATAAAATGACTGCATCAATTTTGTGTCTATGTGTTTACATAAATTCCTTCAGGAGTTAAGACACTATTTTAGATAAGCTGGTTATTACACTGGCCAGTCGGATGGCATCCCATATACGCTGTTCACTGCTGCCTGCTTGTAATACAGACTGTTCGTGGCTTTTCACACACATCTCACACCCGTTCACGGCACTTACCGCCAAACTCGCCAGTTCAAAAAACTCTTTACCCAATACCGGATTCATCATGATATTCATGCGCAGCCTGGCTGGTGCATTGTTGTAAAAGTCTTTCTCTACATAGTGCCGAAAACGATAAAAGACGTTATTGGCCGCCAGTAAAGAAGCACAAGCCTGTGCATCTGCAATCTCAGCATCGGAGGCTTCATTTTCTTTCGACTTTGCAGCAAATGCGTTGACCAGAACTGTATTGTTGTTATTCGTGGCAATCGCCAAAGCCAGCAGATAGCTTTCCTTTGCCTGCAATGATTCTGACGTCAAGACGGATTTAACATTCATCTTCAGATCGCGCAGGTATTTGGAGTCTGCTGCTGCCAGATGCTGCAAGGTCGCATTCGTATATTCAGGCTGGATACCAAGATCAGCCAACAATTCTTGTACTGTTTCGTGCATGGTTTGGATTTGTGATGTGAGAAATGAGAGGTGAGAAACGAGATTTTTATAGTCTCGCCTCTCAAATCTCTGGTCTATTTATCTACGAAAGCGTTGCTTGTCCTTTTTCCCAGTTACATGGGCACAATTCATCCGTTTGTAATGCGTCTAAAACGCGGAGAACTTCTTTTACGCTTCTGCCCACAGATAAGTCGTAAACGCTTACCCAACGGATAGTACCTTGCGGGTCAACGATGAAGGTTGCTCGGTAGCACACTTCTTCGCCTTCTGTTAATATACCCAGTTCACGGGAAAGTGATTTGGACGTGTCGGCTACCATCGGGAATTTCAGGTCACGCAAGTCATCGTGGTGTACGCGCCATGCGTGGTGTACGAATTCTGAATCGGTAGATGCGCCTAATAATACTGCGTCTCTGTCTTTAAAGTCACCAACGTGTTTGCCGAATTCAGCAATCTCTGTCGGGCAAACAAACGTGAAATCTTTTGGCCAAAAGAAGATCACCAGCCATTTTCCGTCTTTCTCATGAACGTCGTTGGAAAGTGTTTGAAACTCTTTTCCTTTTTCTAAACTTACTACGGAAGTTTTCTCAAATCGCGGGAACTTTTGTCCTACTGTTGCTAATGCCATTTTTTATCTATTTTAATTGAGTGAATAATTGGGTGCAAAATTACAAGTTAGTTCCTTAACCACGATGCATACATCCAGATTTCTTTTTCCTGTTGGGTGATAAAATCCGTCAACATCGTAATGGTACCTTCGTCTTCAAGTTTTTCTGCCGTTTTCAGAATTGACCGCTCCAGCACAACAACTGTTTGCAGGCTGCTTACAATCAATTCAACTGCCGTCTTAGCATCCGAGATGTCTTTTCCCGCCCGGATGGAAGAATTTTTTAAATAATCCGTAAACGTATGCAAGGGGGTGAAACCTAAGGTCAGTATTCGTTCTGCCACCAAATCAATTTTCAGCTGCGCGTCATTGTAGATTTCTTCGAATTTCACATGCAGTTCGAAAAAATGCTTGCCTTTAATGTTCCAATGCAACCCGCGTGCATTTTGGTAGTACAGTTGGAAATTGGCCAGCAGTTTGTTCAATTCAGCAGCCAAGGCTTCTGATTGCCTCCTGTCCAGACCTATTTGAGTGAAACTTTTCGATTTGCTCATGGTGTTTTTTTTTCAAAACAAAGATGCAACATATTGTTTTATAGAAAAAATCAATTAATTTTATTATTCAATAAGAAAAAATTATGAACATCTCGCTGACCCAATTGGAATACCTGATGGCAATTGATACGTACCGCCATTTTGCAAAAGCGGCCGACGCCTGTCTGGTGACTCAGCCCACCTTGAGCATGCAGTTGAAAAAACTGGAAGAAGAACTGCACCTTACTCTTTTTGACCGCAGCAAACAGCCTATTATACCGACAGATGCCGGAAAAGAGGTGATTGAACAGGCACGTATCATTCTGCGGGAGGCAAAGAAGCTGGACCATATTGCAAGGCATTACGACAATACCTTTGAAGGAAGCCTGACGATTGGAATCATTCCAACGATTGCACCGTATTTGCTGCCGTATTTTCTGGGGGATTTCATCAAAAAATACAAACAGATTAAACTGGTGATACATGAGCTGAAGACGGATGAAATAATTCTAAAACTCAATAAGGATGAGATTGATGTGGGCATCCTGGCGACTCCGCTGCATGAAAACAACCTGATTGAAGAACCGCTGTATTATGAAGAAATTAAGGTATATGCCCATTACAACCATCCGCTGACCAGGAAAAAATACCTGGAGCATGAGGATATTATGCGGGATGATATCTGGATGCTGTCAAAAGGGAATTGTTTTCGAAACCAGATCATTAATATCTGTGCTAATCCGATAAAGCTGAATGAGCAGCTAAAATATGAAAGCGGTTCTATTGAAACATTAAAGAAAATGGTAGAAATGGAGGGTGGATTTACACTGCTGCCGGAGCTGGCGGTATTGGAATTGTCCGCTAAAAAAATCAATCAGGTCGCCGAATTTAAAAAACCCAAGCCGTTGCGAGAAGTGAGTATCGTGTTTGCCCGAAGCGTATCCAAAAAGAAGTTTATTGATGTGTTGAAAAAACAAATTATAAAGAATATGCCGGAAGAACTGCTGAATAAAAAGCGCGGAGCCGTGGTGGAATGGAAGTGATGAATCAAACACGGATAAAACGGATAGTTAAGATTGAATTTGATCTTTATTTGATTCTGAGAAAACCAGTATAAATCTAAAAATCCTAGTTCCATTCTCTATTCTGCCTCTTCCAGTTCTTTCAGGCAGTCTTTCAGTTTTTCCAGATGCTGCCCGTATAACTTTCGGACATACCATTTCATCACCGGATAGGAGACGAGGGTAAGCAATAGGGCAAAGGATAATATCATGGATAAGGTGGCAGAACTGAAGGCATCAAAATATACCAGAAATCCCAATGCTTTCATTTGATACAAAATGGCAAATCCGGAAAGGAAACCGGAAACCGGCGTCAGCAATAAACTTCCCCAGAAATAAATGCTGAGGTATTTTTCCAGCTGGACAATCAGCGCCTGAAGGCTGGATTTTATATCCTGATGATAGGAAAAAAAGCGGTTGAGCTCTCTGTATTTTTGTATATAATAAATGAAATAGGGGATGAAGATAAATACCAGTACCAGGATACACAAAAAGGTCACTTCTTTGTTGTTAAAATAAAACGGCACACCGGCAATCAGCAACAGGCACGCACAAAACATCGCAATTTCAATCTGCAGGTTTTTGCGCAGGCGGTCAATAATGTTGGTGGATGTATGGCTGAGCAGTTCGCGGATTTTATCCTGCTCCATCTGTTGCCGGCCGATATTGGAGTCGATTTTATCTTTCCAGATATTCTTCAGGTCGTCTAATTCTATCATCGCTCTGTTTTTATAAGTGTTCTCAATTTTTCCTTAATGCGGCTCATCTTAACCGCTACGTAATTGGCGGTTATACCGGTAATTTCTGCAATCTCTTCATACGGCTTATCTTCCAGGTATAACAATACTATAGATTTTTCGACATCAGATAATTGCTCTACAGCCTTGTTTAATTGCTTCAAGTCTTCATCGGTATTTTCCGTTGCCTTATCCTCGAGCTGAATGGCTATCTTTTCCAGGCCGGTGGTTTCAATTTTCTTTTTTCTCAATCCGGATATTGCAGTATTTAGCGCAATCCGGTACATCCAGGTGGTGATTTTGGATTCGTTTCGAAAGGAAGGAAAGGCTTTCCATAATTGCAAAACAATTTCCTGGAACAAATCATCCCTGTCGTGCTGTGTATGGCCATAGATCCTGCATACTTTATGCAGAATACCCTGATGCGTGTTGATGGTTTGTACAAAAAGTTGTTCCAAAACGGTTTATAAGTGCTTGTTTCTATTAGTCTTTGATACTGCAAAGATATTACAATCCGGGCCATTTTAATATCCTTTTCTCTACCGGTGGTTTTCCCTGAATTATTTCTTTGGTGGTTTGGGCTGAAGATAAAGTTTCCCGTTTGGCGGAATTTTACATCATCAAACAAACACATTCATCACCACTAAAAAATAACCAAAATGAAAACAGTAACCACCACCATCGCAGCCATCCTGATCGCAGTAATGACCATCACTTCTGCTTCGGCTAAAACCACCACCATGACCAAAGACCGGTTTGACCTGGTGTTCAAGGGTATCGACAACAGCATCGTAGGTACCTGGGAGAAGAACAAAGATGCCGCTTCCGGCACCGCTTCCGAGTTCTGTCAGTTCAATGCCAACGGAACCTATGTTTCCTTTACACAGGCAAACGGCAAGATCATGGTAACGGGCAGAGGCAGCTGGATGGTGAAAAACGGACAAATCACCATTGTGAACGGCGGAGAGGTTTCTTCCGTCGCGGCATACAGCGCAACAGACAACCAGCTGGTTTTCGGGGAAGAAACTGGGTATTCCAAACCGACGGCAGCGTTTGCCAGCAAATAAGACACATTAATCAACACGAAAAAGAATTAGTCATCCAATAAAACAGTGATCATGAAAACAATTAAAACAATCAGAAGTATGGCGGCCATGATGGTTATCCTCTTTGCAGCAACGGCAACAGGTTGCCAAAATGAAAATGAAATCACACCGAACCCGGGCAGTGGCGTTACCACACCACCCGTTGTAACTCCTCCAGCAGCGGTGTCTGTGCCCAAGCCGAAAGAAATTATAACCGTTGTGAACGGAATGACAACAAGAATACAGTCGTATACGTATGACAGCCAGGGAATGCTGACCATTTATGCTTCGAAAAATGAAGCATCCGTGGATTCAGTCATCATGCAGCCTAATCAGGTTTCATACAGATCAATCAGGAGTGGAGGACTCAGGGTCAATATGGGCTTGGCCTTAAATTCCAATAAAACGTATAAGCGGGTCGATTTATTATCTTCGTCAACCGGTGGCGTCGTCGATCAGGCCATATTTAATCATAATGCACAGTTCAGAATAGACAGTATTACGCAGCCAAGAACCGATCTTCCTTTAGCCAGATTTGATTACATCAGCAATAACCTGAACGGTATACAAATGGAAGTACAAAAGATAAATGTCAACTATTCCCACAACCTTTCTTATCAGAAAGGCATTAACGAAATTCCCTTTTCCATTACACCAGTAAAATACTTTAAGCTGTTGGAACAGGAGGATGCCACAACGACTCAACTGTACAATAAATTACTTAAACAGATTATTATTAATAACGGAACTGGCAGATTTGAATTACATGATTTTGTATATGAATTTGACGGTCAAAACAGGGTGTCTAAAATTACCGATACCATCACGTTTACCACATCCAGTACTTCTGTTCAGAAGATAGCGGTAAGTACAATTACGTACAGATCCGGTTTCAATATTCCTTAGTTGTTTGGGAGCTGCCGCAAGGCGGCTCTTTAATTTTTATTGGCGAGCTGTCCGCAGGCGGCATCGATATCTTTTCCGCGGCTTTTGCGCACATGGGCGATGACCTTATGTTTGGTGAGATAGTCAATAAATTTCTCCCTCGTTTCCACCGTGGATTTGTGAAAGTCAGCGTTGTCAATCTTGTTGTATTCAATCACATTGACTTTTACGTCATTCAGCCGTTTGCACAAGACTTCCAGGTTCTTGGCGTCTTCCAGGGTGTCATTCACACCGGCTAATAAGATATATTCAAATGTCACCTCTCCTTTGCATTTGGATTGGAAATACTGCAAAGCCCCTATCAGCGCTTCAATGTTATTCTGCTCGTTGATAGGCATGATGGTGTTGCGTTTGACATCATCGGCTGCGTGAAGGGATAATGCCAGATTAAACCGGACGCCATCGTCGGCCAGTTTTTTTATCATCTTGGCGACACCTGCTGTAGAAACGGTAATGCGTTTTGCCGCCATATTCAGGCCCTCTTCCGAGGTAATTTTATCAATGGCTTTCATCACATTGCCGTAATTCAGGAGCGGTTCGCCCATGCCCATGAATACGATGTTGGATAATCTTCTGCCGATACTCTCCTGTGCCTGCCGGTTGATTAATACCACCTGGTCATAGATTTCGGCAACCTCCAGGTTGCGCTCTCTTTTCAGGTAGCCGGTGGCGCAAAAAGAACAAGTCAGACTGCAGCCTACCTGAGAGGACACACAGGCGGTAGCCCGGTCTTCCGTTGGAATTAGGACACCTTCGATTAAGTGTTTATCATAAAGCTGGAAGGCAGACTTTATGGTCCCATCATTCGATTTCTGTACTTTGTAAACGGCAACCGGATGAATAACAAAATGGGTATCCAGTTTTTCTCTTAATTCTTTGGAGAGGTTGGTCATTTCATCAAAATGTACGGCGCTTTTTTTCCAGATCCACCCGTAAATCTGTCTGGCACGAAACGGCTTCTCTCCCAAATGCTCCAGCCGGGCAATCAGTTCCTCTTTGGATAATTGTCGTATGTCCGTTTTCTTTTCCAATGTACCGCAAAGATAGTCGAATTATTATCACAAATACTTTTTGCGTATTTTTGAGAAATGTACCGTAAGATTTCTGCCGATATCATCTTTCCCGTTACTGCTGCACCTATAAAAGACGGAGTGGTGGTGATGAATGAACAGGGCAAGGTTACAGACATTTCCACACGGGATAAATTTGATTCTGCGGAGTTGGAGATATATCAGGGGATTATTGTTCCCGGTTTTATCAATGCACATTGTCATCTTGAATTATCACACCTGAAAGGTATCACACAAACCGGCACCGGCCTGATTGATTTCATTGCACAAGTCATTAAGAACAGAAACCATTCGCAGGAAATTATACAGGAAGCAATAGTAAGGGAAGAACAAAATATGCTGGAAAGGGGGATAGTTGCCGTCGGCGACATTTCCAATACAACAGATACGTTTATACAGAAACAAAAAAGCAGGTTGCATTATTACACATTTGTAGAGTATTTTGATTTATTCCAGGAGGCGGATACGAACAAAATTCTTCAGCAATACGATGCAGTATTTGACAGCTTAAAGGCCGATACATTTAATAAAAAATCGAAGGTGCCGCACGCACCGTATTCCGTTTCGCAAAAACTGTTTGATGCACTGAAAAACAGCTGTGACCACCTTACCATCTCCATTCACAACCAGGAGACACCGCCGGAGAACGAGCTTTTTTTAAGTAAAAGAGGAGGCTTTATTTCTTTTTATGAGAGAATAGGTTTTAGTGCAAAGGATATTCCTGTATTCGGAATGCCTTCGATTTATTATGCTTTGGAATACCTGAAAAAAGAGAACAGGAATTTATTCGTGCACAATACACTAACTACAATCGATGATATTAATGCTGCGCATGCGCGGCTGGGAAGAGAGCAGGTTTTTTGGGCAACATGCCCCAATGCCAATTTATATATTGAGAACCGCCTGCCGGAATATAAGAAGTTTATGGAGGCTCATGCGACGGTGTGTATCGGGACGGACAGTCTCACTTCCAACTGGCAATTGAATATTTTGGAAGAGATGAAAACCATTTTAAAATATCAGTCGTACCTTGATTTTGAATCGGTACTGCAATGGGCAACGATCAATGGTGCCAAAGCGCTTGGTTTTGAAAACGAGTTGGGGAGTATTGAGGTAGGAAAAATACCAGGACTGGTATGGATACAGGATATGGAAAATAATAAATTAACGGACAAATCCATTGCCGTCAAATTGTAAATATAGAAACTGAAGAATGAATTTAGCAGTTGACATAGGCAATACGCGCACCAAGATGGGTGTTTTTGACCAATCAGCATTGTCGACGGTGTTTACTTTCGATACATCCGAATCTGCCGTTCTGAAAGACATGATGGATGGATTTGATATACAGAGGGTCATCATTTCCAGCACCATCGATCTGCCGGATTATCTTTCAGGCATCACCTTGAAGGCCGAAAAGAATATTATTCTGAGCGAGACTACACCACTCCCCTTTTTGAATCAATATGCCAGTAAAAATTCTTTGGGGAAAGACCGGTTGGCGCTGGTTGCTGCCGCACATGCCCGGTTTCCGCATCAAAATAACCTGGTGATAGGTTGCGGCACCTGCATTACCTTCAATTTTATCAATAATCGGGATGAATTCCTGGGAGGAAGTATTCATCCCGGATTGAAAATGAGACTGCTGGCGATGCATACATTTACCGGAAAATTGCCTTTAATAGAATTGGAAAACAAGGCCGAACTGATTGGAAATGATACTAAAACCAACCTGCTTTCCGGCGTTTTGCTGGCTGCGTCCAAAGAAATAGACGGAATGATAGATGAATATTTAGTTAAATTTCCTCAAATGAACATTATTATTACCGGCGGAGATGCTGATTTGTTGGTTTCTCGGCTTAAAAAGGAGATATTTGCCATTCCCAATTTAACACTTATGGGGCTCAATCATATATTGGAATACAATGCGTAATACCTTTCTACTTTTATTCTTTTTTACAATTGCCATCCAGTCATCAGTGGCTCAGGAGCATACCCCGTATTCCCGATATGGATTAGGTTTTGCTGCTGACAACAATAATGCTCAGTCCGCGCAGATGGGGGGATTGGGTGCTGCGTTCCAGTCCGGTGAAACAGTAAACTATCTGAACCCCGCTTCTTATGCCGCTTTACAGCTGACCACGTTTGACGCAGGCTTTGGCGGTAACTTTACGACACTAAGAACCACGGCTTTAAGAGCTAAGCAAAATACCTTTAGCCTGAATTATGTTTCTTTGTTTTTTCCTGTAAATAAATACTGGACAACCGGCGTTTCGTTATTGCCTTTTTCGGCAAAAGACTACCTGGTTTCGCAAACACAGACATTTGATACCTCCAACAGTGTTAAATACGAATATGAAGGAACTGGAACACTGTATAATGTTTCTTGGGGAAACGGCTTCAAGTATAAGGGGTTTCATTTGGGGTTTAATATAGGGTACTTATTTGGAAAACTCAATAACAACACGTTGGTTTATCCTTTAGATAAAATAACGGGTTCTTTTGATAATTCGGCTTATACAACCTGGACGTTTACGGATACCAAGGTTAGCAGTGTCATATGGAATGCCGGGGCACAATATAATCTCACCATAAACAGTAAGAAAGACAGTTCTAAAATTTATAATATCGTATTTGGTTTATCTGGTTCTGCACCCATTAAATTCAGCAAAGGCACCAATATAGATAATGGGACCTACTCTTTTGAATCCGGCTATCTGAGCTCCAGAACACCGGATGCCGGCGTGAATGATTTTATAACGGACTTTATCAGACCAAGAACACTGACGACCGGGATTCTGGATACGCTTTCTGAAACATTCGGCCAAGCAGCCTCCATAAAAATCCCGGCTACTTTTAATATAGGGATAATGGCATCCCGTGGAATAAAATGGAAGGTCGGAATTGATTTTAAGTTCCAGCCTTGGAGCAAATATGTGGGTTACGAAAATAATTCCGCTTCCCGACTGAGTAATAGCTGGAGAGTTGCTTTCGGCGGAGAGATATTGCCCAATGACAAGGATTTCTCAAAATTCTTTGCCCGCCTGAAATACCGGGCCGGATTTAACTATACCAGAACCAATATCAATATCAATAATAAGGCAATCGATGAGTTTGGCATAAACTTTGGAATAGGTATACCTATAATCATTACCACAGCGAGCAATGAAGGATTACTACAGAAAGTCTACACGTATGCTTTTAACATCGGAGTGGAAGCAGGAAGCAGAGGGACTATACAAAATAACCTTGTCCGTGAAAACTTTGTACGTCTTAAATTCGGCATTTCTTTAAATGACAAATGGTTTGTAAAAAGAAGATACTATTAATAAATATGCTTTAGAAAATGAAAAAAATTGCTTTGATTCTTGGTTCTTGGTTCTTGATGCTTGGTATCCTGCAGGCTCAAAACTGTCCTCGGTATATTGACGGCGACAGTATCAAAACCACTCCTGCGTATTCTATTTACCGGGAATTCTTTAAAAAGAACTTATATGGTGATGCATTTCCACAATGGAGAAACATGTATGCAAATGCCCCTGGTTTCAGAAAACAAACGTTTATCGATGGCGGAGTAATGTATACCAATCTGATTCAGACGACTACCGACAATACATTGCGTCAGCAGTATATTGATACCCTGTTCATGATTTATGACAACCAGATTAAATGTCACGGAGAAGATGAATATGTTCTCGGTAAAAAAGCGATTGACTTATTGAAATATGGAAAAAATGCAGATATTCCGCAGGCGCGTAAATTCCTTGAACAAAGCATACAGATAAGCGGTGATAAGGCATTTCCCTATTACATCCAGACCTATTTCAAGTTATTGATCAATCAGAATGGTGTAGGGGATATTACGCCGGATTTTATAAAATTGAAATACGATGAGTTAACCGCTGTTATAGATAAAAATATTGCCAAGCCCGATAATAAGCAGCTGCAGGCATATAAAGAGGTTAAAACCCTGATAGATGATTTATATACACAAAATTTCGCAGATAAAAGCGATCCGTCGGACTGTGCAAAATTATTGGAGATATACCTGAAGAAATATAATGCAAATCCAAATGATCCTGACGTCGTGCGTACGGTATATACTAAAACAAAAGGCTGTGCGGACAGCTCTCTGAATGTTGAGTTCCTGAAGAAATTGAACCAACTCGACCCCAATTACAGTTATGCCATTCGCTTGGGGAGTATTTACATGAAGAACAATCAGTTTGACGAAGCTTATGTGTTATATGAAAATGCAGTCGCTAAGGAAAAAGATTCCAGCAAGAGAGCAGATTTATATTATATCATGGCTTCATTGAAAGCGGATAAAAATGATTTTGCTGCCTCTCGTGAGATGGCAAGACTGGCGCTTACGCTGAATCCTAATTTAGGGAAGGCTTATCTGTTGATAGGAACGTTGTATGCAGCCAGCGGAAAATTATGCGGACCCGGCACCGGCTTCCAAAGCCAGATTGTCTTATGGCCGGCATTTGATTATTTCCGAAAGGCAATTGAGGTAGGTACAGATGACACCAAAACAGAAGCTCAAAAGATGATTTCTACCTATACGCAGTATTTGCCGACAAAAGCAGAGATAACAGCTAAAAAATTAAAAGCCGGCGCTCCTTATACCATAGGTTGCTGGATCAATGAAGCGACAACGGTTCAGGTAAAATCAGGTGGCGGTGCGCCCGGAGTTGAAAAAAAAAACTAACACCGGCATCTCCCCCAAAAACCAAACCCAAAAAATAAAAATAAAACAGTCAGCACTATCCGGAAATGAAGATCCATTTCCGGATTTTTTATTTCGACAACGGATACATGCTGTCATGTAAATTGTAAATTTACAGAGCAATGGAGTATTACAACTATATCAAGTCGCTGCATATCATTTTTGTGGTAAACTGGTTTGCCGGGTTGTTTTATATGCCAAGGTTGTTTATCTATTCCAGAGAGGCCAGTGAAAAAGACGAACCGGAAAAATCCATTCTGGTAGGGCAGTTGCTCCTGATGCAGCGTCGGCTTTGGTACATCATTGCCTGGCCGTCCGCAGTCATCACTTTGTGCCTGGCGGTATTATTGCTGACAATCCAGCCAGGATTCCTGACTCAAAGCTGGATGCAGATCAAACTTGCATTTGTTTTGGGTTTGTATGTCTATCATTTCTCGCTGCAGTATATTTTTAAACTTCAGCAGAATGAAATTTTTAATTACACCTCGACACAGTTGAGGATATGGAATGAAGTAGCTACCATCTTTTTATTTGCAATTGTTTTTCTGGTGATAGTAAGGACCAACTTGAGCTGGCTAAGCGGCATTGCCGGGCTGATTATCTTAGTTGTCGTTCTAATGCTTGGGATAAAACTGTATAAAATCATTCGTGAAAAAAATGAAAGAAAACCTTAAAAGATATTTTTTCCCCGCAGTATTGGGATTTGTCATACTGCTGTACCTGTACAGAAAGTCAACGCAGTCCATTATCAATTTTCCATGTTGGATAAACCTGACTTTATTTTTGGCTGCTTTTTGTGTGGTTGCGGCATGGGGCATTGGATATGTTCAAAAAAAGCAAGAGAACATTAAAGAGAATGCGACAAAATTTATGTACGCAGTATATGGAATCATTCTTGCATCGTTATTATTTTTTCTGATAAAGATTCCCGTAAATTATTATATTATTCAGTCTTCCCGGAATAGTTCGCCGGAGGTCATAAAATGTCCGCTGACTTATTATTCCAAATCTCTGAAGAAACAATCAAAATATATCACATATCAGTGGAACGGCAAAAAATACCGGCTGAATATTGATGCAGATACCAGAAAGAAACTCAGGGATAATCCGACAGCTATCATCCTTTATGTCAGGAAAGGCGCGTTGAATACCCGGGTCATTGATAAATATGAACTGGATTTACAATAAGATTCCTGTCAGCATATACATATTCAGCCCAAGGATAATGGCTGCTATCACCCAGGCGATTCGTTGCAGCCAGGGCCCGTTTACAAAACCACCCATCTTAAGGCTGTTGCCTGTAAATTGAATCAGGGGGATGACAGCAAAGCTTAACTGGAGGGACAGGATTACCTGACTGAAGACCAACAGCCGCCCGGTGCCGCTTTCACCATATAAGATGGAAATTATTAAGGCGGGAACGACCGCCACCAGGCGAGTAATCAGCCTTCTCAGCCACGGTTTTAGACGTATGTTGATGAAGCCTTCCATCACTATTTGTCCCGCCAAGGTTCCTGTTAAGGTGGAGTTTTGCCCGCTGGCCAATAGTGCGATGGCAAAGAATGTCGATGCGAATTTTACACCTAAGATAGGCTCCAGTAATTTGTGGGCATCATTGATATCAGCAACTTCATGGTGGCCTGTAAAATGAAAGGCGGAAGCCGCCAGTATTAATATGGCGGCATTGATAAAAAAGGCAAACAACAACGAAACCGTTGAATCGATTGTGGCGAATTTTATCGCTTCTTTTCTGCCGTCAGTTGTTTTTTCAAAATTACGGGTTTGAACGATACTGGAATGTAAGTACAGATTATGTGGCATTACCGTAGCGCCTAAGATCCCAATGGCAATATAGAGCATATCGCCGTTCGTAATGATTTCCGTATCCGGCAGAATGCCGTTGACAACGGCTGCAAACTCCGGTTTGGATATTAATAATTCGTAGCTGAAACAGCAGAATATAATAAACATCAACCCACCCACGAATGCCTCCAGGTATCTGAAACCGCGGTTCTGCAACATAAGCAGGATCAGTACATCCAATACCGTAATAATGATGCCGATGGTGAGCGGTATGCCAAATAGTAAATTGATGGCAATGGCGGACCCAATGACTTCTGCCAGGTCGCAGGCGGCAATAGCGATTTCACATAAGATCCAAAGCACCATACTGACCGGTTTGGAATAACTGTCTTTACATGCCTGCGCCAGATCTCGCCCCGTTACGATACCTAATTTCAACGATAAATGCTGTAGCAGGATGGCAAACAGATTAGAAATTAATATAACGGATAAGAGTGTATAGCCGAAACGCGAACCGCCTTCTATATCTGTAGCCCAGTTGCCCGGGTCCATATATCCGACAGCCACCATCAATCCGGGCCCGCCAAATGCCGCCAGTTTTCGCCAGAATCCTCCTTTTTTAGGAACGGCAATACTCGCAAATACCTCCGGCAACGAAACAATGGTTCGTTTTAATTTCCAGTTATCTTCTTTGAACAGCATGATTTTTTAGCTTGTGGTCAGCGCAATGTTAGAATATAAATTTTTAAGATAACAATATTTTTTTTAGATTAGCCTAAATTTTTATAATCATGACAACACTAAGCGCCGTGGAGGAAAATTACCTCAAGTATATTTTTCAGTTGAGTGAATTGAATGAAGGCGGAACGGTAAAGACGAATGACTTAGCCTACAAACTGGAACATTCGGCAGCTTCGGTTACAGATATGCTTAAAAAGCTATCAGACAAAAAACTGGTGGCATATAAGAAATATTACGGTGTTTCTTTGACCAAAAACGGGATGCAGATTGCCGTCCAGGTATTGCGCAAACACAGGCTGTGGGAAACATTTCTGGTGAAGAACCTGAAATTCACCTGGGATAAGATACATGATATTGCCGAACAGCTGGAGCATGTCCGGTCAGATGAACTGATAGACAGAATGGATGAATACCTGGGACATCCCAAATTCGATCCGCATGGGGATCCTATACCCGATAAGCAGGGAACTATTTTAGTCCCGAATGTCATTTGTCTTGCAGATGCCAAATTAAAAAGGCAATATTTGCTGGCAAATGTGAACGATGAATCAGCTGCATTTTTAAAATACCTCAATAAGATTCAATTAGAACTGAACGATAAAATCAAGATTATTGACAAAGAAGAATTTGACGAAACCATATTATTAATTGTCAATGAACGGAAACAGCTTACCATCAGCAAGGATGCGGCACAAAATATGTGGGTAAAAGCACTATAGAAAAGAGAGATAATACGATTCTGCTTTTTTACTTTTACATAGTGAGCATTAATGTAATCAGCACCGATAATTTTCCTGTTCCCGTTAAGATTATAGTGGAGTCCAGGAATTCGTCACGTGTGTCTCTGGGTAAAAGTGAGATTATTGTACGACTACCCAAACATATTTCAGTGGTGGACAAGGAAAAAACGCTGAAGCAGTTCCTAGCATGGGCGAAAAAGCAGATTCACGAAAAGAAATATTACCAGGAACACCAGCATAGCATAGCCTATTATCAGGGAAAAACCCTGCAGATTTTTCAAACCACTTTTACCATAGATATAGAGTTCATCGCTGGCGGGAAAAATAAATTAAGCTACCGGGGCGAAAATGTTTTAAAAATATATCTGCACGAGCATCTGTCGGATAAAAAACAGGTGCAGGAGATACAGCGGTTTCTGTTGCGTTTTACAGAACGATACTTTCTGCCGGAAATTCAAAGGAGAACATCCTACTGGAATGACATCTATTTCAGGGAAACCATTCAGAAGGTGGACTTAAAACATACTATCTCCCGCTGGGGCAGTTGTTCTGCTGCCCGGAAGATCTCTTTTTCTACCAAGCTACTGCTGACACCGCCTTCTGTCATTGATTATGTTATCGTGCATGAACTGGCACATCTCAAGGAGATGAATCATTCCTCCAGATTCTGGAAACACGTGGCTGCCGCCATGCCGGATTATGCCATCCATCGGAAATGGCTGCAACAAAACGGCAGCAAAATCAGTTTTTAGAATATCATTCTGGGTGCTGTTTTGTATCTTTGCTGCATGAAAATATCGCATTTACTGCCGCTTTTTGCCTGCTGTGTTCTTATTTCCTGTAAATACAGCAAGGAACCCAAAACGTTTTCTCATGAGAATGTCAGTATCCAATATCCTTCTTATCTTTTTGAAACGGATGATGTATATCCTGCAAAAAACACACTTTTGCAGGTGAAAAATGATTACCGGGATATTTTCTTTATTCTGGTAGATCATGGTATGAAACCCGGTGAGCAGGGTTTTGATATCATGTACGACTCCATTACCACTCAGTTGAAAAAGAATCTAAAGGAACCTAATATCGAGGCAAAAGACACGACATTTGTTACAAAAGACAATCTGAAGGTAAGAGAACATCAGATATCCGGTATTGTATCTTCTGAGAAGCAAGACCACCGGTTCTTGTTTGTACTGGATGTTTTTGAAACAAAAGACGGGCATATTTATCAGACTGCAGGCTGGCTGCTGCGTCATAAAAAACAGCTGTGGCTGAAAGACTTGCAAAATGCAGCCTATTCGTTAAATGTGCAATAAAGAGTTTCTTTATAGGTTTTTGTAATCAAAATTCTATAAAACATTTAACGTTTGCATCCGTTTATATGCGTAACTTTGAATTATTGGATAGTTTAGAAAAAATACCCGCTGCCGACCCGACTGCCGCCGAGCGCAAACAAGACCACATTCAGCTTGCGTTCCGCTCACAGGTAGAAAGCCTGTCTATTGATAAAAGGTTCTCCTATGAACCGATGTTATCGGCACATCCCGCACAAAAACCTGTATCGTTTCCGTTTCTGGGTAAAATGTTGAATGCACCGATTTGGGTATCCAGTATGACGGGTGGTACGGAAAAGGCGTATCAGATTAATTCCAATCTCGCAAAAGTGTGTCATGAATTTGGCATGGGCATGGGATTAGGTTCCTGCAGGGCTTTGCTGGAAAGCGATGAACGTATCCGTGATTTCGATTTCAGAAAAGTCATCGGAGATGAGTCGCCGTTTTATGCCAATATTGGTATCGCGCAATTAGCCGCCTTGCTAAAGAACAGGGAACTGTATAAGATAGACCAACTGGTTGATAAATTACAGGCAGACGGAATTATCATCCATGTGAATCCATTGCAGGAATGGCTGCAGCCGGAAGGTGATAAGATAACGGAGGCCCCCGTTAAAACTATTCAGCAATTTCTGGATAAAACCAACCAAAAGGTTATAGTAAAAGAAGTGGGCCAGGGGTTTGGAAAAGAGAGCTTGCGCGCTTTGGTGCAAATGCCGGTAGAAGCAATAGAATTTGCGGCTCATGGCGGCACTAATTTTTCTAAACTGGAATTGTTGCGAAGCAGCGAAACACAACTGGAGGTCTTTAACTCCATTTCACATATAGGACATAGCGCAGAAGAGATGGTTGCATGTATTAACGAACTGAAAACAGAGTTGGGCGCTAACTTTACCTGCCGGCAGTTTATTATTTCGGGAGGTATACGGTCTTTTCTGGATGGATATTACCTGATGGAGAAATTACAGGCAGATGCCGTATATGGGCAAGCCTCCGCTTTGCTGAAATATGCAGAAATCGGATACGATGAATTGTATGGGTATGTAGACAATCAGCTGAAAGGGCTGCAGCTGGCAAAAGCATTTTTTAAGGTGAGATAAACGTCCGGATACTATGGGCAAGAAGATACTAATTGTTAACGGCCATCCCAATAAAAAAAGTTTGAATTTTGCCCTTGCAGAAGCCTATAAGGAAGGTGCGTCAGCGGGCAACTCGGAAATAAAGGAGATTATCATCAGAGATTTACAATTCAGTCCGAATCTTCCATATGGTTATCAGAAACGCACGGAGCTTGAACCGGATTTGCTGGATGCATGGGAAAAGATAAAATGGGCGGAGCATTTGGTCTTTGTTTTTCCAATCTGGTGGGGTGGTATGCCGGCAATGATGAAAGGTTTTTTTGACAGACTCTTTTTGCCGGGATTTGCCTTTCAGTATAAGGAAAATTCTGTCTGGTGGGATAAATTGTTAACTGGAAGATCAGCTCATATTATTTGTACAATGGATACTCCATATTGGTATTTCAGGCTGGTCTATGGCAATCCGGGGATAAACCAATTAAAGAGAACCATTTTACAGTTTTGCGGAATCACCCCGGTAAGGGTGACGGTGTTTTCGCCCATAAGGAATATTACAGAAGACAAAAGGGAATCACACCTTAAGAAGGTTTTACAATTAGGAAAAATTTTAGCATAAAAAACACATACCTATGAAAAATATAGCGGGATATTCCAAACTCAGTAAAGAGGAAAAAATAGACTGGCTTGTATCCAACTATTTGAATGATGATCAGGAGGCAAAGGCAGAATTGATTTCTTACTGGCATCGTGATTTGAAAACGCAAAAGGTCTTAGATGAGTTTTCAGAAAATACCATCACCAATTATTTTTTCCCGTATTCTGTTGCACCTAATTTTTTGATTAACGGCGACTATTATTGTTTGCCCATGGCAATAGAAGAAAGTTCTGTAGTGGCAGCCATGTCCAACGCGGCAAAATTCTGGAGTACCCGAGGCGGTTTTAAAACGGAAATTTTAGGCACCACGAAAATCGGGCAGGTACATTTTATTTATAAAGGAGATGAGGCACAATTAAAGGCAGATTTTCCAACCATCAAAGCACAGTTGTTGGAAGGCAGCAGGTATATCTCTTTTAATATGGAACAACGCGGCGGAGGGGTTAAAGAGATAGAACTGGTAGACATGACGCAGTACGAAGACGGTTATTTTCAATTGAAAGCATCCTTTAATACCTGCGATTCAATGGGTGCCAATTTCATCAATACCTGCCTGGAAGAATATGCTTCGACACTGAAAGAAACAGTTGGGAAAAACCCTAAATACGGAACGGTGAAAGTGATTTTAGCCATCGTTTCCAATTACACACCGGATTGTGTGGCTCGCGCAACGGTGGAATGCAGAGTGGAAGAACTCGGAAGTTTCGGTGATATAAGTGCGGAAGAATTTGCGGAAAAAGTACGTATCGCCGTGAAAATTGCAGAAGTGGATCCGCATCGTGCGACCACGCACAACAAAGGAATCTACAATGGGGTGGATGCTATGATTATTGCTACCGGAAATGATTTCCGTGCGGTGGAAGCCTGCGGGCATACCTATGCGGCACGCAACGGAAGATACGGTTCCCTGACGCATTGCACGGTGGAAAACGGCATCTTTAAATTCTGGATAGATTTGCCGCTGGCGGTCGGGACCGTGGGCGGTTTGACACAATTGCATCCACTGGTAAAACGCAGTTTGCAGATACTGGGCAACCCGAATGCCGAGCAGCTGATGATGTTTTGCGCGGTGGCGGGACTGGCACAAAACTTTGCTGCATTGAAAGCCATGACAACGGTGGGTATTCAGCAGGGACACATGAAAATGCATTTGCTCAATATCCTGAATCATTACAACGCCACCGAAGAAGAAAAAGAATATGCGTTGGTATATTTTAAGGATAAGATTGTTTCATTTACCACGACGCGTGTGATGCTGGAGCAATTTAGAAGCGCAAAAGATGGGGTAAAATAATTCCGGAATCTGTTGTTGAATGAAGACCTACCACGCCCACGGGAAATTATTGCTTACTGCAGAATATTTTATTCTGGATGGTGCCATTGGCCTGGCGCTTCCAACAAAATTCGGCCAAACACTCACAGTTCAAGAAACAGCAGGAAAAGGAATTTTATGGGAAAGCATCGACCATGAAGACAACCTCTGGTTTGAAGCAAGATTTTCAGATTCTTTAGAAATCATTTCAGCCAGCGATAATGGAGTTGCAAAAATGCTCCAAAGTATTCTTCAAACCTCTCACCTCTCACCTCTCACCTCTCACCTCATCACAAAACTCGATTTTCCGCAAGATTGGGGACTCGGTTCTTCCTCCACCTTAATCAGTTTGGTGGCACAATGGAGCGGGGCAGATCCGTATGAAATATTGTCAAAAACATTTGGCGGAAGCGGATATGATATTGCCTGTGCAACAGCCAGACAGCCGATTACGTTTCAGAAGTTCCCAAATCTCAAATCTCACATCTCAAATCCTGTAGAATATCAGCCTTCATTTTCCAACCATCTCTACTTCGTTCATCTCGGCAGAAAACAAAATTCGCGCGAAGGAATTCAGCATTATAGAAACCTGACGGTTGATAAAACACCCTATATTGAACAGATTTCCGAATTGACCTGTAAAATCATTCAGGCTAATGAACTCGATGAGTTCTGCTATTACCTTGAAGTTCACGAGAACATCCTGTCGGATGCATTAGGGTTAGAGAAAGTAAAAGAAATCCGGTTTAAGGATTTTCCCGGAACCATTAAATCATTGGGGGCGTGGGGCGGAGATTTTGTGCTGGCGGCATGCGATGAGTCTCCGGAAAAGATAAAACATTATTTTTCAGATAAAGGATTTCCTACTGTCCTCACTTTTCAGGAAGTTATATTAACGTAAATTGTTGGAGTGTGCATATCTCTTTCTTTCAGGCACGCTTTAAATTTTGTATATTGGGCGGTTGCAAAAAAGTAAGCCGGAGATGGTGTAATTTTTGAGTGACACTACTAACAGCATTTCATGAAGATAACCGGCATTAAGGAAAGAGCGGAAACCGCCAAGCAGTTGTATCCCTATCAGGAAGAATATATCCAGCGTATATTTCAGCACCTGCAGGAAAATGAAAAACGGGAAAACATTGTTTTCCAATTGCCGACGGGTGGTGGTAAGACCGTTATCTTTTCTGAGATTTCCAGAAAATATATAGAGGAACATCAGAAGAAAATTTTGATTCTGACACACCGTATTGAGTTGCTGAAACAGACATCCAACGCATTGGAAGAAGCCGGCATTCATTGTAAGCTCATTACCAGTGAAGTGGATGATATCCCGGACCAGCAGGAGTATTTATGTTTTCTGGCGATGGTGGAAACGCTCAACAACCGCCTGAAAGATGATGAAGAATATTTACAGGACATAGACCTGGTGATTGTGGATGAGGCGCATTATAATTCCTTCCGAAAAATATTTCACTATTTCAGGAATGCAATCATTTTAGGTGTAACGGCTACACCTCTGAGTTCCAATCAGAACTTACCGCTTCGACAGAATTATAAGAAGCTGATTATCGGCGACTCTATTAAGGAGCTGGTCTCGAAAGGCTATCTGAGTGATGCCACCACCTATACCTATGATGTGCATCTGGGTGGACTGAAAGTAGGGATAGACGGCGACTATACAGTCAGTTCTCTCGACCGGATTTACATGCATTTTGATATGCATGAAAAATTGCTGCGTGCCTATCAGGAAAAGGCAAAAGGGAAAAAGGTGTTGATTTTTAACAGTTCTGTTGCAACGTCTAAATCCGTAGAAAAATTTTTTACCGATCAGGGTGTGGCCATCAAACATCTAGACAGCACCAGCAACAAGCAGGACAGAAAGGATGTGTTGGCTTGGTTGAAAGAAACACCGGATGCAATTGTCACTTCTGTTGGAATTCTTACAACCGGTTTTGACGAGCCAACAGTGGACTGTATCATTTTAAACAGAGCGACCCGTTCGCTTACCTTATATCATCAGATGATAGGACGGGGCAGCAGACGTCTGCCAAGCAAGAGCCATTTCACCGTAATCGATTTGGGTAATAATGCCAGACGTCTTGGTTTGTGGCAGGATTATATAGACTGGCGGGATGTATTTATCAATCCGGAAAAATTCCTGGAGCATCTGTATGAGCGCGAGATACAGATGGAAAAAGGATTGATTTACGATTTGCCGGATACGGTAAAAGAACATTTCCCTAACACAGAGAATTTTGATTTTGATATGGAAAGAGAGTATTACAACTTATATAATAAAGGAAAGAAAACACTAGAGTGCCTGGATGTTTCCATAGAAAACCATTTCCTGCGTGTTAAAGAGAATACGACCAATTATCTGGATGCATTGCCATTGATTAATGCGTTGCAGGATGAAATCCAATACCGGCTGAATGTCTATATCAGCTGTCTGAGCAAGGCTACCAAGAATTATTTCAATTACCTGCTGGAAAGCTATAATGAGAAGCTGCATGCCAAGCTGAAAGGCGCTTTGCCGTTTAGTGAAGAATAACTTCCGGAGTCGTTATTTCTTATGCTTATAGTAATGCATCAGGAATCCAATGATGTGGACTACCGAGAATACCAGTGAGAAGACAAACAATCCCGTATCCGGTTCTGTTGCTGTCTTGTGATGAATAATCGCTACAATTATCAATACGATGGACGTCATTAATCCGGATGAACTGATAACATATGCCTGTCTGTTGTCTTCCGAACCTTTTCCGATGTGACTGTTCTTGATACCGTATAAGATGTAAAGGTCAAATCCTATAATCATCCAAACGACCAGTCGTATCCAGGTATCCAGCGGGAGGAATACCATCATGAATAAACAGGTGACAATGCCTAATATCGGCACCAGTGGCACCAAGGGCGTGCTAAAGGCTCTGGGTGCTTCCGGCATCTTTACCCTTAAGATCATTACGCCAATACAGACTAATATAAATGCAAACAACGTTCCTATACTCGTCATCTCGCCTACCACTCTGCCGGGAACAAACGCTGCAAATAAGCTCACAAATACGGCAAACAACATATTGGATTTAAAGGGCGTTTGAAATTTGGGATGTACTGCTGAGAATACTCTTGGAATCAGCCCGTCTCTGCTCATGGAAAAGAATACCCTGGATTGACCAAGCAGCAATACTAAGATCACGGAAGAGTAACCCGCCAGAATGGCCATGATAACGCCTTGTTTCAGCCATACAAACGGTGTGTGGGATATGGCAACAGCGACCGGAGCAATACCGTCCTGGCCCTTGAACTCATTGTAGTTCGCCAATCCTGTCATCACGTGTGCAAATAAAATATAGAGCACCGTGCAAATGGCCAGTGAACCTAAAATACCAATTGGCATATCCCGTTTCGGATTTTTGGTTTCCTGTGCAGCGGTAGATACTGCATCAAATCCTATATAGGCAAAAAATACAATGGCAGCTGCCCTTACAATACCACTCCAGCCATATTCACCGAACTTTCCGGTGTTTTCAATGATATAAGGAACATGGTTTTGCGGATTCATGTATTTCCAGCCTAAGATGATAAATGCAAAAACGACTACGAGTTTTAGTGCGACAATCACGGTGGTGAAGGTGGCGGATTCTTTGATACCTCTGGCTAAAATAAGTGAAACGATAACGATAATGAAAACAGCCGGCAGGTTAATCATACCCTGTACTACAGTTCCATCTGATAAGGTGGCGGAATCGAATGGAGACATCACCAGTTGGACGGGCAAATCGATACCCAGATTGGAAAAAAACTTTACAAGGTACCTGCTCCAGCTGATGGCTACCGTTGCTGCACCCACCGCATATTCCAGTACCAGATCCCACCCAATAATCCATGCCACAAATTCTCCCATCGTTGCATAGGAGTAGGTATAGGCACTGCCGGCAATGGGAATCATCGATGCAAACTCGGCATAACATAATCCAGCAAAAGCACAGCCAATCCCCGCAATTACAAAAGAAAGCGTGACGGCAGGGCCTGCATTATTTGCAGCAGCGCCGCCGGTGATGGAAAATAATCCGGCTCCGATAATGGCTCCGATGCCTAAGGCAATGAGGCCGCCTGCTCCCAGTGTTTTCTTTAATCCTTTCTCAGATTCATCTGCTTCCTGCATTAACAGGTGTAGGGGTTTTCTAGCGAACAGGTTGGCCATAGGAATAGGTTATGGATAAGTAAAATGAAATATTTACAGAGTGAATATAGAAATTATACCTGAATATTTACGTTCAGCTACAGGTATTTATCGCCCTTTTTCATTTTAATATCGTGGGTAAATTCTTTAATACGCTGTTCTTCGTCCTTATTACAGATCAAAAGGACATCTTTGGTGTCAACCACAATAAAATTTTCCAAACCCTGAATCACGACTAATTTATCGTTGGGAACGTTTATGATATTATTGGTGGATTCGTAAACCACCACATTCTTTCCATTGACCGCGTTATTGAAATAATCTTTCTCTTTTTCCGCATAGAGGGAAGCCCAGGTGCCTAAATCGCTCCATCCGAAACTGGAAGGCAACGTGTACACATTGTCGGCTTTTTCCATAATTCCGTAATCAATGGAAATGTTCGGGCAGGTGATAAATGCTTTTTCAACGGCATTTTTTTCATTTCCGGTGAGCAGGCTGGATTCCGCTTCTACAAAGGCATCATATACTTCCAACAGATTCTTTTCCAGAGAAATCAGAATACTTTTTACATTCCAGATGAAAATACCACCATTCCATAAAAAATCGCCGCTTGCCAGAAACTGTTTGGCAACTTCCTTTTGTGGCTTTTCTGTAAACGTTTTTACTTTGTGTATGCCTTCGCTTACTTCCTCTTCAAAATACTGGATGTAACCATATCCCGTATCGGGTCGGGTCGGACGGATACCCAATGTGCATAAAGCATTGTTTTTGGATACAAAATCTATTGCCAGATTGGAAATCCGCAGAAATTCCTCCTCGTTTAAGATAATATGGTCAGAAGGAGCAACAATAATGTTGGCGTCCGGATTTAACTTGTTGATTTTGAATGCGCTGTAAGCTATGCAGGGTGCCGTGTTTTTACGTGCAGGTTCGGTCAATATCTGCTCATCGGTAATGTCAGGAAGCTGTGATTTGACCAGATCAATGTAATCGGCATGTGTAAGGATAAAAATATTCTCTTTAGGACAAATCTTCAGGAAGCGGTCATAGGTGCATTGTATCAGCGTTCTGCCGACACCGAGAATGTCTAAAAATTGTTTTGGAACTGCTGTACGGCTGGCAGGCCAGAAACGGCTGCCTATACCTCCCGCCATGATGGCTGCATACGTGTTGTTGCTCATAGTCAGATGCAAAGATAAACAAATCAACCGCTGAAAAAAAGAATACCTGCCTGTTATTTGAAGGTAGTATGAATATACAATTAATTAAAACAGCGATAATCAATTTTAACACTTAAAACCGCAGGTATTTCGGTATTTTTGAGTATATTAATGTAGTAATTGCGTTCTCCATTTGCGAGAACGTTTTTATTCTAACAACAGATTTTATGACAGCTCAACCCATTTCTATTTCAGGTGCATTAAAAGAGTATTTCGGTTTTGAAAAATTTAAAGGCAACCAGCAAACCATTATTGAAAGTATACTTTCCGGGGATGATACTTTTGTAATCATGCCGACCGGCGGAGGCAAATCACTCTGCTATCAGTTACCGGCCATTATTTCGGAAGGAACAGCCATTATCGTTTCCCCGTTAATTGCCCTGATGAAAAACCAGGTGGACTTAATCCGCGGATACAGCAGCACGGATACTATAGCACACTTTATCAATTCTCAGTTAAACAAGTCTCAAATCAATATTGTCAAGAAAGACATCACCACCGGAAAATGTAAGCTGCTGTATGTGGCTCCCGAGTCTTTGGTAAAACAGGAAAACATCGATTTTCTTAAAACCATCAAGATTTCTTTTGTGGCCGTTGATGAGGCACACTGTATTTCCGAGTGGGGACATGACTTCCGCCCTGAGTACCGTAAAATAAAAGGGATGCTCAACGAGATTGAAGATAATATTCCGATAGTCGCCCTTACTGCCACCGCCACACCGAAAGTGCAGTCGGATATCGTCAAAACACTGGGCATGAAAAAACCGAATGTGTTTATTTCTTCTTTTTTAAGAGACAATCTGTATTATGAAATACGTCCGAAGCCAAGCAAACAGGACGCCATAAAGGATATTATCCGCTTCATCAAAAAAGAAGGCAGCAAATCCGGTATCATTTATTGCCTGAGCCGCAATTCTACGGAAGAGCTGGCGGAAATATTACAGGTGAACGGTGTCAATGCGGCCGCCTATCATGCCGGACTGGATGCGCACGTGCGGAGTGAGCGTCAGGACCAGTTCCTGATGGAAGACGTGCAGGTGATAGTGGCAACCATTGCATTCGGTATGGGTATCGATAAACCCGATGTTCGTTTTGTCATTCATTTTGATATCCCCAAATCACTCGAAAATTATTATCAGGAAACCGGTCGTGCCGGACGTGACGGGTTGGAAGGAAACTGTATCGCCTATTATTCTCCGAAGGAAATACATAAGTTTGAAAAATTCATCTTATCCAATAAAGAGAAATCGGTATCGGAAAAAGAAATCGCCGTGATGCAGCTGAGCGAGGTGGAGGCCTATGCGGAAAGCGGAGAATGCCGCAAGAAATTTGTGCTGCATTATTTCGGTGAAGAGATGGGCAACTGCGGCAAGTGCGACAACTGCCTACACCCGAAGGAACAACTGGAAGCCAAGGAGGAAATTAAATTAGCCCTTCAGGTAGCGGCCGAAACCAGTGAACGAGTCAATATTCCGAACACCATCAACATCCTGATTGGCAGAAAGTCTGCAGATATCACTACCAATAATTACGATAAATTAAAGATTTTCGGGAAAGGTGCGGAACACGACATGCTGTTTTGGAATTCGGCGGTGCGTAAGGCCATACTCCTGAATTTGCTGGAGAAGGATATTGAACAGTATGGTGTTTTGAAACTCACGGATGAAGGAAAGAGATTCATTAAAAAACCGTCCTCGGTAAAGATTGTCTTGAACAATAAATTTGAAGATGGGGAAGATGATGAAGAGTTGCAGTTAAATGGAAAATCCGGCAGTGTGCTGGAACCTGCATTGATGTCTATTCTCACAAGTATCCGAAAATCGGAAGGTGCAAGGCTGAAATTACCGCCTTATGCCATCTTCTCCGAACAGTCTCTCGAAGAGATGGCAACGTTTTTTCCTTTTGATAAGGAAGAATTATCCAAAATGCACGGTGTCAATACGGCGAAAGCGCAAAAATTCGGAGAGCCGTTCCTGAAAGCGATTAAAAAGTATGTGGAAGATAATAATATTGAGCGTTCTGCCGATTTTTCCATCATCAAGACAGCAGACAAGAACTCCAATATCAAAGTCAATATCATTAAATCCATCGATAAGAAAATGCCGCTGGAACACATCGCCAGTTCATTCGGATTGAACATGGAGGATTTGATAACGGAACTCGATTCCATTGTTAATTCAGGCACTAAGGTAAATATCAATTATTACCTCGATGATGCGGTTGATGAAGATATTCAGGAAGAGATTTATGATTACTTCATGCAGGCGGAAAGTGATGATGTTAATGTTGCCTATAAAAAATTGAAAGCAGAAGATATCGAACTGCGCGAAATACAACTGGTCCGACTCAAATTCCTGAGTGAAGTGGCCAATTAGAAAGGTTATTAAAAGATAAAAAGTCGGACACTTGTGTCCGGCTTTTTATCTTTTTAAGCGGGATGTTTAATAATTAAATTCTATTAATTTTTCGGAAGAGCCGAAAAATAATATCCTGGCAGTCTTTACTCTGCCAGCTGTATCAAAAGTGTATGTATTGCTATATCTGGTATGATTGGTTGAATAATAGATGTTATCAATCAGTTTACCATTCATCTTTGGAAAGGGAAGGAAGGAGAGCATTTGTAAGTAATCATTGGAAGACGGATAGTAACCGGAGGGCATGGAAGGAAATGACAGGGAGCATACGTTGGTATAGTTCTTGGTGCCTAGAAAGGTTACAATTACGGTATCGATACAATAAGGACACGAACCGCAGGATGGCCCTTCTGAGACGACAACAAGGCTGTCCTTTCTGCCAGCATTCAAAAAAACTGACCGGTGGATGTAAGCATATAGGGGGAATAACCGCTATTGGTTTCATAACCATAATACGGCAGTTCCTTTATGCTGTTATCGCTGTCATAGGTGAAGCCAACCTGACCGCTCACCTGAAACGGATTATTCCTGTTTATGGCATAATTGTCATTGACGCCGCATATTCTGTTGTCATCATCCAAAAGCACAGATAGGCAACGGTATCTCCATCATATTCACTTAAATCTTCATCTTTTCCGAAATAGACAAAGCGGTTCTGTGCAAATCTGGACGTGTTAATCAACACACTTGTATGCCCTATGTTGTCATAGATGCTGTCTGCAAATATTGTGTCTGAATGGGAGAATAAGCGGATATTTAAAACAACAGAATCAAAATTCCCGCTTATGCTTTTCTCTTTTACAATTAATTCGAAGGAATGGTACTGATGATTGAGGGCCCCGGTGAGTCGTTTGAGCAGGATGATGTAAAGGTAAATGCAACCAGACAAAGCGAAACAACCCGGATAACCTTTTTCATAAGATTTCTTTAGAGTATTAAAAGTAATCAAACTTGACCGGCAATCAAACCAGAAAGAGCGGCAGTTTATATATGCCGCTCTTCAGGTAAGATATGCGATGCTTGGTTTATTGTCCCTGCCCTTTCCATGGTTTAGGTCCTTGTCCACCTGGTTTGTTCGGCCCGCCTTGTTGCGCCTGTTTCATCAGCATCTTTTTGAAATGTTCTTCGGCCGTTATCAGCTTGGCAACCTTCGTAGCTGGCAGGATTTTTCTGAACTCAGAGACGTACTTTTTTATCAGGTCCAGATCTTTGGCCTTAAATTCTACATATTTGGCAATGGCCTGTTCGGCTTCCGCATTGGTAAAGTCTCCGTCTTCTTTCAGTTCTTTTACCATTCCGATGGTGGACTGACGGATTTGTTTCTTTTCCGCTTCGTACTGATTAAAAACCGGCCAGAACTTCTGGGATTCTTCAGGGGTCAGCTTGAGCTTATTGGTAATAAACCCGATTTTCAGGGCTTCAATCTTTTCATTTCCCTGTCCTTCCGGGGGTAATGGTTCTGCCAAAAGCGAAGTAGTCACGCTAAGCATCAAAATAAAAATGTTGAGTATTGTTTGCATGATAGTTAATTTTAATTGTTGTTAAAAGATATCCGTGGAGGCATCCTCCAGCTCAAAAGTTCCGGCATTCTGCTCAATGTATTGATTAATCTCCTGTTTGTTGATTTCAATCGTCTTTTGCTCCCTACTGGTTATTTCAGGTTTTACCATATCCTGAACCTGATGCACATCAAAGTCATAGCTGTTTTTGTACATGTAATTATAAATTTCCTCCTGTGTCAGGCAGGCAATTCCATCTTTGCAATCATCTGTAGCGATAGATTGGTTGTTGAACAGGCTGGCACCCAATACCACTACCAATCCTATAACGGATGCCGCCAGGGCAGCACGGGAAAATAATTGTATAATGGAGTTCTTCCCGGAAATGATCGGAATAATTTTTCCTTTCTGAAGGATGGATTCTTCCGTTTTAATCTTAGCTAAGAGTATATCTGAAAACGTATCAAAATATCTTTCCGGAACCTCCTGTTTTTGTTTGTTTATTGAAGACAGGATACCCGGTCTCGCCTGAATGTGCTCAAAAATGACATTTTCCAGATTAACAAAGTAATTAGCCGGAATGGATATAGTTTGCTCCTCTTTCTTTAATTTGAAAAGAACGGGAGAAATAGCTTTCAGTTCATCCAATATTTCTGTTGAGTTGCTCATTGTAATTTTGACTCATTATTTTTTAAAAGGTTTAATCAGGCGGTCAGCATTTCTTCAATTTTTTTTACGGCATGGTGGTAAGAGGCTTTTAAGGCGCCGACAGAAGTGTTCACAACAGTGGAAATCTGTTCATAAGGCATCTCATCATAGTACCGCATGATAAATACCTGTTTCTGTTTATCCGGAAGGGCATCAATCGCTTTCTGCAGTTTAGCCGTTAATATATCAGCATCCGTTGTGTCGGTTCCTCCTCTGTAGTGAGCGGTCGTTTCCGAAATATCTGCCGTTGCGTGCTTCCTGGCTTTGTTTAAGTAAGTAATAGCCTCATTGCCGGCTATTCGGTATAGCCATGTATATAATCCCGACTCCCCTCTGAAATGATCCATCCCACCCCATACCTTTATGAAGGTATTTTGCAGCACGTCATTCGCATCTTCATGATGATGAACATACCTGCGCACGTGATAGTACAGCTTTTCCTGATAGTTGGCTAATAAATGACGAAATGCCTTCTCCTTGGAGGCGGGGTCCTTAAACAGGGATAAAATTTCTTCGTCAGTTAAAGGCATATGACACATTAGACGCTGAAAAACAGCAAAGGTTTAATCGTAATTACTCCGAATACGACTTAAGGTCTCAAACGTCATGCCTAAGTAAGAGGCAATGATTCCAATAGGAGCCCTTCGAATGATTTCTATTTTATTCTTGAAAAGATAATCATAACGTTCGGCAGAGCTGCTGAATTTTAGACGGTAGGTTCTGGATGCGAGAGAATTATAATGATACTCGGCCATCTTTCTTCCTATGCGCTCCATGATAGGGTAGGTTCTGTATAATTCCTGCAAATCATTGTAATGGATGGCGTGCAGAATGCTGTCTTCAATCAATTCAATTGACTCGTTGGAAGGTTCCCGTGAAATGAAACTTGAAAAAGAGACCAGCAGTTCGCCCTCAATTACAATATCATTGGTCAATTCTTTGCCTTCATCCGTGAAATAGTTTCGTGCCATTCCCCTCTCCATAAAATACAAATAATCACAAACCTTTCCCGCTTTCAGTAAGATTGTCTTTCTGGGCAGTTCAACTGTTTCCAGTAGAGACTCAATATGGATGGCCAGGTCTTCCGGAAGATCTTCATATTTCTTCAATAAGGCACTGAATGATTTTTTGTTGCTTTTACTCATTTTTTTATTTGACTTTTATCAAACAATACTATCTGTTATTGTCTCAACTTTGTTTGGCAAAGGTGTCGTTCACACTATCTTGCAATCAAATTACTTTCTAAAGATAAAAAATAAATAGATGTCTTCTACCGGATTTTCAATAAGCAAATACCATGATATCAAACCGATTTATGAGAAACTGAATAAATTGGTTGCCCTGCCATTGCAGCAGATCCAACCACAGGCCATGCAGGAGTATCTGAATTATTTCCAAACTAAATGTACGTCCTCTAAAAAAATGATTGATGAGGCTAAGAAATATATTCCCGGTGGCGTACAACATAATCTTGCCTTTAATTATCCGTTTCCCATTGCTTTTGCCAAAGCAGAAGGAGCTTACCTGTATGATGTGGACGGAAACAAATACATCGATTTTTTACAAGCCGGCGGACCTACGGTTTTGGGCAGCAATTACGAATTGGTTAAACAGAAATCGATAGAATTGATCAATGAGTGCGGCCCCTCTACAGGATTGTTTCATGAATATGAATTAAAACTGGCAGAGGTTATCTGTAAACATATGCCATCCGTAGAGATGTTCAGGATGCTGGGCAGCGGTACGGAAGCCGTTATGGGCGCCTTGCGTCTTGCGCGTCTTGTAACCGGTAAAAAGAAGGTGATTAAGATGGGCGGCGCCTATCATGGCTGGAGCGACCAGATGGTGTATAGTCTTCGCATACCCGGCACTTTTATTTTTGATGCGAAAGGAATTCCGTTTGCCAGTTCCTGGCACACACAATCTGTCCCCCCGAATAATATTAAGGCATTGGAGTGGACAATGAGAATCAATCAGCTCAGAGGCGGAACGGCTGCGGTGATACTGGAGCCGATGGGTCCGGAAAGCGGCACATATCCTTTGTATAAGGAATATTGCAGCCAGGTGCGTGCTCTTTGCGACAAGTATGGTGCGTTGTTGATTTTTGATGAAGTTGTTACCGCCTTCCGAATAGGATTAAGCGGTGCTCAGGGATATTTGAATGTCATGCCGGATTTGACTATTTTTGGAAAGGTGGTAGCGGGTGGTTATCCTTCCGCAGGCGGTATTGGCGGCAAGGCAAAATATATGCAGGGGCTGGCGGCCGGGCTGGAAGGGGGTAAAAAAGTAAAGGTGGGCGGTACGCTTGCCGGAAATCCCTTAAGCTGCTGCGCCGGTTATCATACCTTAATGGAAATCGAACGTACCAACGCCTGTGAAAAAGCAGGAAGAGCAGGTGATCGGTTGACCAAGGGATTAAATGCCCTTATTGATAAATACGGTTTGCCGTTTGTTGCGTTCAACCAGGGTGCTATCGTACACCTGGAAACTGCCGGCACATTGTATGTGAAGATCAAATACCTGAAAATAATACAGGTGCTGCAAGAGATTGATCTCAGAAAAAAACTGATGGAAGAATATGGAGCTGCCTATATGGCGGAAGGTATTGTTACATTGGCCGGCAGCCGGCTTTATATGAGCCTGGCAGATACGGATGAGGTAATTGACGAGGCGCTGAATCGGTTTGAAAGGGTGTTTAAAAATGTACAGAAATAATGAGCTGTTTTTTAGCATATGATGTAGGAACCAGCAGCGTAAAATCCATTCTCGTGGATGAAGCCGGAACTATCATTGCTTCTGCAATAGAAGAATATCCTTTGTATATGCCTCGTCCGGGATGGGCGGAACAGGACCCGCAGGATTACTGGGAGGCGGTCTGCAAGACTACCCGAAAGATGATAGCTGATACACAGATTGCTTTGAAGGATATCAAAGGGATTGCATTTACTACTCAGGCTATGGGTTTGATTCCGGTAGATAATTCAGGCAATGTGCTGCATCGGAATATTTCGTGGGTGGACGGAAGAGCCGAAAAACAATCCCGCCGAGTCATGAACCGGTTTGGCGGCAAGAAATTAATCCAGCTTATTATCGGTGTCGCCCTGATGGGAAAAGATGTCATTCCCAAAATGCTCTGGCTCAAAGAAAACCGTCCGGATATATTCAACAATACCTATAAATTTCTGGATGTAAACGGCTATCTGCGTTACAAATGTACAGGAAAGATGATGACGGAATGGTCAGGTGCCTGCTCTTATTCATTTAGTGTAAAAAAGAAGGATTGGGAGCGGTTATTTTTTAAACTGACAGGAGCCGGCACGGATAAATTACCGGATTTAATACGCTCCATCGATGAAGCCGGAAAACTGACGGCACAGGCAGCGCAGGAGATGGGTTTATGTGAAGGCATAAGCGTTTACGGAGGCTGTGATGATACACAAAGTGCCGCATTGGGCACCACTGCCACCGAAGAGGGGGAAGCTCATATTTACGTGGGTACTTCTGCCTGGGTGGGTGTTGCAACAGCAAATGACAGAGGGTTTAAAAATTCGGCAATGACCATGCAGAGTGCAGATCCCGATATGAATTTAGTATTGGGAATTACTGAATCTGCCGGAGCCAATACAGAGTGGCTGTTATCTACATTTTACAGACATGAAAAATCAACCCTGCCACCGGCAGCATTGTATGAGTTGATGGAGAACGAATTCAAACAAACTCCCGCAGGAGCAGAGTATCTGATTCTAACGCCTTGGTTTTTAGGTGAGCGATGCCCGGTAAGCAGTACCACAACGCGGGCTACTATTTTCAATTTATCGCATCAGCACAGCCGGGGTCACATCACACGTGCACATTTTGAAGGGATAGCTTATAACCTGCGGTGGACTATTGAAAATTTTGAAAAAGATTTTGGGTTTGATATTCGTGAGCTAAAGATTGCCGGGGGTGGCTGTTTTAATAAGACATGGATGCAGATCATCGCCGATATCACCCAGCGGAAAATTATTACCACTTCCCAGCCTAAAAATGCAGGCGCATTAGGTGCTGCCATGTGTGCCATGGTGGGCAGCGGTACCTGTAAAAGTTTTAGTGACATTCAGCAGTTGATTCATACAACAGCTAACTATACCCCCCATACTGAAAATAAAGAAATTTACAATCTGCTGTTTGGAAAATATAAATCGGTTTTCCATCAATTGAGGAAAACCTATGACGGTGTTAACAGCGCACGCTTTGAAATATAATAGCAATGGATATTGACATAATTAAACTACAGGTATGCGATGCCGGCAAACAATTGCTGAAAGAGGGACTGGTGGCACGGACATGGGGAAATGTAAGCATTAGGGTGAATGACCATCAAATGGTCATTACGCCAAGCGGCAGGAAATATGATGAGCTGACACCCGACGATATGGTACTGGTGGATATTTATACATTAAAGTATGAGGGTTGTATAAAACCATCTTCCGAGTTGAAGTTGCATTGTCAGGTATATAAAACACGGCCAAATATAAATGCCGTCATTCATACCCACCAGATGTATGCATCCATTGTAGCGGCGGCGCAAAATGATGTTGTGGTACTGGATGAAGAGCATCAGAAGATATTGGGAGCTAAAATCATTAAAGCGGCTCCTTATGCATTGCCCAACACTAAAAAGATTACGGTGGAAACCGAAAATGCTATCGGGCAATCGAATGCTGCGCTGATGTCCAATCATGGCGTGGTGTGTATTGGCACTTCTTTGGAAAACGCCTTTGAAGTGGCACGAACACTGGAAAAAGCCTGTGAACTTTTCATTGCTTCAAAAAAACAAGTCGCATAATAATAGTAAAACACATAGAGACATAGTAATAAAGATAGTAAAAATGGTAAGCAGTAATTTGTAGTTTGTTATAGTAATCATAGTGTAAGCATTGCTTACAGCTATGCGTATCTGAACGAATGAACAGAATTGCAATGTCTGAATATGCTATAAATAAAAAACTATGTGCCTATGTGTTTAAAAAATTAGATATTGATGAACAAAGAAGAAGCGATACAGATACTCTTAAATGCAGCCAACTATTTTGAACAGCAGGGGGCAGGATATAAAAGCTGGGGAAAGGTGGAGGTCGTTCAGATTGCCGTTCGATTAGATAATAATGATATTTTACTAACCGATAAAAACGCTTCTTTGGCGTCCCTTACAATATCGGAAATAAGTGAGGATAAAAGCAATTCTTTCTTTCACGGGATTTTCTCAAAAAGAAGAAACATACAGGTTATCCTGTTGACACAACAGGAGTATGCGTCAAAGGTAAGACGCGACATACCTCCTATTTTAGACGACCAGGCTCAACTGTTAGGTGTTTCCGTTCGCATTGCCAAATCCGAGAAAGATGTCGAGCATTCGCTATGCGGGCGATTTGCTTCCATCCTGCCGGATGGTAAGAGCATCTGTATGGGTAATGATATGGAAGAAGCGTATGTGGCTGCACAACTTCTGGAGAAAACCTCCAAGGCTTTTATTGAAGCAGAATACCTGGGGGGTGCAAAATCCATAAATAAGCTGGAAGCCTGGCTGATGCATAAATTTTATCAGTTCAAATATTCTAAAGAAGCGAAGAAAAACAAGTAAATTGCTGCCGGAATAAAAATGAAGATAAAATCCACCATAACGCTCCTTTTTATTTTCATATTGCTCAGCAGTTTTAATAAGAAACAGGGGCCTCCGCCTTTGTTACCCAATGTTATTCTTATTGTAGCGGATGATTTAGGTTACGGTGATGTAAGTTGCTATGGCCAGACTAAATTCCATACGCCAAACATTGACCAGCTTGCAAAAGAGGGTATGCTTTTCACCCAGCATTATGCCGGAGCGCCGGTTTGTGCACCTTCGCGTTGCGCTTTGCTGACCGGCAGACACACCGGACATGCAAGCATCAGAGGCAATAGGAAAACCAATAAGGAAGGAGATTATCCTTTGCCGGAGGCCGACGTTACCATACAGCAAATGTTCCAAAAAGAAGGCTACACTACAGGCATGTTTGGAAAATGGGGATTGGGTTATCCTGGTTCTTCCGGAGATGTAATCAACAAAGGAACGGATTTTTTTTTCGGATATTACGGGCACCTTGCAGCGCACAATTATTATCCCGAATATCTCTGGAACAACGATGACAAATTTTTCATCAACAAGAATAATCATTACAGTAATAATGTGTACGCTCCAGCCTTGATTCAGGATAGTGTACTGACGTTTATAGAGAGGAATAAGAATCGCCCTTTCTTCCTGTATTTGCCCACCACGATACCACACGCGGAATTGGCAGCACCTGAATCCTATATGTCAAAATACAAGGATAAATTTGGCGAAGAGCAACCGTATAAAGGAATTAAAACGATTAAGGTAGCAACGAGGTTTGGTGCCTACGATGCACAAAAATCACCAAAGGCGGCTTTTGCAGCAATGATAAATGTGCTGGATGATCAGGTGGGACAGATGATTGCAAAACTGAAAGAAGAAGGTATCTACGACAATACCATCATCATCTTTACCTCCGATAACGGACCCCACAAAGAAGGCGGCGCCGCTCCCGATTACTTCAACAGCAACGGCGGATTGAGAGGATACAAAAGAGATCTATACGAAGGAGGCATCCGCGTTCCGCTTATCATGAGTTGGCCAGGAAAAATAAAATCCGGCAAATCAGATTTCATCTCCGCTAACTGGGATTTGATGCCGACATTTGCTGATATCATTCATACGGAGCCGCTTAAAAATGTGGATGGTGTTTCTCTTTATTCTGTTATATTTGACCAGCTGGACTTGCAGATGCAACACCCGTATTTATATTGGGAGTTTCACGAAGAAGGCGGAAAGCAGGCGATAAGAGAGGGTAAATGGAAAGCAATAAAATTAAACGTTATGCATTCCGCCAAGACCAGAATAGAATTATATGACCTGGAAAAAGATGTTTCGGAAACGAAAGATGTCTCAGGGCAGTATCCTGAAATTCTGAAACACATGATAGAATTAATGAGAAAGGCACATACATTCAATGCGGCATTCAAGTTCTAGAGAGAGTATCTAAAATTATTAAGATGAACAAAATAAGTACTTACCATATCGGCATCTTAGGCGATATGGATGCTTCAGAAACTGCGATGAAAATTAAAGCAGGGGAAATTTCATCACAGGAAGCTGTCGCTTGTGCCATCGAGCGAGCAAAAGCATCCGATGGTGTCATCAATGCCATCGTAAATCACGATTACCCCAAGGCAATAGAAACTTCCAGGCAGCCGCATACCGGAACCTTTGCGGGGGTGCCTACTTTTATAAAAGACTTAAACGATGTGCAGGGCCTTCCCACCTTAAAGGGTTCGAGCGCCTTTAAAGTATTACCGGCGAAAAAAAATGATAAGATTGTCGACCAGATTTTATCCATCACCGGCAGTGTGATCTTGGGTAAAAGCAGTACATCCGAATTTGGATTGCTGCCTTGCGGGGAAACCTTACAGCATGGCGAGACGAGAAATCCCTGGAATACCGATCATTCCACCGGCGGTTCTTCGGCAGGTGCCTGTGCACTGGTAGCGGCAGGGGTGGTGCCATTTGCCCATGCTTCTGATGGTGGTGGTTCCATCCGGGTTCCCGCATCCTGTTGCGGACTGGTAGGATTAAAACCATCGAGAGGCAGAAACATTATTTCCATGACACAGCTGGTGCCGTTGGATATCACGCAGGATGGAATTGTGAGCAGAACGGTGAGGGATACGGCTGCTTATATGGCCGGGTTGGAGCAATACCATAAAAACCCGGATTTGTTGCCGATTGGACAGGTCCGGCATGCCGGTAAAAAACGATTGCGCATAGCATTATTTACAAAATCCTCTACGGGAGTGGAAAGCCACAGTGATGTGACAGACACCGTTTTACAAACCGGAAAATTATGCGAGCAACTGGGGCATGAAGTAAGTTATATCGGCAATCCATTTGAACATAAGATTACACGAGATTTTATGATATACTGGTCGTTCCTTTCTTTTGCCGCCATGTTGAACGAATATGTAACGGTTGGTTTTTCTTTCAATCATTTCAAAACGGCGAAATTCACGAAACAATTAGGCGGATTTTTCCCATTGCTTTCTGTTCGTGCCGCCACAAGTATCCGTAATCTGAAAAATCACACCAACGATTATAATCAGTTGTTTGAAAAATATGATGTGTTGCTGAGTCCGACCTTATCCCATCCGGCACCTCCCATCGGGCATTTCGGCACAGAGGTGGATACGATTGATGTGATTATGAAACTGAACAGTTATATCAATTTCACCACCACCCAAAATATAACCGGAGCGCCCGCCATTTCATTGCCTATGGGACTGAGCAGAGACGGTTTGCCTGTTGGTGTGCAGTTTGCAGCTATGTCGGGACAGGAACGTATCTTACTGGAACTGGCATACGAAATGGAAGAGGCGAAACGGTTTACCTGTTTGGCAAATGTTCCGTACAGCAAATAATTCCATCATTTTTTTGTAAGGTTTCAGAAAATACTGCTTAAGGTGTGCATTGAATTTTTATCATAATTTTAAGAAACAGAATGTTGTTTTTCATTTATGGATGCTTACTTTTAGAATTATTCTCTCTGAAATTTTTTTAATGAAAATGTTTACCATAGATATTCACTGTCATCCCAATTTAAAGTCTTTCAATTCCGGACACCCTGAACCTGCGGCAAATATGTGGGATTCCATACAGCATAAGATTGACGGAAAAGTTGCGCAATCCATCAGTGAACTGGTGACGCATATTCACATGGAATCGCAATGCAATCTGGACGCCATGGCTGCCGGAAATGTTCGCGTGTTTCAGTTGTCTTTATATCCGACAGAAAGAGGTTTTTTGCATCTTCGCAATATTCCTAAGATATTAGTCGGTAAAAGAAGAATCAATATCGCACAGGAAGTGATTACCGGTTATGCCGCCAGCTCTATTGCTTTTCAAAAGAAACAGTATAACTATTTTGAAGACTTGCTCGCAGAATATGAATATGTAAAAAATCAGCAGGGAAAAAGCCCGGATGGCAAAAGCGAATTTGTGCTGGTGAATAATTATAAGGAACTGGAACAGGCCCTGAAAATGGAAAATACACTTATCGGTATTGTAACCATAGAGGGCGCTCATGTACTGGGTACCGGAGCACCAACGACAGACCAGATTCCGAAAGATGCGCTGATAAAGCAAATGACGGAGAATATACGGACAATAAAGAACTGGGAATATCCGCCTTTTGTAATAAACCTGGCACATCATTTCTGGAATCATTTATGCGGACATGCCACCAGTTTTAAAAGGCCTATCAATGGACTGGTGAATCAGAATAAAGGAAAAAACAAAGGCATTACCGAGGCTGGATGGCATGTGATAAGAGAGCTGCTCAGCGCTAATAACGGCAAGCGTATTTTAATAGATACCAAACACATGAGTGTGGCTGCCCGAAAAGAATATTACGCGTTTATCGGCAACCACAATTATTTAAATCCAAAGCACAAGATTCCGGTCATCAGCAGTCATGCCTGTGCCAGCGGTTTTAAAACGCTCGATTCATCGATACGCCAGAATGATATTATGGTTAAGGCCCGTAAGGCCCGATTGTATAAGTGGAGTATCAATATTTCTGATGAAGAGGCGCGCATCATCCATGACTCGGAAGGGCTGATTGGTTTGATGATGGATAAAGGAAACCTGGGCGGCCTGGATTTGATCAAAGCCATCGGTGAGATACCGGATGCGGAAAAAAAACGCCGTGAGTTTGCGCAGTTGTTTCTGGACAACGCCTTCCAGCTGGTGAAAGCGGTGGGCAAAAAATCCGGATGGGATATGATTGCCATCCGAACAGACTTTGACGGTACCATTACCCATATTGACCCATATGAATCGGCATCGAAAATGCCTTTGCTGCTGCATGATTTACTGGATTATCTCGAAAAAAACAAATATCAGAAAGAGTTGTGGTATGGCTATACGCCGGTACAAATCATTGAAAAGGTATTTTATAAAAATGCGATGGATTTTTACAAGAAGTTTTTTGTATAAGTTCTTGTTTTAATTCTTATTCGTTAGAGGTAAATGCGAGTTATCGCAAAACGGGCTGCTCTTTGTGAGTTTGCAGTTACACAATCTTACCACTCCATCCTTTTTAGCCTCAAACAAAACAGGTTTATGTTTTGTGCCGTGATGGGAGCCATCACAGAAAGGCTGGGTTTTGCTTCTGCCGCATTTGCACCATAAATAGGGTTCGCCTTTTTTTAATTCAACAAGCACCGGCTCAGCCGTTTTGGTAAATCCTTTATCGTAAATCTTTGAAAGTTCGCTGTTGTCGTTCTTTGATTTTACCATAGGATAGAAATAGCTTTCTGTCCAGTGTTCTTTCGGGTCATTCTGTAAACCATAACTCGCCGGATATTTTCTTGTAAAAACAGCGGTATTAAACAACTGATCCCAAATCGAGAACATATTCCCGTAATTCCCGTTCGGATCGCTGATGCCATCCAGTTTTGATTTTCCGTGATGGGCATGATGAAAGGCCGGTGTGACAATGATTCGTTCAACAACACTCAGTAACAGATTCAGGAATTTAATTTTATACAGGGGTTTGTCCCATAGTACGGTGCTGTGCGAACTGATGATGACCAGTTGTTTCAGCACCAGGCCAACGGCGACAGCGACACCGCCACCCAGAAAAGTCAGGATGCCCATCCACCAGAGATTCGGCATCAGCACATAGTATAATCCGGCATTGCGGTAGGAAATAAAAAAGCCCATTTCTTCTGCCTGATGATGAGAGCGATGCAGTTTCCATAAAAAATCATATTCGTGTCCGCTCCGGTGATACCAGTATTGCAGAAAGTCATCCACCAGCAAATAAACCGGCAACAGAATCCAGATACTTACCTGGCTGAGGGAGTTGTTGTATGAGCTGAATAAGGAATTTCCAAGGGCAAAAACCGCCACAACGGTTAAAGGTTTGATGACCAGTGACAGCACCATAAAACCGCCAGCTTCCTGTATCCAGTCGTTGAAATTCTTCGAGGAGTTTTGTAATCGTCCGGAGATGATTTCCAGCATACTGAAGAATATAATGATGCCTATCACCAGATAAGCATTGTAGGTATTTATTCCTGACAGAATATTCTCCATCTATGGTTATTTTCTTGCCATCACCTTTTCTGCAGCAGCAATGATATCTTTCGGCATCAGACCGTATTTTTCCAGCAACTGATCCGGTGTTCCGCTTTCGCCGAACGAATCATTTACCGCCACATATTCCTGAGGATATGGTTTGTTTTGAATCAGCACCTGCGCCACTGCATCGCCCAAGCCGCCATTGCGCTGATGCTCTTCGGCCGTTACCACACATTTTGTTTTTCCAACGGATTTCAGAATCGCATCCACATCCAGTGGTTTTATCGTGTGCATATTAATCACCTCAACGGAAATACCGCGCTTTTCCAGTTCCTGCCCTGCCACCACAGCATGCCAAACTAAATGACCACAAGCTATAACCGTTACGTCCGTTCCTTCTGATAAAAATTGAGCTTTTCCGATTTCAAACGTCGGGTCTTCAGCAGCCGTAAAGATGGGCCATACCGGACGGCCGAAACGCAGATACGTTGGTCCAACCCGTTCAATGATCGCCTTGGTGGCCAACCTTGTTTGGTTGTAATCGCAGGGAACAACGACGGTCATGTGCGGCAGCATTTTCATCAGTCCTATATCTTCCAGAATCTGATGCGTGGCGCCGTCTTCCCCTAAAGTCAGACCTGCATGAGAACAGCAGATTTTTACATTTTTGCCGGAATAGGCTACGCTCTGGCGAATCTGGTCGTACACACGGCCGGTGCCGAAATTGGCGAAGGTGGTGGCCACCGGAATTTTTCCACCGATGGTTAAGCCAGCCGCGATGCCAATCATATTGGCTTCCGCGATGCCGGTTTGCACAAAGCGTTCCGGAAAGTCTTCGATGAATTTTTCCAGTTTCAGTGAACCTACGAGGTCGGCGCACATGGCCACAACATTCGGGTTGGCTTCTCCTGCTTCGTGAATACCCACACCAAAACCGGAGCGTGTATCTTTTTTATCGGTGAAGGTGATGTTTTGTAAACTCATTTTTATTTTTTTGTGCTTTTTTCAAATTAGCGAATCATCTCGCTCTAATAATCTCCCACCGTTTCTTCCAGTTGTGCAAGTGCTTTGTCTTTCTGTTCGTCGTTCGGTGCGCTGCCGTGCCATTTGTGCGTGCCCATCATAAAGTCAACCCCAAAGCCCATTTCAGTACGCATTAAGATCACAATCGGTTTGCCTTGTTTCGCTTTCAGTTGTGCCTGCGTGAGCGTAAACACCACATCTTCCATCACATTGCCTTTCATTTCCAGCACTTCCCAGCCAAAGGCTTTAAACTTAGCAGGCAAATCACCGAGGTCGCACACCTGCTGTGTGGAGCCATCTATCTGTGCATCGTTCCAGTCAACGGTAACGATTAAATTATCTACTTTTTTAGCCGCAGCAAAAATGGCCGCTTCCCAGATTTGTCCTTCCTGCAATTCGCCGTCGCCGGTCAGCACATACACCAGTCTGTCATCACCGTTTAATTTTTTTGCCAATGCCGCACCAATCGCTACTGAAATGCCTTGTCCTAAAGAACCGCTGGCAATGCGAATGCCGGGCAGTCCTTCGTGTGTCGTCGGGTGGCCCTGTAAGCGGGTGTTGATATGACGGAAGGTGCCCAGTTCTTTTACATCAAAAAAACCTCTGCGTGCGAGTACACTATAAAATAATGGTGAAACATGACCGTTTGACAGGAAGAATAAATCTTCACCAATGCCGTCCATCTTGAAATCGGTGTTTACGTCCATGATTTCAAAATAAAGGGCCGTCATAAAATCGGCGCAGCCCAGCGAGCCGCCCGGATGTCCGCTCTTGCATTGGTGTACCATGCGGATAATATCTCTGCGTACCTGTGAGGCTGTTTGTTGAAGTTCGGCTATTTGCATGCTTTAGGGGTAAGTGGTCTGTAATCAATTGAATCGGTTTCTGCTCCAAAAAAATTCTGGAATCAGAAAGACACACAAAAATATTAAAATAAAAGATGGATGAACGGAAAAGTTTTATACACTCAGGAATAACTATTCCGGAATTTCAGAATAGTTCTTTCCAAAACTTACCACGGAAGCTTAATCTTAATCTTGTCTTTTACCGCATCTTTGATATTGTTTACAGGATTGCCGGATCTGGTGGTGTCTTTCTGTCCGGTCAGGATTTCCTGTACTTTATTTTTCACCTCCTGCTGCACTTGTGTTTTAAGGGTATCCAGTGTCTGTTTGGCCTGCGTTTGGGCTTCCTCCTTGAGTTGTTGTACCTGCTGCTGCACCTGCTCTTTCACTACATCTTTCATCGTTCCGGCGCCGGTAGTACCGTCCGGTTTTCCCATCGTGATTTTAGGGTCTTTGAAGGTGCCACCGATTTTCATATTCAACCGGATGATTTCGGGCACCATGCCGTTCAGTTGCGGAATCGGATTTTTAGCTAACAGCCCCTGCGCAAAATTGGAGGCTTGCCCTAATTCTTTCCACGGAACATCAATTGCAACGGCATAATCCATGGTCTGGTCCAGACCCTGTGAGCCGCCGATGGTCATCTTCAGGTTGTTCACTTTTGTTTCAAACGGTGCAACTAAAATCCGGCCGTTTGCCACCGTTGTTTTGATATCCAGATTTTCGATGCGCAGATTTTCCAGTTGTTTGAGTTTGGTCTGTTCTACGATTTTCTGCAGAGCGGGAACGCCGGTTACATTCGCCAATGGCATTTTGAGGCTTGCCGTTCCGTTCAGGGAATTCATGTCGGGTGATAAATCCGGATTGATTGCCATTTGCATGTTCATATTGGATCCAAAACTGCCGTTCACATATTTCATAATCGGCGCCGCCTGTTTCATGCTGCCCACATAGGTATAAACCTGCTGTACATCAAAATTCTGGATGTTATAGGTCAGGTTACCGGTCGGGATGTCATTCTTTGTATTATAGTACCCGCTGACGGTAGCCGAACCGCCTAAAAGATTAGCCGTCAGATTGTTTAAGTTGAGCTGTTCGTCCTTCAGGTTGATTTTGCCTGCTACGTTTTTCAAAACCAGTTTATCATACAGTAATTCGCCGATAGTGGCAACGCCTGTAAAGTCAATGTTTTTGGGAAGGCGGACCACTTCTTTGGCCTTCTGTGATTTGGGTTTGTTGGCAGCGGTAGAGTCCGGTAAAAACTCATTGGTATCTAACCTGTTGGATGCAATGGATACATTTCCGGCAATGACGGCATCTTTTGATAACAGATACCCAATTACATTTTCCAGTTTTCCCTTGATGTCAAAATCACTCTTTCCTATGGCTGCCTTACATTCGGTGACTTCAACAAACTGAGGTGAAAAATTTAGTAACAGATTCCTCACGGAAACAGGCTTCGGCACGTCTTTGGACGCGTATTCTATACCGGTGGCGGAGATATTTCCGGCAGCCTGGATGTTTTGATAACGTTTTGCATCTACATCCGATTTTTTTGCTTTTAATGTGATATCCACATTCGCATTTCCGGCTAACTTCTGTACACCATCCAACGGGTAGAATTTTTGTATATCCGGTAAATTGATTTTTCCTTTTGCAGATAAATCGACAGCAGGGTCGGAAACCGGTGTGGTTACATTTAAGCGGGCCACAACAGGCTCGTTCGCCATTCTGAGCCGTAAGTCAGGAATGTTTACAACGGTGTTATCGAGACTGCCGCCGGCATTTTTAACATGCGCATCTATAAAGATATCGCTTACGGCGGTGGGCAGGTTCGGATACTGGAATTTTCCGTTGTCCACTTTTATGTTTAATGCAAATGCAGGATAAGAGTTACGCTGATAGACACCTTTCAGCATGCCGTCCAGTGCTAAATTACCGGACGTCTTTACGGCATCAAAATCTTTCGCATAAATCGCAGGAATTAATGATAACAGGGATTTAAAAGTGGTTTTGTCTGCTTTGAAGGTGATATCCATTTTTGTTTGTGTACTGTCCGGCATTTCTATAAAACCATTGAACAGCAAGCCCAGATCATTCAGGGAAAGTTTATTATCTTTAAAGGAATACTTCTTTTTTTGCTGGTCGATAGTCAGTTTGCTGTCGAAAGCAAGAGTGGCATTTTTGAGATAGGAGATAATCCCTTGCGAAAAGTTTATCTTTTGTATATCGGTTTGGGATGTATAGTCGAACACATCCGCCGTAAAATCTCCTTTGCCCGTGTGTTGTAAGTTATCGAGTTTTAGATGGTTGTCGTTTTTCAGGTCGTCGTAAGTCAGATTGACATTGGACAATATTAGTTTATTCAGAGCCAGTTTAAAGGGCTTATCTGCACTGGTATCTTTGGATTGCTTCACTATATTCCAGTTTTCCAATCCGTCTTTGTTCACAATGGCATTTAAGGCAACGTCGCTTAATTCTATTTGTTCTACCTTGTATTCGTTTCCTTTGAGTATGCTCATCAGGTCCAGTGAAACTTTTGCATTCCCGAGGTTCAGCAGCGTATCGCCCTCAAACGGAGCGTTGCCGATGATGACCAGATTGTCTATGCCTAATGCGATATTTGGAAAATTCCGGATGTTTTTCAGCAGGGATAAGTCAATGCTTTCAAAATCGGTTTTGGCGTCAATATAGTTTCCGATCTGTTCTTTTGCTTTAGCAATAATTTTATCTTTGAATAGAAATGGAAGAGCAACGGCTGCTGTAATCAATAAAAATATCAAACCAACAAACACATAATAAAACTTCTTCATACGAATTATATATTTAATGCTTCAAGATACACTTTTCTTTTTTTGTAATTGTTAGGATTAACATTATTTACAATAAAAGCTACAACTCACTAATCACTTCAAACCCTTTGTAGCTACCTGTAATGGCTAAACCCAATACTTGTTTGGTAATACCTTTGTCCTTTATTTTATTGGCAATCTCATTCATGGTTGCACCCGAGCCGATGGCATCATCTATCAACAGAATTTTTTTATAATGAATTTTTTCACGAACCAAAAAGCTCATTTGTGTATTGGCAATTCTTTCATTAATTTTCGATAATGCTTTTTGTGGGATTACTATCTCAGATTTAACCTTTTGAACATCGATTTCTATTTTATTTACAGCAAGATGTTTTTTCAGATAATGCATTATTTGTATTTCCCGTTTTATTGTTGGTGGCACAAATAAAATCGCATCTGGTTTTATTTCTTTAACAATCTGATGAATGGTGTCTTTTGTTTCTTCAACAATTTGCGCCATTAATGTTTTATTCTGACCTTGCTTGGCATAGTGCATCAATGTTCCTAATCTTGTTTTTCCAAAACGCTCAATTGCATAAAAATCTAAATACATCATTTTGTCAATTCCAATTTTCTCAAATCCAACTGTATTTATTAATTTCTGTGTTCCATCAATGTAAATTTCATTGTTATAAAATTTGAGATATTTTTTTCGAGTGTTGATATATTCGTCAACCGTTTTTTCAAAAGGTAATTTTTGGCGTTTGCACCAAACTTCCATTGCTTCTTTGCCTTCTAGTTTTTCACCTTTTTCAGAAATCCACAAAAAATGTTGTTGCAAGAAAAGTTGTTGCTCTTTTGGTATGTGTACACTTGCCTTTATTATTTCCGGTTCGCTACATTTATAGTACGTTAAAGGCGGTCTGCCAACTTTAATCACTATATTTTCTTCTAACAATTCATTTAAAACACGATGAATATATTGCCGTGAAAAGCCAGTCTCGTCAGCAATTTCACCAGATTGCAATTCTTTTCTATTTTTTAATAGGTTGATTATCTTTTGTTTAGATTTCATTTAGTTTACAGTTTACAGTAAAGTGTAAACAAATGTACAAAATATTTTAAATTCTCCAAAATTGTTATTTCCCAAAAGTTTATTCTTTTAGTGTTTTTAGAGACCAGCTAACAGTATAGTATAAATATCTTATAATAAATAATACAATTAATAGAGTTAATGCTACAATTTTAATATTGTAGTAAACATCATTTTCTGTAAGAATCCGGTTGCTGTATCTTCCATACAATTTTGTATTTGCTATGTATGCGTTAATTTGCTCACTTTCTTCGGCAGATAACTTTTCAGTTAATTTCTTATTAAGTTGATTTAACAATTCAAGTGCGTCAACTTCTTTTGAGGCATTGTCTTCTATTTCGTTCCTCGAAGATACTATAGGGATATTATCAGTTATTTTCCCAATTAATTTTAAATCACTCCTATTTGTTGTAAAATCACCAAGAATATAAATTGGTATGGTGTAATCAAATTTGCCATTATTAAAACATACAAATTCAATATTCTTTTCTTGTAAGAAAGAGTAGTTTTTTTGTAATTCAGCTTGCGTTTTATTTAATTTATTACTATTTTTTTTGTTGTAGGTAACAATAGAAATACAAAATAATCCTACAATAAGAGAAAAACCTAATAGATACAAAATCTCACGAGCAATTCTTTTCTTCATATTAGTTTAAAAATAGACATTTAATTTCTAATAGAAAAATGAAAGAAAATAATCTGTTAATTCTTAAATGCGTAAATTTGTCAGACAAGTCACTTGTATGCAGGCAACAGCACCTTATCAACCTAAACACAAAATACGCATAGTTACGGCGGCTTCCCTGTTTGACGGGCACGATGCAGCCATCAATATCATGCGGCGTATTATTCAGGCTTCCGGTGCAGAGGTTATCCATCTTGGGCATAACCGTTCCGTGGCCGAAATTGTGAATTGCGCCATAGAAGAAGATGCGAATGCCATTGCGTTGACATCCTATCAGGGCGGCCACCTGGAATTTTTTAAATACATGTATGATTTGCTGCACGAAAGAGATTGCGGCCATATTAAGATATTCGGCGGCGGTGGAGGTACGATCCTGCCTGCGGAGACAGAGGAGCTGCATGCCTACGGCATTGACAGAATCTACTCCCCGGACGACGGAAGAGCGATGGGCCTGCAGGGTATGATCAATGATTTGCTGGCGAAATGTGATTACCCGACCGGAAAGGATATTGGGTTTGACATTGATGGGATAAGAAATAAGAACCCCAAACAACTCGGCCAGTTGATTTCCTGTGCGGAAAACTTTCCGGAAGAATTTGAAAAATTAAAATCTCAAATCCTGCCTCTCCAATCTCCTCTCCCGATTCTGGGGATTACCGGTACCGGCGGAGCAGGCAAGTCTTCGCTGACAGATGAACTGGTGCGTCGTTTTATGCTGGATTTTCCGGATAAAACCATCGCCATCATTTCAGTGGACCCTTCTAGGAGAAAGACCGGCGGAGCCTTGCTGGGGGATAGAATCCGGATGAACAGCATCAACAATGAGCGGGTGTTTATGCGCTCCATGGCTACCCGTCAAACCAACGCTTCCATTTCCAAAGATGTGACAGATGCCATCCAGATTTTCAAGGCAGCAGGATATGATTTGATCATTGTTGAAACATCGGGCATCGGTCAGAGCGGAACGGAAGTCGTAGATATTGCCGATGTCTACATGTATGTGATGACGCCTGAATTTGGCGCCGCTTCACAGTTGGAGAAAATCGACATGCTGGACTTTGCGGACATCGTAGCCATCAATAAATTTGACAAACGAGGTGCACAGGATGCCCTGCGAGACGTGAAGAAGCAATATCAGCGCAATAGAAATCTATGGGATAAAAACCCGGAAGACATGCCTGTATTTGGCAGTATCGCCGCCCAGTTCAACGATCCGGGAACTAATGAATTATATTTACAGCTGGTTAAAATCATTACAGCGAAATGTAACATGGATTGGAAGAGTTCATTATCCCTCCGTACCGGAGGTTCCGAAAAGATTTATATCATTCCCCCCAACCGAACCCGTTATTTATCCGATATCACCAAAACCAACCGCGATTACGATACCTGGGCAAAAGAACAGGGTGAGATTGCCAATCAGTTATATGCACTTGATAAATTAAAGTCAATGGTCAATGGTCAATGGTCACAGGTTAAATATGTTATGGATAATGGACTATCGACTATCGACAAAGAATTAAAACTAAAACTTCATCCCGAATGCCAACAAATACTGGAAGACTGGAAAGAAAAGAAACAAAGTTATGCCGGGGAATATTACGTGTTCAAAGTGCGGGAGAAGGAACTGAAAATAAAGACACATACCGAATCGTTATCGCATCAGCAGATACCTAAGGTGTCTTTGCCAAAATACGAGGCTTGGGGCGATATTCTGAAATGGAATTTACAGGAAAATGTGCCCGGTGAGTTTCCTTATGCCGCAGGTGTGTTCCCTTTTAAGAGAGAGAATGAAGACCCAACACGCATGTTTGCCGGTGAAGGCGGGCCGGAGCGCACCAACAAACGCTTTCATTATGTATCGTTAGGCTTGCCTGCCAAGCGTTTATCTACCGCATTTGACAGCGTGACGTTGTATGGAAACAATCCCGATTTTCGGCCGGATATATACGGAAAAATCGGAAACAGTGGTGTCTCCATCTGTACATTGGATGATGCCAAAAAATTGTATTCCGGTTTTGATCTGTGTTCGCCGAATACATCGGTTTCCATGACGATTAACGGGCCTGCACCTACCATCTGCGCCTTCTTTATGAATGCAGCCATTGACCAGCAGTGCGAAAAATATATTCGCGAACATCATTTGGTGGAAGAAGTCAATCACAAAATTGATAATATCTATAAAGATAAAAAGGCTAAACGACCATCCTATCAGGGTGATTTACCGGAAGGGAACGATGGCTTAGGATTATTGTTGTTGGGTGTTACAGGAGACCAGGTGCTGCCAGAAGATGTCTATGAAAAAATAAAGGCGCATGCACTATCACAGGTTCGCGGGACGGTACAGGCGGATATTCTTAAAGAAGACCAGGCCCAGAATACCTGTATTTTCTCGACGGAGTTTTCCCTGAAATTAATGGGCGACGTACAGGAGTATTTTGTGCAGCACAAGGTGCGTAACTTCTATTCGGTTTCTATCAGCGGTTATCACATCGCGGAAGCCGGGGCCAATCCTATTTCACAGCTTGCTTTTACCTTGGCAAACGGGTTCTCGTTTGTGGAATATTATTTGTCGCGGGGAATGCATATTGATGATTTTGCACCCAACTTATCTTTCTTCTTCAGCAACGGTATTGATCCGGAATATGCGGTCATCGGCCGTGTGGCCCGAAAAATATGGGCGAAAGCGATGAAGTATCTGTATAAAGGGAATGACAGAAGCCAGAAACTGAAATACCATATACAGACATCCGGCAGAAGTTTGCACGCGCAGGAAATTGACTTCAACGATATTCGTACGACCTTGCAGGCTTTGTACGCGATTTATGACAACTGCAATTCATTACATACGAATGCGTATGACGAAGCGATTACTACACCTACGGAAGAAAGTGTGCGACGCGCGATGGCGATCCAACTGATTATTAACAAGGAACTGGGACTGGCAAAGAATGAAAATCCACTGCAGGGTTCTTTCATTATCGAAGAGCTGACGGATCTGGTGGAAGAGGCGGTATATGCGGAGTTTGACCGATTGACAGAGCGCGGCGGTGTGTTGGGTGCGATGGAAACCATGTATCAGCGCAGCAAGATACAGGAAGAAAGCATGTATTATGAAATGAAAAAACATACCGGCGAATTGCCGCTGATTGGTGTGAATACATTTTTGTCTTCCAAAGGTTCGCCCACTATCTTGCCGCTGGAAGTGATACGGAGCACGGAAGAAGAAAAGCAACTGCAGATAGATAATTTAAAACGCCTGCACGAACGCAACAGCAAAGAGGCACAGCAGTATCTGCAGCAATTACAGCAAGCAGCATTGAACAATAAGAACTTATTTGATGTATTAATTGAAACTGTAAAATACTGCAGCCTCGGACAAATCACCAATGCATTATTTGAAGTAGGCGGTCAGTACAGAAGGAATATGTAGTTTGTTAAAAATAAATATCATAGATTTAGAGATAAAATTATTATTCTATGGAAAAATATTTCTTTTCGTTTTGCTCCGTATTCCTGTTATTTGCCTGTACCAGAGAAGTACAGACAAGCTTTAAGCACCCTTTCATGGAGTTGGAGGATAATCCGAAATCGTTTCATTGGTTCGACATCAATGGCATGATTTGCAGGGACGGATCTCCAACAGGCATTGGTTATCGCGTTGGCAACCCAAAAAAATTGGCAATTTATATTAATGGCGGCGGCGCATGTTTTAATCCGGAAACCTGTGGCCCTAATCCAAAATCGTTTAACCAAAATGACTGGAGTTCTTTGTCAGCGGAGTATGCGCATCGCGGAATATTTGATGCAGACAATCCCAAAAATCCGTTGAAAGATTTTTCGTTTGTTTTTGTTCCTTATTGTACCGGCGATGTACACAGCGGCACCAGGAGGGCCGGACAGGCACTTGACCTGCCCGATACACAACGTTATGTTGGGTCTTATAATTTTATAAAATCCGTTGATTTCATTCAACCTTATTTTGATTATAATAAAGTAGAGCAAATTGTGCTGTTTGGATTAAGTGCAGGAGGATATGGCGTATATGTCAATTTCCTGGAAGTGATAAAACGGTTTCCCAATGCAAAAATTACCGTAATCAACGATTCCGGACCGCTATTTAGCGATGCGCAGGCGTTTCCAATTTGTCTTCAATTGGGTTTTACATTTATCTTCGGGTTGCCTATCCCCTACGGCTTGTTGGATTGCTGCGGAAAACCGGAATTAGGGCTGGCTAATGTATATGAATACTCCAGTAAAAAGTATCCGAATGCAAACTTTGGTTTTGTTTCTTCGTATGAAGATGGCGTTTCCCGTTTCTTTTTAAGTTTTGGCTATAATAACTGTATGGGTGCACCGGGCAATCAATTGCCGGCCAATGTATTTAAATCAGGTATTGTTCATCTTCGGGATGATATTTTGAAACCCAAAAGCACCTGGTCCACCTATTTTATCAATGGCACATCGCATACGATGCTGGCAGACAATGATTTGTTTTATGAAAGAAATTCTTCCGGAATGTATTTGTATGAATGGGTGGATAAATTGATAAAAGGCGAACGAATGCATGTGACTGAATAAATACATCTCCTCTTCTTAAACTACTATTAAGATTCGGGATTAGATGTATTAGTAATAATACAGAAATGTTATTGCCGTTATCTTTGCACCGCAATGAACAAACAGCATAAAATTGAATTAATGGCACCGGCCGGCAGCTACGAAGCCCTGATGGCGGCGATACATGCCGGCTGCGATTCCGTCTATTTTGGTGTGGAGCAGTTCAACATGCGCGCCCGTGCTACCATGAACTTTACATTGGAGGATTTGGAAAGAGTCGGCGCCATCTGCCGGGAAAATACTGTCCGAAGTTATCTGACACTCAACACCATCGTGTACGACCACGACCTGACGGCCATCAAAACCGTACTGGAAAAGGCAAAAGCCGGCGGTATTACCGCCGTCATCGCCAGCGACCAGGCCGTCATCGCTTATGCGCGTTCCATTCAGATGGAGGTACATATTTCTACACAAGTCAACATTACCAATATTGAAACAGTGAAATTTTATGCGTTGTTTGCAGATACGATGGTCTTGTCGAGAGAACTGAGTCTGATCCAGGTGAAAAAGATCTGCGACCAGATAGAAAAGGAAAATATTTGCGGACCATCCGGAAAACCGGTAGAGATAGAAATATTTGTGCACGGTGCCTTGTGTATGGCCGTATCGGGAAAATGTTACCTGAGTCTGCATACCGCCAACGCTTCTGCCAACCGAGGAGCCTGCGTGCAGAATTGCAGAAGGAGCTATACGGTTATTGACAACGAAGACGGACATGAACTGGCTATCGACAATGAATATATCATGTCTGCACAGGATTTATGCACCATCGATTTTTTGGATAAGGTGATTGAAAGCGGCGTGAAGGTGATGAAGATCGAAGGCAGGGGAAAAGGAGCGGATTATGTGAAAACGACCGCGGAATGTTACCGGGAGGCTATCGATGCATATTACAACAATATGTACACGAAAGAAAAAATAGCTGATTGGATGGAGCGATTGCAACGGGTCTATAATCGCGGATTCTGGAGCGGCTATTATCTGGGTAAGGAATTGGGTGAATGGAATGACAGTCCGGGTTCAAAAGCGACCACCCGCAAAATCTATCTCGGTAAGGGCACCAATTATTTTGATAAAATTCGGGTGGCGGAATTCACACTGGAGTCTTATGATTTAAGCATTGGAGATACGGTATTGATTACCGGTCCGACTACCGGGGCCATTGAAACAACCATCACGGAATTGCATACTTCAGAAGGTGCGGTGCAAACGGCAAAGAAAGGCGAGAGCTGCGCGTTCAAACTAGACGCACCGATTCGCACCAGCGACAAATTGTATAAGATTGTGAATGCTATTGAAACAACCGCTTGATTACCATTATACAGCAACGGGCAAAATGCATCGGGTGCAACTACTGTGTGGAGTTGGCTCCGCAGCGCTGGCGCATGAGCCGCAAAGACGGCAAAAGCGTATTGCTGGAAGCCAAAGACAAGAAAGGCTTCTGGAGTGTCAGGGTGCGTGAGGAAGAACTGGAGAGCAACCTGCAGGCCGCAAAAGCCTGCCCGGTGCACATCATCCAGATAGTTGAATAAAATCTGTTACATACTTTGATTGTCCGCCGTGGGCCCATACATGCCCGGCACCGGCACATCCAGTAAACGCAGATATACGGTCAATTGACCGCGGTGATGATACAGGTGGTTGTACACAAACATACGCAGAACAGCCACTTTCGGCATCGTGAAATAGACCTGCTCGCCATTGCGCATAGTCCAGTCCTGCAGCAGTGTTTCATCACTCGCATCGCCTAAGCATTTTAATGCCGCAGCTACCGCATCATCATGGATTTTCAGCAAATCTTCCGATGCCGAAACTTTTTTCGGTTTGTATTCTTCCTTTGCAAAATCTAATACATCTTTTTCAATCGTTACAGCCATCCAGTTTGGAATATCGGCAATGTGTACGGCGAGTTGTTCCAAAGACATTGATTTTGCATGAGGCTTCCAGCTTAATTTGTCTATGGGAACAGCCTCCAGCAGTTTACGCGTATTGGCGCATTCTTTCTCGTATTCCATCAACAGGGATTCACTTCTTTTCATAATTTTTCTTTTTTGTAAAAATAGCTGATTATCCCTCATATTCCGTACAAAATACTTTTCAACGTTTGGTAACATCTATTGATTAACATTCTTTATATAAAAAGGTATTTTTATGGCGACTGATTGGATACTATGTTGTTAAAGGAATCGTGCAGACGAAAAAGAAAAATGAAGCAGTTTATTCTTACTATATATTTATTGATAGCAGGACTGTGTTGTACGTTTTGTCAGCATGGCAGCAGTAAGCGAACACCGACGGGTTTTTTGCCGCCGGAAGTCAGGCCCTCCGAATATGCGAGCTATGATAAGGAAGTAGTGGATATACAGGATTCAGATGTGGTGGAGAAGATACACCAGCTGGATTGCTACTTTGAAGGAAAGACCTATGGCGGATTCAACGGCTCCGTTCTAATATCCTATAAAGGTACACCCATCTTTGAACGCTATTACGGGTATAAGGACTATCAGACCAAAGAGCCACTCACGGAACGTTCTTCCTTTCAGATAGCCTCCACGTCCAAGACGTTCACCTCTGCGGGGATATTATTGTTGTTACAGCAAAACATGATATCGCTGGATGACACGCTGCAGAAGTTTTTTCCGGCATTTCCATACAAGGGAATAACCATTCGCATGCTGATGAGCCATCGCTCCGGACTTCCCAATTACCTTAATTTCTCGGAAGTGTACTGGAAGGACAAGAAGTCATTCATGACGAATGAGGATGTGCTGAAGCAGCTGATAAAATTCAAACCTAAAGTACTGAACGCTCCGGATACACATTTCCGATACAACAATACGAATTATGTTTTGCTGGCGCTCATTATTGAAAAAGTTTCCGGAATTCCGTTCTGTGATTTTATGCATCAGGCTGTTTTTGTGCCGCTTGGAATGCTGGATACCTGGCTATACGACCCCTTGAGTCCGCGGCCATCTGCCGTAAAAGGGTACAAAGGCTCCCGTTGGATAGAAGACCAGATTGTTTACACAGACGGAGTCACCGGTGATAAGGGAATCTACAGTACGGTCCGTGATTTATACAAATGGGACCAGGCGCTCTATGCCGGAAAATTTATCCGGCCCGAAATCTTAGGGTTGGCCCTTACACCCCAAAGCTTTGAGAAATCCGGCAACAAAAACTACGGACTTGGCTGGCGTATGCAGGATCAGCCGGACGGTACCCGCCTGATTTACCACAACGGATGGTGGCACAGCTTTAATTCTGTCTTTAACCGGAAAATCAGTGATAAAACGACCGTTATCATCCTCAGCAGTCATTATAATCAAAGTGTATACAAACTTCAGCAGGTCTGGGACATCCTATACGGTGAGAATGCGGTAAGCATAGGAGAGGAAGAAGGAGGCTCGGAAATCGTCAGGAAGTTGAACACGGAAGGCTTGCCGGAAAATACGGAACCGCAGAATTACTGCCGTCCAAAATAAAAAATCCCGGGCAACACTGTCCGGGACTATTTTAAACCAACCAAATGAAAATGTTTTTATTAACCTTTAAAAAATAAAACGCTTTTTCTTTATAATTAGTAACAATTCTCGTGCCAAAGTGAACTTTTAAGGGCGAAATATTTTTTACTTTTTTGCAATTTCAGTTTCCAGTTTTTTCTTTTCTTCTTCTAATTGCCTGATTTTCCATTCTTTAACCAGAACGCTTCGTTTTACTTCTTCCAGCGAGTCGTTGATGATGCCAATAATCATCGCATTGAGTTCCTGTGATTCAGGGTGCTCCTTATCCAGGAATGTTTCAATCAGGCCATGCGTCACCTCCTTGATACCTCGGGTGTTGTTCGGGTTGATGACATCCTTCATGATTTTATCAATGGTGTTGAATGTGATATCCGCCACCGCTTTGTCCAGCATTTCCTGAAAAATCTTCCCCAATCCCGGAATATACCGAAGTGCATCAACCGTGTTGTTTTCATTCACTGCCCGGCTGATGATGGTTTCGATATACTGTTTTAGTTCGCCCCGGTATTGGGTGTATGACAGGTTCATGGCTTCACCGATGCGTCCGCTCAGGTAGTTGACAATTACATCTTCCTTGGGTTTGACCACATTGGTGACAATTTTTTCCAAAACGGGCGAGCCCTGGTTGACCTCATTCTGCATCATGGAAATCATCTTGGCGATAACGCGGTCACTCACCTCTTCCACCATGATTTCAGATGCCTGAGTGGATTTTTTAAAGAAGTAGGTTTTGGTTAGATCAAATACACCGAGCCGCTGTAACCGATATACCAGACCGGCCAGGCGAACGGCAGCAAAGAAATTATAACCATGTAATATGGGAATGCACATGATGACATCATACCAGTGTACAAACGGATAAAACCACCAGTGGTCATATTTTTTGCGGTAAATACTGCGTATCCAGCGAAAGGCAAGTTCGGCAACATAAATACCGACGAATATCAAATCGTAATAAAAGACCAGGTCAGACACATAAGCGGCATACCAGTCGTGAAAACCCGGCGATATGTAATGTATAAACGAGGAAAAAAAAGAAAACTTGAACAGAAAACCGAAAAACAGATACAGCAGGTTTAGCAGCACAACGAGCAGCATGGTTAGATCCATCCAGAACAGGTGTGAAGAATCAGCAGTACGCAGTTTTTCCACATCCACTTTAAACATTCGCCGAGCTTTGTCTAACATAAAGTGAAGATAGGTATTTTTGTATGATCAGCGCATCTGCGTTTCTTGCTGTTTATTTCGTTTGTGCTTATGGTATAAATCACAGATATACACAACAGCGTTAGTCTGCTGAATAAATTTAAAAATAAAACAACTTAAAATTTGACGTACGTCAAATTTTAAACAAGTCTGGTTCTCTATATTTATAAAAAAATGCAGTACCTGACGTTTTAGGTTTACATTGGCTCTGTTAGCAATTTGTTTTCATCAAGAAACCTAATTATAGAAAAGGCTTAGTATGGATTATATTTTTTTAAAGGTACTATAGTATTATACGTTTTCTAATCTATATTCTCAACAACCAATCAAGCATAATTAAATTGTATAAATACATACACATGAAAAAATTTTTTTATCCAGTACTTTTACTTTTAACCTCTTTATCCTGTAAAAAAGAGAATAACAACCATAAGCAAGCTGATTTTATAAATCAGGAAATAAAAAAAATTATTACTGAAAGCAAAACGCTTTTTGACTGGAACGCACAATCAACAGATTTTATTTTTGAAGCACTTCAAACCTGCGAAGACAGATGTATTACCGTTGGATATAACACGGATTTTATATCTTCTGATAATCAGCTGAAAGAAGCAATCATTAAAGAAGCAGAAAAACAGGAAGGATTGGACAGGGATAAAATTCTACTGGAAGAAAATGACAAACTTTCTACACTGAAATTCAGCATAAAGAATAAAAAAACGATAGATGTGCTCAGAAATTTTGACAGAGTTGAATTTGTCGAAATTACCAACTTTAAATACGACAGAGAATTTTTTATCAGTGACCAGGAAATCAAAACCGGTTATCAATCCGAGAATTACGCCAATCAAAGAATTACTGATGTAAATCCCGGAGATTATGATCCGGACACCAGCAGTATTTCTTACGATAAATACATAGAATCCATTAGCAGCAGAGATGCAGACGTTATAAGAAACCACAACCTGAACTTTGTCTATGACAGTTTAAATAAATTTGACGGACTTGAAGTTGCAGTACTGGACAATGGTGTATTTCCGGATTTTGTTCCATTTGTTAAAGTTGGAAATCCTGCTTACAAAACAGAAGGCTATTTTAGTCCTGTTGTAAATGGAAATCCGGACGGTCCTCATCCCAGAGATTATGATGTGTTTGGAATCAGTAAGTTAATCAACGGACTTTTTGACCACGGTACAAGACAGACCAGTATCGTATACAGTATTATTCCGAAAGGAAAATTCCGAACAGTGCGTTCTGCGCAGTGGGTGTTTTTTATATTTCCACAAGATTTTTCGGGTACCATAAATGCAATTACAGCCATGGCTGATGACCCGGATGTTAAAGTTATCAGCATGTCAATGGGAACTATATTTGTTAACAACGAGATGAAAAGAGCGATTCAGTATTATACGGCAAAAGATAAAATATTTGTAAGCGCTTCCGGCACGTTTCTGCCGGTGCCAATCCTTAAAGATTTAATAGGCGTCGTATTTCCTGCCAGTATGCCCGAAACCATTGCGACAACAGGAATACAAGATACAAGAACCACAAATGGTGTTTTTGAATTAGGAGAAACATCAACGAGCGGAAGAGAAACGGATTTTGTTGTTGATCATTCCTCCTCCAGCTCTGAAACGGTATCAGCAACGGCAGCCATGTTTGGCCTAATTTGGAGTATCAATCCTAACTTGTCTGCAAAGCAAATAAAAGATATTTTCATTTGCTCCTCCACGTACTTTTACACCAATAATGCGCAAAAACATCCAATATTTGGATGGGGCAAAGTGGATTGTAAAACTGCTGCAAAAATAACACTCGAAACGCTGTGAACTGAAATTCGTCTTTAGGCAGTCAACACCAAACGGTCATAAAATAAAGAACGTTTTTAGTTTCAATTCAGGATAATTGGCCAGCGACGGAAAAAATCCGTAACCGTAACAACTATGGTCAGTCAGAACGTAATAAATCGTTCCATACAGGCTTTTTCCAGCATCTCGCGATCATCAGGATGAGCAATGTCAATGAGTGCTTTCGCACGCTGACGCATATTTTTTCCGTAAAGATAAGCAACACCGTATTCGGTGACGATATAATGTACATGACCTCTCGTGGTCACCACACCGGCACCCTGTTTTAAATACGGAACGATACGAGGCGCACCTTTTTTAGTTCTGGCTGTTAATGCAATGATGGGTTTGCCTCCCTGGCTCAGCGCCGCGCCGCGAATGAAATCCATCTGTCCGCCGATGCCGCTGAACAGGCGGGTACCGATACTGTCGGCACATACCTGGCCTGTGATGTCCACTTCGATGGCGCTGTTGATGGCCACCACTTTCGGGTTTTTGCGGATGATATGCGGATCGTTGACAAAGTCGATATCAAGAAAGGCAAAGGCGGGATTGTCATCGACATAGTCGTACAGCCGTCTGGTGCCAACGGCAAATCCCGTAACCGTCTTATACGGATGTATCACTTTCCGGGAGTTGTTGATGATGTCCTTTTCAAATAAATCAATGATGCCGTCGCTGCACATTTCCGTGTGGATACCCAGGTTTTTATGGTTGTACAGGGATTTCAGCACCGCATCCGGTATGGTGCCGATACCCGTTTGCAGGGTGCTGCCGTCATCAATCAATTCCGCAATATATTTTCCGATCTGCAGTTCTTCATCGCCCATCTTGGTGCTGTAGTCCACTTCGTGCAGCGCGTCCTCGGCATATACGAATGCGTGAATCCGGTCGGTGTGTATCATGCTGTCGCCGTGTGTGCGCGGTACCCCCGGGTTGACCTGCGCAATGATATGCCTGGCGGTACTCACAGCGGCGCGGGCGATGTCCACGCTGATACCCAGGGAGCAATAGCCGTGCTTGTCGGGGGGTGATACCTGTATGATGGCGACATCCAGCGGCAGTTGCCCGTTTTTAAACAGGTCCGGAATATCGCTCAGGAAGACCGGAATAAAATCCGCGCGGCCCTCCTGAATCGCTTTGCGCACACTGTCGCTTACGAACAGACAGTTGATGTGAAAGTTATCTTCATATTCCGGGCGGTCCACCACGATATCCCCGTGAACGGATATGAAGGTAAGTTCCACGTTGCGCAACCGGGGTGCTTCTTTCGCCAGTGCCTGCAGCAGAAAGGTGGGCGTCATGGCACTGCCGTGAATATAAACACGGTCACCGCTTTTTAGGACGGAAAGGGCTTCTTCGGCAGACTGGTAGGAGATTTGTTCATACATGCGGGTTGTAAAACTAAGAAATCGGGATGGATTTTGGAAGATGAATTCACCGGATTGTTGTTTCTGTTATGCGCAGAGTCTTTTGGGAAGGAATCTGCGTTGTTTTTGGTATGTGCTTCCGTTTAGGCATAGTCCTCTGCGCGAGACGCTGAAGGGAAAAGCACAAAGAGGCGAAAGATATGAAACAACAGGAAAGGATAAATATGAAAAACTTCCCCTACATACGAGTTAGGCGACATTCTTTGGCAGACAATTGAAATTACAAGATAATTTGTGAATTTCATTGAAGATACTTATCTTTGACGTTAGTAACGTAAAATTATAGTATGATTCGGTCTTTCGGAGACAAAGACACTAGAAAAATTTGGGAAGGAGAAAGGATTAAAAGTTTATCTGCCGAAATTCAGGAAATAGCACGTAGAAAATTAAGAATGCTAAATAACTCTCAACACCTTAATGATTTGCTAATTCCTCCATCCAATAGACTAGAAAAGTTAAAAGGAAATCTGAAAAATTTCTATTCTATCAGAATAAACAATCAATGGAGGATTATTTTTATGTGGGCTGAAAATAACGCTGATCAAGTTCAAATAATAGATTATCATTAAAATAAACAACTTGTGAGAAAATTAAAAAACATACATCCGGGCGAAGTTCTTCAAGAAGAATTTCTTGGTCCGTTGGGGATTACTGCCTATAGGCTTTCTAAAGATATCGGAATACCTCAAACACGCGTTTCAGAAATTGTAAAAGGAAACAGACGTATTACTGCAGATACAGCGCTAAGGCTTTCAAGATATTTTGGAAATTCTGCAAAATTCTGGCTAGGTCTTCAGGATGATTTTGATATTGAAGAAGAAAGTAATGAAAAGAAATCCGAGTTGAATGCGATAAAACAATATGAAAGTAACGCCGCCTAGCATCGCCTTGCCGTAATAGCTGTATTTTCCTTAGCTTAAACAATAATATATTGGAATCTTTTCGCTAAACTTATTCTTGCGACTTGGCGAAACGCCATTTCGCCAAGCCCGAAGATGTTAGTTACAATCCGTAAATATCAGATATACAGTATTCGGTTTGTTTTTGCAGAGTTCCTTACAGAATCTCTGCTGGGAAAAGAATGATACCATGGACTATCTTCGCCGTCGTTGGTTTCCAACCAACTAACTACGGGTATATATGGTCGGTCAATAAGACTGCGTTTTTGTTGATAAATATGAAATATTCATCAATATATTATTGAATTCTAATTTTTTATGCTATATTTAATAAGGCTGAGTTCAGGTAATAAACGCATTAATATGCTCAATTCGGCATCTCTAAAAGTGTAGAGTAAAATTTAATTTAGTATAAATATTAAAGATTTCAATATTTTTTATACTGCTTATATTCTAAAGGTAATTTAAAAATTGGAATAAACATTCATTTACTCAGCCTTATATTTGTGAATGGCAAAATAAATGATTAAACGGTTGTTTTTTACTTGAATTCAGCCAATATATTGGGTGCCAATTACACTAAAATTGAAGATTTAAGCGGTGCTGCTTCCGGGAAAATAAGCGTAGGGTTAACGCGATTTAACACAACGGAGTTATCTGGTTTTGGAATTGTAGTTGATATTACGTTGCCTGTTAAAATAACAGGCCGGGCAGCTTTTTTAAATTAACTGCGGTGCCTTTGGCTGCCAACAATACAACAGGGATTCCAATCAGTATCAGCAGAGGAAATGATTCTGTAAGAGTAGATCAGATTATTTCAGGAATTAAGCAATCTACACTAAATACAATTAGTCAGATGTAAGTGTCCCTTTCAGGAGACTCTGCAAGGAAAAGAATATACTATGCATTATCGTCTAAAAAGCTATCAAGCCACTCCTACACATCATAATTCAGCACACTCTGCAGCCATCGTTCGATTTCTTCTGTTTTCATGTTTTTTCGTTTCGCATAATCTTCCACCTGGTCTTTGGCTATCTTACCTATGCCGAAATACTTACTGTCGGGATGGGAGAAATACCAGCCGCTTACGCTCGATGCCGGATACATCGCATTGCTTTCCGTTAAGATAATGCCTGCATTCTTTTCAGCATCCAGTAATTTGAACAGTATTGGTTTTTCGGTATGGTCAGGGCAGGCCGGATAGCCCGGCGCCGGCCGGATACCTTCGTATTTTTCCTTGATCAGCTCGTCGTTGCCCAACTGTTCATGCAGGGCATATCCCCACCATTCCCTGCGCACCCGCTCGTGCATGCGTTCGGCAAAAGCTTCTGCCAATCGGTCCGCCAATGCCGCCAGCATGATCTTGTTGTAGTCATCGTGCTGTTCTTCAAAATGTTTCAGCCATTTTTCAATGCCAATCCCGGTGGTCACGGCAAAGCCGCCGATGTAATCCTGTTTGCCGCTTTCTTTCGGAGCCACAAAATCGCTCAGGCAGTAGTTCGGAAGTCCTTCCCCTTTCTTGTTTTGCTGGCGCAGGTGGTGCAGAGACACACCCCTTAATCCCCTCTCAAGAGGGGAAACCGGTTCCTGCTCGTTATTTTCGGAAGCAGTAATGATAATATCATCTGTATCGCTGTTGGCTTCAAAAAACCCGATGACCGCTTTTGCCGTCAGCCATTTTTCCGCAATGATTTTATCGAGTAAGGCATTGGCGTCATGGAACAATTTTTTCGCTTCCACGCCCACAATCTTATCTTCTAAGATATTCGGATACTTTCCGTGCAATTCCCAGGTGGAGAAAAAGGGTGTCCAGTCAATATACGGCCGTATTTCCGACAAATCGTACTCTTCAAAAACCCGGGTGCCCAGGAAACTGGGTTTCGGCGGGTTGTAGTGTTCCCAGTCTAACTGCAATTTGTTTTTGCGGGCCTCTTCCAGTGAAATATAATCTTTGATGATTTGCTTGCCCTGATGCCTTTCGCGCATCATCTCGTATTCCGATTTAATATCGGTGATAAATTTATCTCTGTTGTCTTTGTTTAACAAGGAACTTGCTACCGGTACACTGCGGGAAGCATCCAGTACGTGTATGGTAGGCTGGTCGTAATTGGGTTCGATCTTAACGGCTGTATGGATTTTGGAAGTGGTGGCTCCGCCAATCAGCAAAGGCTGTTTCATGCCGCGGCGTTTCATTTCTTTCGCCACAAATACCATCTCATCGAGCGAAGGAGTAATCAGTCCGCTTAATCCGATGATGTCTGCCTGTTCTTTCTCGGCAGCATCCAGTATCTTGTCACAAGGCACCATCACGCCCAGGTCTACGATTTCAAAATTATTACAGGCCAACACCACGCCCACAATATTTTTTCCGATGTCGTGAACGTCGCCCTTAACGGTGGCTAATAAGATTTTGCCCTGTTTGTTGCTTTCCCCTGCTTGTTTGGAAGCCTCGATAAATGGCAGGAGATAAGCCACGGATTTCTTCATCACCCGTGCACTTTTCACCACCTGTGGCAGGAACATTTTGCCGGCTCCGAATAAATCACCTACTACATTCATACCGTCCATCAGCGGGCCTTCAATGACGCTCAGTGGTTTGTCATACTGCTGCCGGCATTCTTCCGTATCTTCATCAATGAAGTCAACGATACCCTTGACCAAGGCGTGTTTCAGGCGCTCCTGAACGGATTGGTTTCTCCATGCCAGGTCTTCTTCTCTTTTCTTTGCGCTGCCTTTTACGGTTTCTGCGTATTCCAGTAGTCGTTCAGTAGAGTCGTCTCTCCGGTTTAATAAGACATCTTCCACACGCTCTAATAATCCTTTCTCCACATTGTCGTAGACTTCTATCATTGTCGGATTGACGATGCCCATATCCATGCCTTCCTGAATGGCGTGATACAGGAAAGCAGAGTGCATGGCCTCGCGTACAATATTGTTTCCCCGGAAAGAGAAAGAGACGTTGCTGACTCCGCCGCTGACGTGTGCCCCTTTCAGATGGGTGCGTATCCACTTCGTCGCCCGGAAGAAGTCCAGCGCATTGTTGCGGTGTTCTTCCATTCCTGTCGCCACCGGAAAAATATTCGGGTCGAAGATGATATCGTTCGGATTGAATTGTACGTTGTTGACCAAGATGTCATAACTGCGCTGGCAGATTTCTATCCTGCGTTCGTAGCTGTCGGCCTGTCCCTGCTCGTCAAAAGCCATGACCACCGTAGCGGCGCCATATTTCCTGATCAATTTCGCCTGGCGGATAAATTCTTCTTCTCCGCCTTTTAAGCTGATGGAATTGACGATGCCTTTTCCCTGTATGCATTTCAATCCGGCTTCTATGATTTCCCATTTGGAAGAGTCTATCATAATCGGAATACGGGAAATTTCCGGTTCGGAGGCAATCAGGTTGAGGAATTTCACCATGGCTTTTTCGCCATCAATCATGCCCTCATCCATATTCACATCCAATACCTGTGCGCCGCCGCGTACCTGATCCATCGCTACTGAAAGGGCGTCTTCAAAACGCTCTTCCTTGATCATTTTTAAAAACACCTTGGAGCCGGTTACGTTGGTACGTTCGCCGATATTGACAAAATTGGATGCTTTGGAAACGATTAAAGGTTCGAGTCCGGATAATTTAAGTAGGTTATTTTCTGACATTTTACATTTATTGTTATCACACACCCTTAATCCCCCCTCAAGAGGGGAATTCCGACAGTGCTGTCTTTTCGTAATTGCTGTGATACAATGTAATTACGGATTGGTTTATTACTGTCCGAATTTCCCTCCTACCAGGAGATTAAGGGAGGTGTTTTTCATGATTTAATTTTCTATCTCTTGTAAACTATTTACTAATCTCGGTTTATATTCACTTGCTATCTCTGCAATACGTTTGATATGATCCGGTGTGGTGCCGCAGCATCCGCCTAAGATATTGATGAGTCCCAGTTCCAGGAATTCGCGGATTTGCTGTCCCATGATATCCGGTGTTTCATCATACGCACCGAATTCATTCGGCAGCCCGGCATTCGGATAGGCGCTCACCAGGAATGGGGCTTCTTTGGATAATATCTGCAGATATGGCCGCAGTTCCCTGGCACCTAATGCACAATTTAATCCAATGGAAAACAAGGGTACATGTGACAGGGAAATTAAAAAGGCTTCCGTCGTTTGTCCGCTCAGGGTTCTTCCGCTGGCGTCGGTGATGGTACCCGAAATCATGACGGGATATTCTTTGTCCAGGTCTTCGAAGAGTGTCTGAACGGCAAATAGCGCCGCTTTTGCATTTAACGTGTCAAAGATGGTTTCAATCAATAAAATATCTACTCCACCTTCGATTAACGCTTTTGCCTGTTCGTAATAGGCCTTTACCAGTTCATCAAATGTCACGGCGCGATATCCCGGGTCGTTCACATCCGGCGAGATGGAACAGGTCCGGTTGGTTGGCCCCATGGCACCTGCCACGAAACGTGGTTTGTCCGGCTCTTTGGCGGTCATCTCATCAGCCACTTCCCGGGCAATTTTAGCGCTCTGGAAATTGATACCATATACCGCATCTTCCAGGTGATAGTCAGCCTGTGCAATGGTGGTGCCGCTGAAGGTATTGGTTTCCACGATATCGGCGCCGGCTTCAAAATACTGGCGATGAATGGCCTTGATGATGTCCGGCCGTGTGATGGATAGTAAATCGTTATTGCCTTTCAGCGGGTAGGGGTGATTTTTAAAGTGCTCGCCCCTATAGTCTTCTTCTTCCAGGTTGTAGCGCTGTATCATGGTGCCCATGGCGCCATCCAGGATAAGGATGCGTTCCTGCGCGATTTTAGATAGTAATTCATTCATAATCCGAGTCACTTTTTCTGTGTGAAAGATACATTCTGAACGGACAACTATATTTTGAGAGGGCTGAACTCATCTTATCTTTTCCAGACAAGGTAGTCCGGATAGGATTTAGCACCTTCCAAACATCAGATGTCTAGGGTTGCTAAGGTTTCTCAGGGCCTACTCCCTCCACCTTTCAAAATAAGTTGGTATGTAAAGAACAAATATTAGAGTCCAAAAGTACGAATTTTTGTATTATACTAAAAATTAATTTTTCGAATTCGTAAGTTTGCAGTTCATTTTCACAAAAAGCATTCATGAAGGTAACCGACATTTTAGCGCAAAATAAGGATAAAACACTCGTTTCATTTGAGATACTGCCTCCGTTGAAAGGAAAAAGCATCGATTCCATCACCAAGATACTGGACCCTCTGATGGAATTCCAGCCTCCCTTTATTGATGTGACTTATCACAGAGAGGAATTTGAGTATAAACAGACGCCAAGCGGTTATTTTGAAAAAATAGCTGTACGAAAACGTCCGGGAACGGTAGGCATCTGTGCGGCTATCAAATACCGGTACAATGTGGAAGCGGTACCTCATTTTCTGTGCGGTGGGTTCAGCAAGGAAGAAACGGAAAACGCGCTGATAGATTTAGGTTTCTTAGGCATTCAGAATATCCTGGCACTTCGGGGAGATGCCCGTAAGCTGGAGAAAAAATTCGTACCGGAGCCCGACGGGCACGCCTTTGCGCTGGATTTGGTGGAACAGATTGCCAATATGAATGCCGGCAGGTATCTGGACAATGACTTAATCAATCCGGTAAAGACGGATTTTTGCATAGGCGTGGCGGGTTATCCTGAAAAACATTTTGAAGCGGCGAACTACGAACAGGATTTGCTGTACCTCAAACAGAAAATAGACGCCGGTGCTGATTATATCGTTACGCAAATGTTTTTTGACAATAAGGCTTATTTCAAATTTGTAGAGGATTGCCAGGAAATGGGCATTCATGTTCCCATCATTCCGGGTATCAAACCGATTACCAAGATGGGTCAGTTGAACAGCATCCCGGCGGCTTTCTTTATCAATATGCCGGAAGCATTGGTCAAGGAGGCTAAAAAGTGTAAAGAGGATGCGGAGGTAAAACAGATTGGAATTGAATGGTGCATTGAGCAGAGCAAAGAACTGGTCAAATTTGGGGTGCCATGCCTGCATTATTATACGATGGGAGATGTGAAGACTATTTCTGCAATATGTAAGGAGTTGGTTTAGTTAGATTTGAGAAATTAGTTAGGAGATGTTGAGAATTTCTTGTGTTAATTCTCAGGCCCCACATCTCAAAACTCAAATTCTATCCTTACCTTAAATTCACTGTGAATATTCATTTTCAAAATGGCCGGGGCGCGCAAAGCAACCTGACGAATCGTTATTCGTCCCTGAATTACGATGAAATGGAGTATGTGGAAGAGGAAGGTGCAACCAACGTTTTAACCAAATATTTGGAGGTTTTTCCAAAAACGATTGTCAATCCGGTAAAGAGCAAGGATGTTCCGTTGGATTATTCGATGAATCCCTATGAGGGTTGTGAGCATGGCTGCACTTACTGTTATGCCCGGAATACACATCCGTATTGGGGCTACAACGCCGGACTCGATTTTGAGCGCGTTATTCTGGTAAAGAAAAACGCACCGGATTTATTGCGCAAGACGCTTTCCAGAAGATCCTGGAGATCGAGTCCTATTATGCTTTCCGGTAATACCGATTGCTATCAGCCTGTAGAACGCAAACTGGAAATAACGAGACAATTGTTGCAAATATTGCTGGATCACAAACATCCCGTCGGTATCATCACCAAGAACAGCCTTATACAGCGGGATATAGATATAATACAGGAGATGGCGACGCTGCAATTGGTGCATGTCATCATCAGCATTACCACGTTGAATGAAGAGATTCGCCGCATGATGGAGCCGCGGACGGCATCTGCCGGAAAGAGATTGGATACCGTGGAGGTTTTTGCCAAAGCCGGAATTCCAGTCATGGTCAATATTGCTCCGGTCGTTCCGGGTTTGACGGATATTGAAATTATGAAAATTGCAAAAGCAAAAGCAGCGGCAGCTGCCGCTGCTCTCGGTATTGGATATAATGTTCTGCGTTTGCCGGGAGAGGTGGAACAGGTATTTACGGACTGGCTGGAGAAAGCATTTCCGTTAAGGAAAGAGAAGGTACTGAATCAGACAAAAGCCGTGCACGGCGGACAGATCCAGGATGCTCAATCCGGAAGACGTATGCGCGGAGAAGGCGTTATTGCGCATTCCATTAAACAACAAGTTGAAATGGCTAGAAATAAATTTTTTAAAGGAAGAACGATTCCGGAGTTAAGATGTGATTTATTTGACCCGAAAGTAAATGGCCAGATTTCCCTGTTTTAGAAAGGCTATTCCAGCCTTTCCTTTCGTTGTAACGTAAGTTTATTGGTTAAATGAAAATTTAACGGCGTTGCTTCGATTTCAATATAAGAGGTGTCCAGACCGAAATCCTTATATGGAGGATAACTCATATTGGTCAGGAATTCATACACATTCATCACCAGCCTGGTTCTGGGTTTCAGGTCATTATCTTCGGAAAGTATGGGTTTCACGAATACAAATTTGAAATCAGCCGGAATATTATTTTCCCTCATCGAAGGATAACGGCTTAATTCATCCACTTCTCCGCTTAGAATCATCTCTTCCACGACCTTATGGAAGAGCCTGTTCACCTTATGTTTTACTTTGAACCCAAATTCCAGCCGGACAAAGAAAACCTTTCCGGGTATGATGGTCTTTACATAATAATTCTTGTCATGCTCATTCGGATAGTCTAAAATATCAACGTGTATGAACCAGTACACATCGGCTCTTTTCGGGTTTCGCTGAAATATGGAATAAATGATATTGGAATCCACCTGTGCCGTTCTTTTTGACTTTCGTGACATGAATACCAGATTCGTCGCTTCCTTAGGAATGCTTTTGTCTTCTATGATGGCATTAAACATGGGAATAAAATCATCGAGATTCACCAACTGATTGTACCCATCCCGGATAGAACGGGCACGATGCAGGAAAAACAGCAACATGAAAGAGATGGAAGCGATAAAGAAGGTGAACCAGCCACCATAAAAAAACTTACGCATATTGGACAGCAGGAAAATAAATTCTATCGAAAAAAAAGTTAACCCTAAGACAGCAATTAGGATAAGCGGTTTCTTTTCTATTCGGAAAAACAACATCAGCAATCCGGTGGTCATAATCATATCGATGGTGATGGTAAGGCCATAGGCGGCTTCCATATTGCTGGATTCTCTGAATAAAATTATGATAATAATGCACCCTGTAAAGAGCAGCCAGTTGATAGCCGGAATATAAATCTGTCCTTTGGATTCTGCGGGATAATCTACCCGTAAATTGACCCACAGACGTTGTTTAATGGCCTCGCTGACCAGTGTAAAGCACCCGCTGATCAGAGCCTGACTGGCTATGATGGTCGCTATGGTGGCAAGGATGATAAAGTAGGTCAATAAATGTTTCGGCACGATGGCATAGAAGGGGCTTCCGATAGTAAGTATCTCTCCTTCGTGTTGCAAACACCAGGCGGATTGTCCGAGATAATTTAAGATTAGGCAGGATAATACAAATATCCAGCTTGCCTGTATGTTTCTTTTACCGCAATGTCCCAGATCAGCATATAAGGCTTCTGCTCCCGTAGTACATAAGAAGACAGCGCCCAGAATCCAAAATCCGCCGGGATAGTTTGTCAACAAGTGTACAGCATAGTATGGATTCCAGACATTTAATATTTCCGGATTTTTCAGTATTTGCAGCATACCCAATGTGCCAATAGCAGAAAACCACAGAAGCATAATGGGGCCGAATGTTTTGCCGATGGCGCTTGTGCCGAATTGCTGAAAAACAAACAACAACAATAAGATCGTCAATACAATAGGAATCGTTGGTAGATGTGGATACAAAATGTCCAAACCTTCTACCGCTGAAGAGATGGAAATGGGGGGCGTGATGAAACCATCTGCGATCAGTGTGGAACAGCCAATCAGTGCTGCAATCAACGGCCACTTGGCGGGATGGTGTTTAACCATTCCGTATAACGCGAATATTCCGCCTTCACCCTGATTATCCGCCTTTAGGGCGAGGTACACATATTTGAACGTTGTAATAATCAGCAATGTCCAGAATATACAGGAAGCGCCACCCATAATCAGCTCCTTACTGATGGTATTGTTGCCGATAATGGCTTTCATAACATAAAGCGGGGAAGTACCGATATCACCAAAGATGATACCCATGGTAATCAGGATTCCATGAGGGCTGAGTTTATTTCTTATGTTACCTGATTCTGTCAAGATTCTGCAGGTATAAATTAGGTTGAGCGATTCTAATATAACAAAAAGGACCGGAATATCTAAGACAACTTCATGACTACCATACCAAATACATTGGCAGCGGCCTCCGCCCTGTCAGACATATTGGAAATATGGCGGTAAACTTCACGTTTAAAAAAAAGATGTCCCAACGTATTAAGGTCTATCGGGGTGTTAAACAGATCTCTTACCGCTTTCCTGTATAAATGCTCCACTTCCTTTTCCAGCGTCTTTACCACAAAGGTGTGTTCACCCGCTACTCTGGGATTCTTGCTTAATCGTTCCATGGCGGCCAATAGTTCTTCCGTTTGTCTGCGCACCAGCGTTATCATCTTGCGGATGTACTCATCCGGCACCACTTTTAAGATGTGCATCTCTTCGACCGTAGTCAGCGAGTAGTCTACCATTCCTGCCAGCGCATTGGAGATGTTATAAATATCTTCCCGGTCAATCGGTGTGATAAACGTATTGTGCAGGTCATCAATCAGCACTCTGCGTATCTCTTCAATCTCTCCGATAATATTTTTAATGTGTTCTATCTTGGAGGCATTGTCATCATCTAAGGAGTGTTCTAAAAAAACAATGGTGGAATGTGTTTTCTGTGACTGTTCAATCAGCTGCAGGATAAACTTGTCATCTTTTTCATCTTTTGTACCAAAAAGTCCCATCGGTTAAACTTTAGAAATAAAGTGAACAATAAAATATAAGACTGCGGAAAGCAGAGCTGTAATCGGCACGGTCAGCACCCAGGCTAAAAGAATATCTTTTAATACCGTCCATCGGACTTTGGAAACCCTGTCACCGGCACCGGCGCCCATGATGGACATACTCACTACCTGTGTGGTGCTGACCGGTCCGCCTAAAAAAGAGGAAGTCAGGATAACCAGTGCGGAGGAAAGCTGCGACGTAAAACTGTGAATCGGACGAATGCGGTAAAATTTTCCGCCTAACGTGTGAATAATACGCCAGCCGCCTAAGGCAGTACCCAGACCAATGGCCACGGCGCTAATCAATATTACCCACCAGTGTACCACGAACTCTTCCTGGAATCCCAATACAACCAATCCCATCGTGATGACACCCATTGTCTTTTGTGCATCGTTGGTGCCGTGGCTCAGCGCCAAGGCGATTGCGGTGGGAATCTGTGCATACTTCAATGCCGTATCCGCTTTCGGAGAGGCATCTTTTAATATTTTCCGGGTGATGAGCATAATCAGCCATCCTGCTGTAAAGCCGATAACGGGAGAAATGAGTAATGCGATAATTATTTTCCAAACACCAGCCATCTTTATGGCGGCTGGACCCGAACCTGCTATCACCGCCCCGATAATACCGCCTATCAGTCCGTGCGAAGAACTTGCCGGAATACCAAAATACCAGGTGGCCAGATTCCAGACGCTTGCACTGAGCAGTGCTGCTACGACGACGGTTATCGTTATATGTTTGGAAACCGCCACTTCATCTCCGACCGTATGTGCTACAGCCACCCCGAACAGGAAAGGACCTATCAGATTTGCAACGGCAGCCAGCATCAGCGCCGCCTTGCCGGACATGGCACGCGAAGAGATTATCGTGGCAACGACATTGGCACTGTCATGAAATCCATTCAGGAAATCAAAAGAAAGTGAAATAACGATTAATGCAATCAGCCAGGCTTCAGGAGTCATGAGAATTTTATCTTATAAAAATAAGCAAATTAGATGAAAACAGAATATGATTTTTAGCAGTATCAGATTGGAATATAAATTTACAATAAACAGGAAGAAGTGCATTTTTATTACTTTTGGCGCATGAGATCAGATAAAGAGTATTTTATGCAGCGCGCTATCGAGTTGTCGGAAATGGGCATGCAGGGCGGTAAAGGCGGCCCGTTTGGGTGTGTAATTGTCAAAGATGGAAAGATTGTCGGAGAGGGGTATAATCAGGTAACATCTACCAATGACCCGACGGCACATGCTGAAGTGGTGGCAATACGGAATGCCTGTAAAAACCTGAATACCTTCCAGCTGGATGGATGCGAGGTCTTTACATCCTGCGAGCCCTGTCCGATGTGCCTGGGTGCTATCTATTGGGCAAGACCGGCTAAAATATATTATGCAAACACCCGGGAAGACGCTGCCGGTATCGGATTTGATGATTCCTTTATTTACGATGAAATATCGCTGGACTTAACCCATCGGAAAATTCCCATGCTGCCATTTGGCAGAGAGCTGGCGAAGAAAACATTTGAAGCCTGGAGGAATAAAACGGATAAGACCGAGTATTGAAAAAATTAGTCAGGTTCTATAAAAATACATGTTCGAGTTCGTTATTCCCGAAAATTCAGCGTTGGAAGGCTCCAGTGATAACGGGTAGCGAGCAGACGGAATCCGACGATAAACAGCACGGAAAGGACAAAATTTAATTGTTCCTCCACGTCCCAGAAATGTAACAGCACAAACAAGGCTGCGCCCAGCAAACATGGGGTGGCATACATCTCTTTACGGAAGATTAAAGGAATCTCATTGAGCAACGTGTCGCGGATTACACCACCGAAAATACCGGATATCATGCCTAATATTACGGCTGCCATCAGGTTGACTTCGAACGCCAGACTCTTCTGTACACCCAGCACAACATAAATCGCCATGCCCATCGTATCGAAGATGCTGAGGGTACGGGAAATGCGGATGATAAATCTCCGGAAGATGAACGTGAATAACACACCGCCAAAAATGGCCAGCAGGTAGTTGATATCATTGATCCACGCTACAGGATAGGCACCTAACGTCACATCCCGAACAGTACCTCCTCCGATAGCGGTAATGAAACCGGTAAAGAAGACACTGAAAATATCATGGTGGTGCTTTTTGTCGCTCGCAGCCAATGCTCCTGATATGGTGAAGATAAAGGTACCGGCTAAGTCAATGGAATAAATCAGCGACATATGACAAAGATAGTGACTCTGTTTTCAAAAAATACTAATTGAGTTGCCAGATGGCAAAATTCAGTATGGAAGCAAAACTTACCCAAAGCAAATAAGGAATTAAAAGATATGCGGCAAGTTTAGAAACAGGATAAAACGAGATAATGGATAGTAAAATAAACAACCACATACATAGAATTTCTATCAGTGCAAAACCCAGTAAATGAAAGTTGAAAAACAGAATAGACCAGAAAAAATTAAGTATCAGTTGTACAGCGAATATCAACTTGGCTTTATGCTTTAACGGACTTTGAGATTTCCATATCAGGAAAAAGGCAATTCCCATCATGATATAAAGTGTGGTCCAAACCGGACCGAATATCCAGTTCGGCGGATTAAAAGTCGGTTTGTTGATCGTTACATACCAGCCCGGAATGGCATCAGCCGTTATGTAACCGGATATGCCGCCAACTGCAAGACAGGTGACTATACTCAGTATTGCTTTGAGGTAGTTATTCATATATGGCTAACATCTGAATGAACAGTTTGTTGTGATGTAGATTTATTCGAACCCGAGGAATATTTTATCTTTAAAGTACAGCAGCAGTCTTCCGTCTTTGATTTCATAACGGTCGGCATTTTGTAAATTCGAAAAATACAAATCTTCAAACGACATGTTGCTGCAATACATTTTGGTGCTGGCAATGGCTGATGCCTGAAAAGCGGAAATCAGGTCTGTTTTAAATCCGCCGAAATAGGTATTGCACGGAGCCTTTCCTTTCAGCCTGTTTTCCATGGTATTAAATTCTATCCAGACAGTATCATCATCTATCTCAAGACTGGAAGTATCGCTGTCCCGCATTTTGCGCAAATACCATTTTTTGTCCAATATGGATAAGGGAGCATCGGCAACTGTTTTTTCTGGTTTGGTGCCTGCGTGTATGCGTTCCTTGCTGATTACTTTTATAAAAGTATAAACAGGTTCCGTTTGAATCACCAGAGGGTTTTCTATATGGCGTTTACTCACCTGTATGGTTTGTCGCACACCATCTTCATATTCAAATCCCTTGATGTCCTGATAAAACAGTTCAAATTCTTTCCCCCCTTTTTCCAGGATAAGCAGACATTTATTTTCCGGAATTCCGGAACAGGGTGCCTTATCTTCATTGACCACCAGTGTCATTATTTTGGTATTTACGGCATTGGAAACCAACGGCGCAGCAGGACCGGATGCCGGCACTGCATAACCCGGAATGGCTTTTTTAGAGACCACTTTTACCAGTTTATAATTAAAAATGGACGCATCTGCCGGAACAGGCGGTGCCTTTGGTACCGGTGTTACCCATATCGTATACACAAATCCTTCCTGATAATCAAAACCTATGATGGTGTCGTAAAAAAAATTATAATCTTTATCACCTTGTTTTTTCACCAGCAAACACTGCATGGTTGTTGCACCTTCACAGATAGCACGCTGTCCGTCTACTTTCCATACTTCTGTATTGGCAGGTTTTTTTGCTGAATTTGCAGCCGTTGCTGTAATGGATAAAATACTGACCAGCAGCATGAGCAATAAGGAATACGATTTCATCTGTTTAATTTTATTGTAATTTATGAAGTACATGAATTCCGTTGGTAATACCATTTTTCTTTATGTGAATTACTTGTACCCCTTACTTAGCCTGTGATCTAATATCGTAAAATTAGTTAATTATCAGCTGTCTTTCAAGCCATCCCACCCCAGCGAAATGATATCGTGGTAGTTGCCGCCTTTCGTGTATAGTTTCACGCCGAGGTTGGCATCCAGAATCTCTCCGATGATACTGATATCAGGATGCCTGTCAATCTTATTTTTATCGCCCGGTAGAATGGTAAACAGCAATTCATAATCTTCGCCGCCGCTCAGTGCGCAGTTAATGGGATCGATATTAAATTCCAATGCCTTGTTATACGTCTCATTGGCTATCGGAACAGCCGCCTCATTGAGCTGACAACCGACATTGCTTTGTTTGCAGATATGCAGTATTTCAGAACTCAGACCGTCAGAAATATCAATCATAGATGTTGGACAAACGTTTTCGGAAGCAAAGAATTCTATAATGTCTTTTCTGGCTTCCGGCTTTAGTTGACGCCCTACGATGTAATCATTGCCTTCCAGTTCTACACTGGCATCCGGTGCGTTCATAAACACATGTTTTTCGCGCTGCAATACGGTCAGACCCATGTAGGCACCGCCTAAATCACCAGAAACACACAACAAATCACCCTCCTTCGCGGTATTTCGATATACTATTTTTTCTGCCTGCTGCTCACCGATGGCCACCACATTTATAATCAATCCTTTCGGGGAGGCGGTGGTGTCTCCGCCTATCAGGTCTACCTGATATTTTGAACAAGCCAGCTGCATCCCTTCATAAATCTCTTCTATCGCTTCTACGGAAAACCGGTTGGAAATGGCGATAGAAACCAATATCTGTTTGGGAATCGCATTCATGGCATATACATCCGACAGGTTAACAATGACACTTTTATATCCCAGATGCTTTAACGGGGTATAGACTAAATCAAAGTGGATGCCTTCCACCAGAATATCGGTGGTGACCACCTGTGTACCTTCCGGCTGAATGACGGCTGCATCATCCCCGGCACCCTTCTTCGAGGATGCATGGTATAATTGAATATTTTTTGTCAGACGGTCTATCAGTCCGAATTCACCTAAAGAGGAGATTTCGGTTCTTTTTGCTTTTTCCATAGTGCAAAGATACGAATAGAGATGAATAGCCGATAATTTTATAGCTTTACATAAAAGCAACGCCATGTTTTTCGGCAATAACGATAATAATAAATCATCCGATAAAGACTTTGTGAAGTATAAGTTTAAGAGTTTACAAACGTATGCTTCGGACGAATGGATGGCGAATTCCTCCAAAAAGTACCGTACGGTTTTTGACAGGTCCGAGACGACCTATATACGTTGCGAACTGGCTTTTTACAATAAATTGTTTGACGAAGAAGACTGGAAATGCAAGGTAACACTGAAAGCCATTGATATTACAGGAAATAGAAGAGTAGTTCTGTGCAGCCTGGATAAGGATATTGACGTGCTGAAAGATGAAAACATTGTGTACGTTCGGGATGGATGGGGGAATAAAGAGACAGCAGTCTATTGGGTTAAAGGTAATTACGTATGGGAGGCATATATGGATGATGCGTTGGTCGGTACGCAGGTTTTCTTTATTAATGAGGTTGGAAAGGTTTCAATTCAGTCCAATCCCTACTTTGCCGTGGAATATATTAAGTTATATAACGGAGAAGCAGATGGATGGAAACAGGAAGCAGCAAACAGAATCTATTACAATAAAATTGCCCGTCAGAATACCAGATACCTTTGGGCGGAAATAAAAATTGTCAATCTGACCAATCTGGATTGGAATTACGAACTGTTCCTGAACTATTTTGACGACGCAGGCCAGCATAAGGCAGTTATTCCCAGAATGGGAAGGATTGAAAGCGGCAAAAAAGACTGGACTTATACGTTTGATATTGGTTGGGGTACCGATGACGGTGGTTCCTGGAAAGATGACAGATACACACTGGAACTGGTATTCATGGACATTTTGGTCGCCGCCGCCGAATTCGAGTGCGGAGAGGTGTTTCAGCAAGGGGATTTGAAAATGATTGACGGCACAGCTCTTCCTGTAGCGGTTTCCGCTGCAAAGAATGAAAACGACGTTTCAGCAAAATATAATGACAAGTCATTGGAAGAACTGTTGCAGGAGCTTGATAAACTGGTTGGATTGCAGCCGGTCAAAAAATACATTCACGACCAGATTACGCTGATTAATTTCAACAAACTGATGAAAGAACAGGGAGTTGAAAATGATACCGGATTTTCGCTGCATAGTGTGGCGGTCGGCAATCCCGGCACCGGAAAAACAACGGTCATGCGCTTGCTGGGCAAAATTTATCACAAACTAGGACTGCTCAGTAAGGGACATGTGCTGGAGGTGGATCGGGTGGATTTGGTCGGTGAGTTTATCGGTCAGACGGCACCCAGGACACAAAAGAAGATAGACGAAGCAAGGGGGGGCATATTATTTATTGACGAAGCCTATTCGCTGGCACGCAGCGGCGAAGACAGCCGTGATTATGGTAAAGAGGTGATTGAAATACTGATTAAGGAGATGAGCGACGGCCCCGGCGATATAGCCATATTTGTAGCCGGCTATCCTAAAGAAATGAAGACGTTCGTTGAATCCAATCCAGGACTGAAATCCCGTTTTTCCCAGTATTTCACGTTTGATGACTACCTGCCGGAAGAGTTGTCTTCCATCGGTTTGTATATCGCAGCGAAACTGAGGCTTAATCTGGATGTACCGGCGCAAAACATGCTGAAGGAGGAACTTACAGAGGCATACCGGAACAGAGATAAGAATTTCGGCAATGCGCGTTTTGTGGAAGGAGTGATTAATAAATCGAAAATGAACATGGCCCTGAGGCTGATGAACACACCTGACCAAAAATCATTGACCAAGGAACAGCTTACCACCATCAGGCTGGAAGATATCGCAAAAGTATTTGAAGCCGGAAAACGCAAACAGCTCAAACTGGCCATTAACACGGAAGAGCTGGACCTTGCATTAGCAGAATTGAATCAGCTGATTGGCCTGGACAATGTAAAATTGGAAATTGATGAGCTGGTCAGGCTGATAAAATATTACAATGACATAGACAAAGATGTCTTGAACAAATTTTCGCTGCATACCGTATTTACCGGCAATCCCGGAACGGGCAAGACGACTGTTGCACGTATTATGGGAAGGGTATTGAAGGCCCTCGGTGTGCTGGAGCGCGGACATATGGTCGAAGTCGACAGGGAGAGTCTGGTGGCAGGATATGTCGGGCAGACAGCCATCAAAACAAATGAGAAGGTGGAGGAGGCCCTTGGTGGTGTCTTGTTTATCGATGAAGCTTATGCACTCGCAGAATCTGATTCCTCCAGTAATTTTGGGAAAGAAGCGATAGAGACACTTCTCAAACGGATGGAAGATTTGCGCGGACAGTTGGTGGTTTTTGCAGCAGGATATACTGACAACATGAATGTATTTCTCTCTTCTAATCCGGGCTTGAATTCCCGGTTTGATAAAAAACTGCTTTTTCAGGATTATACACCGGAACAGATGATGCAGATAGCGGACTGGTATTTAAAAAGAGAGTCGTTGTCAGCAACCGAAGAGACAAAAAGCCATCTCCTTGCGTATTTTGACAGTCTCTATAAAAACAGGGATAAATTCTTTGGCAATGCCCGCACTGTTCGTCAGACAATTGATGAGGCCGTTAAGAACCAGCATCTGCGTATGGCGAAAATACCGGCTCCGCTCCGCAACGAGAAGGATATTTATACCATGTTACCGGAAGATGTGGCTGAATTCATCTATCAGGGAAATACAGTGAAAAAGCAATTGGGATTCAGGCTTGGAGGGGATGCATAACCCTTTAGAAACATCATATTTTTTGTAAATTCTTCTTCGATCTGTACAAAAGGCATGTAATTTGCGTTGTAGAAAATAAACAGTTGTTATGCGGTATGGTGTTCAGATAATCGTTTTGCTTTTTTCCTTCTCCGGTAGTTTCGCCGTTGATTATTCCAATCAGGTAAACTGGGCGGCATTGCCTGCTGTCAAGGACAATGCGGACTGGATACCAAAGGGGTTGCGCGACAATCAGGTCAGTGCCCTCGCGGATGTCTTTTATATTCACCCGACTACCGATCTGACCGGGTTTAAAGGAAATGCGAATACAGATAACAATGCGATTAACAACCAGACAGACAACTTTCCGATAAAATATCAGGCAAGTGTGTTTAACGGCAGCTGTAAGGTGTACGCTCCGCGTTATCGTCAGGCGGCATTGAATAATTTCTTTTCCAGGAATTCAGAACGTTCCAAAGAAGCATTCGACTTCGCCTATCAGGATATCCGGGAAGCGTTTCAATATTACCTGAAAAATTATAATCAGGGCAGGCCCGTCATCATCGCAGGACACTCGCAGGGCAGTATGCATGCGCAGCGGCTGCTGAGAGAATTCTTTGATGGTACACCTTTACAGAAGCAACTGGTGGAGGCTTATATTATCGGCTATCCTACCAAAGAAAATCAGTTTCAGTATCTGAAGGTGTCTGAAAAGCCGGATACATTTGGCGGCTATATTTCTTACTGCACGTTTGGGATGGATGCTAAGATAGACTGGATGACGGAATATACCAATGCCGTGGTGGTAAATCCATTAAGCTGGACAAGAGATAAAACATTTGTTTCCGCCAGCTATAATCTTGGAAGCGTTTCTAAAAAATCAGAGGAGATGCTTGCGAACGTATGCGGCGCAAGATGCGGCAATGGCATTTTGGAGATCCAGAAACCGGAATCCGGCGGTTTTGTTTCCTTAGGGTTTAAGAATTATCACCTGTTCGATTACAATCTATTTTATCTCAATATCCGGGAAAATGTCGCGTTGCGGCTGAGAAAATTCTTGGAGACAAATGATACGGCACCCGAAAAATAAAAAAACAAGCATAAAACAAAAACTATATGATTAACCGACTGACAAAAACAGGATTCTTTATCTTGATGATAATCCTGATAAACCAACCAATTATGGCACAAACCAATTATCAGGCGCTTTGGAAATCCGTTGATAGATTAGAAGAGGAAGGCAAAACCAAAGATGCCTTGAAATCCGTGGAAAGCATTATCCTCAAGGCACGCAAGGATAAAAACACTACACAGACGGTAAAGGGATTGTTGCATAAATACAATTACATGATGACACTGGAAGAAGCATCTGAACTGAAAGTTGTCAATGGTTTGAAGAAGGAAATAGAGCAATCCCAGGGTACGGATAAGGCTGTTTTACAAAGTATACTGGGGGAGTTGTACTGGCAGTATTTTAATGAAAATACCTGGAAATTCTCAAACAGAACAGAAACGGATGAAAAACAAAGCGACGATTTCAGGACCTGGGATTTAAAGACGTTGTTTAAAGAAATTAATGGCTGTTATTTGGGTTCTTTGGAAGATGTTCCTTTGCTGCAGCAAACTAAACTGGAGAATTATAAAGATATTCTATCCGAGGAGAAAGGTTCCAAGGGTTTCAGGCCTACCTTATATGATTTGCTGGCACACCGCGCCATTGATTATTTCAATGAGGATAAAAGTAATCTGGCAGAATCGTCCAATGCATTTTCCATCGATGATAAGAGATACTTCGCCACTGCGAGCGAGTTTGTGAACATTAAACTGCCAGATCAGGATAAGAACTCAGGGGGTTATAATGCATTACGGATATACCAACAGCTTTTGGCCATTAAGCTCAAGTCGAGAAATACATTGGATGAGCTGGCGGATGCCGACTTAAAACGAATACAATATGTAAGAGAACACTATTACAATAAAGAAGAAAATGACCCCCTCTTTTTCGAAGCGCTGAAACGTATCCGCTCAGAATATGTAAAGTGCAACACGGCATCAGTGATCAGTTATAAATTTGCCTACTACCTGTATGAACATACGGAAGGTAAAAACAGAGAAGAAATTGCCGAAACGATAAAAAGCGTGTTAGCGATTTGTAACGAAACCATCAATAATTATCCCGGTTCGGAAGGTGCAAAAAATTGCGCCGTGCTGAAGGAAACTTTTTTCTACAAGAACCTTTCTTTCACAACGGAACAAACCGTTGTGCCTGACCAGCCATTTAAGGCGCTGTTATCGTATAAAAACATTACCAGGGTTTATTTCAAAATCATTCCCGTTGATTATAAAGAAAAAGACAAAATTTTCACCATCAACGAAAAGGAAACAAAGGAAGATGTCGTAAAAAGACTGAATGCCATCAAGCCGGTGAGAAAATGGAATATTTTATTGCCGAATACAACCGACCATATTGACCATTCCGCTGAAATTAAGATAGATGCGCTGAAAAAAGGGTTTTATGCCATCTTAGTTTCCACGAACCCTTCCTTTTCAATAAGAACGGGTAAGGAGGCGATAGCCTATCAGACATTGTTTTCTTCGCAAATCAGTTATGTGACCAAAAACAACAACAATGAAAAGTATTTTGAAATGCATGTACTGGACAGAAATACGGGAGAACCGTTGAAAAATGCCCAGGTGAAATTCTACCGAAGCAATTATGATTACAAGACAAGAAAGTATGTCCGTGCAGAGCTGGGTACACAGGCAACCGATGCTTCAGGATATGTTGCGAAGAAATTAGATAAACCTTCTGTAAACTATTACAGTGAAAACTTTCAGTTTGATATCACTTATAATAATGCCTTTCTGCCCAGTGAGCAGTCATACTATCAGTACTATTACCCTTGGAATGAAACCCCTGCAGCTCAACGCCAGATACATTTGTTTACAGACAGAAGCATTTACCGTCCGGGGCAAACGATTTTTGTAAAAGGCATCTTCACCGAACGCAATGGGGAGACACACAAGATACTTGCGAATCAAAAAATTAAGGTAACCTTCAGGGATGTGAATTATCAGGAGATAAAATCGCAGGAGTTTACCACCAATGAGTTTGGCTCCTTTACCGGAATGTTTACGGCGCCCGTTTCCGGTCTCATGGGCAGTATGTCCATTCATACAGACTATGGCACGCAGTCCGTACAGGTAGAAGAATATAAACGCCCTAAGTTTGAAGTAGCTTTTGAGCCGGTGAAAAAAGCATTCAATTTAAACGATACGGTTTCCGTCACCGGCAAGGCGACATCTTACTCCGGAGCCGATATTGATAATGCAGAAGTGAAATATTCCGTCCGGCGTGTGGCAGAGTTTCCAGTCTGGTGTTGGTGGGGCTGGCGCAGGCCTTGGTTTCCGCCTTCCAATGAGAAGATTGTAAAAACCGGAGTTACAACCACGGACGCCAATGGCAACTTTACCATTGATTTCAATGCCGTTCCCGATCTGTCAATCTCCAAAGAGTTTAAACCATATTTTAATTATGAAGTCACGGCTGATGTTGTGGATATCAACGGTGAAACACACTCCTCAGTGACGACTGTGCGTGTAGGATACCTGGCCATAGAAGCTGACTTATCCGTATCAGATAATATGGATGCAGCTGTTGAGAATAAGATAGCCGTTTCCACCAATAATTTAAACGGGGAGCCTGAAGCGACGGATGTAGTTGTCAAACTATATAATTTACTGGAGCCGTTACAGCCCAGGAAGGCACGCCTGTGGGATGAACCGGATATGTTTCTTATGACACGCCAGGAACATGATAAGATATTTCCTTATGAAGTGTATGATAAGGAAGACCTGATGAGCAATTGGAGTAAGGGGAATCTGGTGAACAGCTATACCTTTAATACGGAAAAACAAAAAGAGATCATTCTGGCGCCTGCTTCTTTGCAGAGCGGGGCATACAGAATCGAGTTTTCCTGCATGGATAAGAACGGCAATCTGATAGAATTTAAGAAAACGTTTACTGTTTCATCTTCTAATAATGATTTGTCACCGGTACCTAAATCGGTTGCCTTCTTCAAGACAGAGAAAACGACGGTTAAGCCAGGAGATAATATTCTTTATAAAGTCGGCACTTCCATGCAAAATGCTTTTGCGATTGTTGAAATCGCATTTAAAGGTAAACTGCTGGAGAAAAAAGTAATCCCATTGAATAATGAAATAAAATCATTCTCGTTTGCGGTGAAAGAAGAATACAAAGGGGGAGTTGAAATCAGCTATGTACTGGTGAATAAGAACAGAAACTATACGGGCAGTCAGTTCATATCCGTACCCTACGAGGATAAAAGTTTGCGTGTGGAATGGCTGACGTTCCGGGATAAATTATTGCCGGGACAAAAGGAACAATGGAGATTAAAAATATCAGGGACCAACAAAGAAAAAATGACATCGGAGCTGCTGGCCGGCATGTATGATGCTTCTTTGGATGCTTTTCTGCCGCATAGCTGGAGTTTTTATTTATCACAATCCTATTACAGCGGTTATCTCGGTACTTATACCTCCAATGCTTTCGGGCAAAGAATCAGTAGTCTGTATACCTCTAAAGACTGGAATCCATACACAGCTCAGGCGTTTCATAATTACGACGGGTTGAATTTGTTTGGATTAAGTCTTGGCGGATATCATGGATACAACAGGTATTTCAAGATGTCAGGCTCCGGAATGGCCGGTATGTCCATCAAGGCATCTAAAGCAGAAGCGTTGATGTCTGATGCGGCGGTAGCCAAAGAGGAAGCGGACATGCCTAAATCGTCTGCGCCTACACCGCCTGCTGCTCCGGCCGGGCAGGAACAAAAGGCGTCGGATAAAAAGGAGGTAAAATCAACGGCCTCAGTCGTACCTCGGACGAATCTGAATGAAACCGCTTTCTTTCTGCCCCAGCTGCAGACAGACGCGGATGGAAATATTATTCTGAATTTTCAGATGCCGGAAGCATTGACAAAATGGAATTTTTTAGGATTGGCACATACCAAAGACCTGAACTACCAATATTTTACAAAATCCATAGTGACACAAAAGGAATTGATGGTAACGCCCAATGCTCAACGGTTTTTACGTGAGGGGTATATACTGTAATTTACTACAAAAATCACCAACCTGTCTGATAAGAATTTATCCGGAAAAGCTGATTTGGTATTGTATGATGCTATGACGATGAAAGAAATCACGCCCAAAATCATGGAGGCGGTTCACGGGCGGTTTAATACTATCGGGGAAAGAGAATTCTCTGTTGAGAAAGGAAGAAATACGGCAGTGAGCTGGACACTACAAATACCTTCAGGAATTGATGCCGTTACATATAAGGTAGTGGCATCGGCGGAAAATTTCAGCGACGGAGAGCAGGCAACGCTGGTAGTATTGCCGAACAGAATGATGGTGACGGAAACGATGCCGTTATGGGTGCGCGGACAGGATAGAAAATCCTACACGTTTGGTAAATTATTAAACAATAAGTCCACGACACTTAAGAATTACAACCTCACACTTGAAATGTCATCTCAGCCGGTGTGGTATGCCGTTCAGGCACTACCTTACATGATGGAATATCCGTTTGAGTGCGCGGAACAGATATTCTCCCGATATTATGCCAACACGCTGGCATCCTATATTGCCAGCCAGAATCCAAAAATCAAAACCATTTTTGAGAAGTGGAAAAATACCGACGCTTTGCTGTCGAATCTGGAAAAGAATCAGGAGCTGAAGGCCGTATTGCTGGAAGAGACACCCTGGGTGCGTGATGCGCAAAATGAAACCGAACAGAAGAAACGAATAGCCTTGCTTTTTGACCTGACAAAGATGGCGGATGAACAGCAGAAGGCTCTGCAGAAACTGATGCAGATGCAGACACCCAACGGGGGCTTTACCTGGTTTCCGGGCATGCCTGAAAACCGTTATATCACCCAGCATATCGTAGCGGGATTAGGGCATCTGTCTAAACTGGAAGTATTGAACCTGAAGAAAAACGCAGAGATTAACGGCATGCTGCAAAAAGCAGTCGCATATCTGGATGACCGCCTTACAGAAGATTTGGAGAATATCAAAAAATACGATAAGGATTATCTGAAAAAAAATCACCTTTACCATTCCAACATTCACGCCTTGTATGCACGTTCCTTCTTTGATTTTAAAATGGAAGATAAAAACAAGGAGGCCTATGATTATTTCCTCCAACAGGCTAAGGACAACTGGTTGAATCAGGATTTATACTCCAAAGCCATGCTGGCGTTGGTATTACAACGCACGAAAGAAAAACCTGCAGCGGATAAAATCATTGTTTCGCTGAAACAGAATGCCATCAACAGCGAAGAACTGGGCATGTACTGGAAAGCCAATGAAACAGGCGGTTGGTACTGGTATCAGGCGCCGGTGGAAACACAGGCATTGCTCATCGAAGCGTTTCATGAGGTGGCTAACGACAACAAATCGGTGGATGAAATGAAAGTGTGGCTGCTGAAACAAAAACAAACGACTTCCTGGAAGTCTACCAAAGCAACGGCAGAGGCTTGTTATGCGTTGCTCTTACAAGGAAAGGACTGGACAAAATCCGACCAGCTGGTACAGGTATCCATGAATGGAAAGACAATCGACCCGATGGCTCTAGGTGCTACTGTAGAACCTGGCACAGGCTATTACAAAATCAGCTGGAAACCGGAACAAATCACTCCATCTATGGCGAAGATTGAACTGAAGAAGAAAGATAAAGGGCCTGCCTGGGGTGCTGTTTACTGGCAGTATTTCGAAGACCTGGATAAAATTTCAGGCGCAGCCACATCCCTGCAATTAACTAAGAAACTGTTTAAAGAAGAGAATACCGGTGAAGGAAAAAAACTGATTACCATCTCCGATAAAACACCTTTGCGGGTGGGCGATGTTGTAAAAGTCCGCATCGAATTACGAACGGACAGAAACCTGGAATACGTACACTTGAAAGATATGCGTGCTGCCGGATTTGAACCGGTCAATGTGTTGTCGCAGTACAAATACCAGGATGGATTGGGTTACTATGAAAGCACAAAAGATGTGGCTACTCATTTCTTTATGGACTGGATGCAGAAAGGGGTGTATGTGTTTGAATATTCCATGCGGGTGACCATCGCGGGTAATTTCTCCAACGGTATTACATTGATAGAAAGCATGTACGCGCCGGAATTCAAATCCCATTCCAAAGGAGAAAGGGTTACTATCGTCAGAAAATAGTACAAACTATACACTACCTGTTATTAAGTATTTTTGATAAAAAAGTAAACTGAAAATATATTTGCCGGTATATTTGCGTTCTATTCAAAATTAGACTTATGCAACGAATCATTTTAGTGACACTGCTTTCCGTATTTTCCAGCCAATCGTTATCTGCAAGAGATATTTCCCAAAAACGAGACTTGGCTACTATCCTCGGTGGTGTAGGCTTTGCGACAATGAGTGCGGAAAATGACAATGAAGGAGCCAGAAATGGAGTAAAGATAGGAGGAATGGCGGGTTTTGGTTATGAACACCGTTTTAAAAAAGTGGCTGCGATTGAGATAAACCTGATTTACATCAATAAGGGGGTTCAGCAAAAATGGAATAATGATGTTACCAAAGGATATATCCGTTCCAACTTTCATTCTATCGAATTTCCGGTATTATTCAAATTTTATATTGGAAAGAGAAAGATGTTTAATCTTTATGCAGGCGGATATGGCGCCTACGCCGTTAATGTCCAGATAAAAACAAAGATTACCAATAGCGTGTCTGGTATGGTATTAGTGGACGATGTAAAAAACAATGCTTTAAGTAATGATAAGAATCCAAAAGATGTAAACGATAAACGATATTTTCGTGCATTTGATGCCGGTGTGAGTGCCGGGTTCGAATTTGTGTCAAAAAGCGGGTTTGGTGCCGGTGCGCGAGTGAATAAAGGGCTGTTGGATTTTACCAATCCAAAATTTGAATCTCCCATTACGGATAATAAATGGATAACGCATACGAATGTCATGTTTTATGCCCTTTTCAAAATATGACGGCATGTCGTAAATAACAGAAGCGGCTGCCTGAAAAGGCAGCTTTTTTGTTTTAACACTAAAAAAATACCCGACACTAATAACTAATTACGAATAACTGATAACTTTATACCATGCAAGTTGAAATACAAAGGGTTAATAACAAGGTGCATCTCGAAGCCCGCAACGAAGATGGTATAGTCGTACACATGGACGGCTCTCCGGATATAGGCGGAGAAAGTCTGGGTGCACGGCCGATGCAGATGGTTTTAATGGCATTGGGAGGCTGCACCAGCATGGATGTGCTGTCGATGCTGAATAAAATGCGTGAAGAGGTGAAAGGGTATAAAGTGATTGTCAATGCAGACCGTGCAACGGAACATCCGATGGTGTTTACAAAGATTCACATCCATTTTATACTGGAAGGCAATCTGAAAAAAGAAAATGTAGGAAAAGCCATCCAGCTGTCAATGGATAAATATTGCAGTGTGACGCACATGCTGAATAAGACGGCAGCCATTACACATGATTATGAGATTTGCTAATTGTCATCTCGGATGAAGGGAGAGACCTTGTAAGGTTTCTCGTTACACCCGGAATGACTAAACAAGGATATATGAAAAAATACACTCACTTCGCCACCAATGCGATTCGTACGCAGCATGAGAAAGCGTTCCGCGAGCACAGTGTGCCGTTGTACCTGACGTCTTCCTTTACATTTGACGATGCGGAACAGGCGCGCGCCTTATTTGCGGATGAATATGTTGATAATATCTACTCCCGTTTCTCCAATCCGAACGTTAATGAATTTGTGGAAAAAATGTCTGTGCTCGAAGGAACGGAAGACGGCTTCGGAACGGCAACGGGTATGGCCGCCGTGTTCGCTTCCATCCTGACATTCCTGAAACAGGGCGATCATATCCTGGCATCGTCTGCTTTGTTTGCATCCTCCACCAGAATCATCAAAGAGTTTCTTCCAAAGTGGGGCATAGAGTATTCCTTTTTTGATATCAATAAACCCGATACCTGGGAAGGATTGATTCAGTCGAACACTAAAATGATTTTTGCAGAAACGCCTTCCAATCCGGGCCTGGTGCTGATTGATATGGAGTACCTGTGCGGACTGGGAAAAAAACACCATTTGCTGGTGAATATCGATAATTGTTTTGCAACACCGTATCTGCAAACTCCTGCACAATATGGTGCGGACATCATTACGCACTCTGCCACTAAGTTCATTGACGGGCAGGGAAGGGTTTGCGGAGGGGTGGTGCTGGGCAGCGCCGCGCTGATGAAAGAAGTGCGGGCGTTCTGCCGCCAAACCGGCCCGGCCATGTCGCCGTTCAATGCATGGGTATTGTCTAAAAGCCTGGAAACACTGCATGTACGCATGGACAGGCATTGCGAGAATGCACTGGAATTGGCGAAGTGGCTGGAAGCACACGAAGAAATCGAAGATGTGAAGTATCCTTTTTTGCCGTCGCATCCGCAGTATGAACTGGCGAAGAAACAGATGTCGCAGGGCGGAGGTGTCGTGACCTTCATTGTGAAGGGCGGCATAGACAGAGGCAGAAAATTCCTCGACAGTTTAGAGATGTTTTCACATACTGCCAATCTGGGTGATTGCCGAACCATTGCCACGCATCCCGCCTCTACCACCCACTCCAAGATAGAGGAAAGCGTGCGCGAAGCAGCCGGCATATATGGCGGCACTATCCGTGTGTCTGTTGGATTGGAACATATTGACGATATTAAGGCAGACATACAGCAGGCGCTGGAAAAGAGCAAATAGAGATACACAATCATGACAAAAAAAAATCTCTTGCTGTTTGTTCTGATTGTATGTGAAATACTATTAATTACCTATTGCCGAAATATTTTTGGAAGCTTATTGAGTCCCGTTGTATTGCTGATTGTCTCCGTAATGATCGGAGTATTGTTAATATACCCGGCTTTTGACGAGGTATATGTTTTGCCATCTTTGAATTGGAAATTGAGTAAAGGGCAGACGTTATATTTAATGTTGTTTGTCTTTTATCTATTTATTGTGATACTATTGATTATCCCAAAGGGTAGTATTAAAGCGGTATATACCTATTATCCCATAGATCCTAAATATTCTGACATAATTCCTACGATACGATTAATGTGCGAAAGGTTCATAAATGGAGCTAATGTATATGCCAAAATATCAGAGTTTGGGTATGAGTTTTTTCCCGGATACCTCCCGTTTTCATGGCTTCCTTTCTTACCCGCAGAATATTTTCACTTTGATTACAGGATGATAGTATTGCTGATCTTTATTGTTACGGTCACAATTCTTATAAAAAATGGATATGGACAAAATAGTGAATTTGCAAGCATGCTTTCACTTTTTTTATTGTTCCTTTTCATAAAAGCAACAATTGATAAAGAGGCTGCATCATTGGGCTGGACGGTAGAACTAATGAACGCTTCTTTTTACACACTACTGTTAATAGGCATTCTCAACAAAAACACGTATCTGAAATTTATTGCTATTCTCCTTTGTTTGTTAACAAGGTATTCAGTAGTCGTTTTATTACCACTCTTCTTACTGGTTGAGTTAAAAGAAACAGGAGTTAAAAGATCCTTTTTTCTGGTTATGCTAATTACCGTATTGGTATCGGTGATTATGGTGCCTATATTTTACAATAATTGGAGTTTGCCTGAAGAATGGGCATCTGCCTATTCAAGGGCCGGCATCGGAGAATGGAGGCATCTGGACACCAACGGGTTGCCTTTGCATATTTTTAACGGCACCGGATTTGCATCATGGGTTTTCAAATATAAGAGTGGTAGTATAGAAGAACGGTTTACTTTCCTTCAAAAGACACATTTCTACTTAGTGTTGTCGACCACTTTGATACTATCCGTAATTTATTGGCTGAAACGAAAAGCGTTAGACTCCGGGATATATTTAGCAGGGGCAGTAAAAATATATTTTTCAATATTTTATGGTTTCATTCAGGTTCCTTATACCTATTTATTCCTTGTCCCGGTTTTTTACAGCGTTGCAGTATTTGTCTTGTTAAACAGAAATGTTTCTTTAAAGGAATATAACAGAGGGAATAAGCTATTTCAGAAACTCTTCTCTTTCAGGCAGAAAGCCTTAAGTCTGTTCCCCTACATCATTTTGGGGTGGTACTTGGGAATGGCGGTGTATTACTATAAAGCCAGGATAACTTACGGAGATACCGGGTATTATTTATACAAGATGATACAGAGTGAAGGATTTAACATTGAATCCGGCCGTGCGATTAGTGTCATTTCACAATGGCTTCCCCTGCTCCTGATTAAATTATCCGCCCCTTTGCGAATCGTAATGATTGGTTATTCTGTCAATTTTGCTTTGGTATATGTTGCTGGTTTTCTGCTGATACGGTATCTGCTCAAGTCTGAATTCTTAGCGTGGGGTGCATTGTTGTGTACACACCTCTTTTTGCATTACGGCTACTTTTATCCGACAGAGATGATTTTTTCTTCTGCGGTAATGGTATTTATAATGGCCTTCCTGACGTTTAACGACAGGAATAAGGAGAAACCCATTCCGCTAACAATATGGTACGGGGTGGGTGTTGCTCTGCTGCTGAGTATCTCCCTTATTCATCCTTTTTATTATGTAGTGGCAATGATAATATTGTTCTGTCTGCACCTGATAGAACCTAATATCCGGTATATCCATTTTATCGTCCTGGCAATCCTCATTCTGATTGTCAAAATCACGTTCTTTAAAAGCGGATATGAGGCGGGAAAATTATCCGGTATAGACATAAACGTCTTTTCGTGGAAAGCGATAGATAAGTCCTACCTTACTTTTTTCTGGCGGCAAACGTTCAACCATCGGCTGCCGGTGACAAAGTTTTTGTTTTATGGGTTTATCATTTATTTATGCTGGCGGCGGAAATGGCTGCTGGCGGCAGCGTTGCCGTTGGGATATCTTGCCTTGTATTTATTGGTCTATTTGTCTATACCAAACGGAGAGTCGTTAGGGTATATGGAATGCTACATGGCGGCAATTTCTGTATTCCCGTTAATCGTTTTCCTGGTGTATGCAGAAAAGAATTTGATGGAGTATAAGAACACATTCATCTTTATGGCGTTTATTCTGTCCCTCTTAGGGCTGGCACGGATGAAATCAGAAACGATTTACAAGGCGAGGGTAAAATACCTCGAATCAATATTTGCTTATGGAAGGGAAAATAATATAGCCAAGTTCTTTGTGGAAGACAACGAGATTAAACATGACAAGATACTCGTTGGTTGGGCGTTGCCATACGAAACATTATTATTGAGTACCGTGAGCGGGAAAACACAGACAATATACCTCAATACAGACAAGAAGAAATTAGAGGAAATAAATAATAATCAGTTATTCCTGGGGGTGCCGTGGGAGGAGCCGATTCATGAGATAAGCTTAAGAAAGAGGTATTTTACATTGGACTCAACTCCGTACAAAAGGATAAACGGACTGGAGTTTTAAAGAGATTAAGAAAAAAGGTTAGCTGAAAGACAGGCAAGATGATTACATTGGTTTTTGCATTATATAACGAGGAAAAGAGGATTTATCTGCTGGAACAGGGATTGAAAGAATATAATAACCAGCATCAGCTGATTAAAGAAATCATATTTGTGGATGATGGCAGTACGGATTCTACCGTCAGGTATCTGCGACAGATGCAATCCAAATATCCTCAATTTAATATCAAGATTATCCCGGTTCAAACCAACAGAGGCAAGGGTAATGCGGTTAAAGAAGGTATCATGACAGTAACACAACCCTGGGTACTTTGCAATGATGCCGACCTTTCCTATTCCATGGATCAGATTGACGAGTGGGTGAATATGGAGTGGATTGACTTTACAAAAATAAATGAGGTATACTTCGGATCGAGAGAACTAGGCAAAGACAATCAGGAAATGAAGCTGTTCTTGCATAGGAGAATTATTGGCAGGATCTATGCTTTCTTTATACAGCAGATAACAGGCATTTCCGTCAGGGATACACAGTGTGGGTATAAGCTATATCCATCCTCATTGGCAAAACAGGTTTTTAATAATATATCGGAAGAGCGATTTGCCTTTGACGTTGAAGTACATTTTTTGCTGAAGAAACTGAATATTAGCATTAACTTCCTGCCTGTTAGATGCATTGACATAAAGGGGTCTAAAGTTCATCTTATTAGTGATAGCTGGCAAATGTTCAGGGCGTTGTTTCGGATAAAAAAGAGGCATGGATAGTCTGTGCTTATTAGATCAATACAGGAGTTGTCAGGTGAGCTATCCCGAGGAATAACTTCGCAAGTCTGCACAGAAATTAATAATAAGCAGAAGGTTAAAGTAACCACAGAAAAATATACTAAGCATAATAATGAACTGAATATAACCCATTGGAATTTCTTCATGAAAGGTAAATGGTTTCTATCGTTTTTATTATCCATACCCATAACGGCTGGGCATCCATGTAAATGATATGCTCTCGGTAGGGATAAAATAACCCCGAAAAATGCAGGTCATTGTCGTATCTGAGGTAATAAGCAAAAGTGAAAAAATTTTAATTCCATCTCCGGTAAAATCTGAAATGTTGCTGCCAATGGGTAAATAGATTTCATGGTTCAATACCAGGAAAAAACAGAGGATGGTAAAGGAAAGAATAAATGCTAAAAGATACTTGTTGATATGGTATCTTGTGTCGCTGATCATTTTTTCCATCTACAATTATACTGTTTTCTATTGTTTCTTTGAAATAATATAGTATTTTTGCACACCAATTTATTTTCGGGAAGTAAATACACAGGAAATAATTGGAGTTGACATGGTGCGGTAGCTCAGTCGGTAGAGCAAAGGACTGAAAATCCTTGTGTCGGCGGTTCGATCCCGCCCCACACCACCAACATTTTTTAGGACGCCTTGTAAATGAATAGTTTATGAGGCGTTTTTACTTTAAATTATGTCTAGGAGTACACTCTGGGGTACACTTTTTTGTAAAAACATGCTTTTGGATGCCGGATATTCTGAAAACACATGCCAACCAATTAATTAAATCTTTAAAGAATGTATCCTATTTTGTATGTCAAAACAGGTTGATTCAGCTCTTGCCTTTTTCGAACAAATCCGTCACGTCTCTCATCTGCATTATGATTGCCGGCTCGAACTGAGTGGTGTACTGAAAAGCTGGGCGGTTCACAAAGCACCCTCCATGAATCTGGACGACAAGCGTCTGTCAGCTGATTAAACAGAATGATGCGCTTGCAGAGCACAACAGTTGACAACTTTCAGAGCATTGCCTGCTTTATCGATGCTTTTCGTATTTTTATAGAGTGAAAAAATTTAAATACCCCCTCTGTTTTTTGTTACTGTTGATAGCAGCCTACAATTTCTGGGCGGCCTCAGGCAGAATGAAATCCGTACAATCACTCTTCCCGAGATACGTTATCGGCAATTATGAAAGTTACGGAACGAATACAGGCAACGGAAATGTTCTGGCGTTATCACCATACCTGCATACCTATGATTTTTCATCGGAGCAGGCGTATTACAACATGCTGCATTACTACCTGAACCTCGCACAGCAAAAGAAATTACTCAATGATTCTACAGTGGTTGTGCTGCCCGAGTACATCGGAACATGGCTGGTGGCGGCGAATGAAAAAACCGGAATCTATAAAGACACATCTGTGACGGATGCCCTGAAGAACATTGTATACTCCAACCTCGGGAAATTCGGGTGGGCATACCTGTTTACAAATGCAAAAGAAAAGGGTAAAGAAGCCGTCTTTAAAATGAAAGCGGCAAAGATGCGGGACATCTATCAGCATACGTTTTCAAAACTTTCTAAAGAATTTGGCGTAACCATAGTAGCCGGTTCTGTTGTTTTGCCGGAACCTTACGTGCAAAACGGAAAAATAGAAATTCATAAAGGCGGCAGCCTCCATAACATCGCTGCGGTGTTTGATAAAAACGGAAAGGTGCTTTCTCCTTTGACAAAAAAGCGCTTCCCGATTGAAGAGGAACTGTCTTTTTCCACAGGCGTGGTCAAAGAAAAAATCCCGGTGTATCGTACCCCTGCCGGAAATTTGGCGGTGCTGATTTGTGCGGATGCCTGGTACCCTGAAAACTTCAGCGAAATAGCGGATAAACCAATCGACATGCTGGCGGTTCCATCTTTTGTAACAGGCGAGAATACCATGCAGGAACAATGGAATGGGTACAGCGGTGCAACCACCCCTTCGGATGTAGATAAGGCTGATGTGAAGCAGATAACGGAACAGGAGGCATGGATGAAATACAGTGCACAGAGACTTGCTGCCCTGCCGGGGTTGAAAGCGGGCATGCAGGTGTTTCTCCGCGGCGATTTATGGAACCTGGGCACGGATGGAAATACGCTCTTTAGTGCAACGAGTACGATGCAGCTGACGAAAACCCCGGAAGAAAAAACGGGCTCTTTGGTGAACTGCTGGCTGCCCGCAAAAACTACCCGGTAGTATAATAACACATTCCGGCTTACAAACTCTGTCTCTCGCGAGTGTTCCACAGGTACACTCGTGTGTACTAAATCAGCCGGTCTCCGACCGGAAAGCGTTGCCGTTGGTGCTTAGTTTGAAAGGCAAAGCGGAACAAACGCCACCAACACCAACTTACTGTTGTTCATGCCCCCCGCCGGTAGGAGTCAAGCCACTATGTTTGAAACTTTTAATTACATTGATTACTTGAATTCAGATTACCTAAATTTTAGTATTGACAAATACGATTATTATTATTACGTTTACATATAATTAATAAGATTTTTATGAAAAAATCAAAAATCAAAAATCAAAAATCAAACAGTATTAGCTATTATATTGTTGGTTTTTATGGCGGTAAGTTCTTGTAATAAACTGGAAGACAGTGTCCTGACGGAGTCTTCCGGCAATAAATCCATGAGCGCAAGAAAGGGTAGCGTGGGTAATGAATTTGATTCTCTTTATTATTATGCCAATCTCCTATCTCCGACAAGAGATATATCTAATTTTAAAAACATAGGCGGTGTCTTGCCAGACTTCTCTACAATGTCAATTACACCACAAGTTGGTGGAGGTGGCGGTTCCGGGGATTGTTATACCCCTACACCATGTAATGGAATTACATTTCCATTGCAACCGGGCTGGGCATGTGATGTATACCCACCCAAAGATACTTTCAATAATGTTATTTCCTGTTACGGACACTATGGTTCTGACCCTCGGCAAATGTATTACGTTTACTATCCGGCTAATAAAAATGCAAATTCGCCAATAGTTGTTCTAGTGCATGGCGGCGGGTGGGTAATTGGGCCAAATCAAGATAAAATTCAAGGCAATACATTTGGATTTACATTGAACAAACCTGATAATTTAGTAAAAAACTTATTAGATAATGGGTATGTCGTTGTTTCAGTACTATATCGGTTAGTAAAATACGGAAACAATAATTCAGAAATAACTTCAAACACAATAACGTGGCAGGAACAGATTGATGACCTTGATGCAGCAATCTTGCATATTAAAAATAATTTTCCTGCTTGTTTAGATATAAGTGCTAACAGTATACAAATACTGGGAGAGAGTGCAGGGGGTCATTTAGCTTTAATGTGGGCTTACACAAAGTCAAATGTAAGTTATGTAAAATCAGCAATTAGCATGTATGCCCCAACTAATTTACAACAATACGGTACTTATTTACAAAGTAAAACTAGTGGCATTTATAATTGTGGTGCAATTTATTATTATATTCAAAACACCCAATACCAATAGCACTCTAGCGACGTTTAGCCCATCTAATGCGTTAAATACAAATAGGATTATTCCAACTTTTATAATGCACGGAGATGGTAACAGTGATAAATTGGTACCGTATAATCAGGCAACCAATGGGATGTCAACAAAATTAAGTACTACAGGCGGTTTAATAGCAACGCTCACTACAACTAATGCTTCCGTATCTTATAATTATAGCACGAATCCATCTAAACATTTAATAAAACTTTTTCCAGGGGCTGATCATGGATGGGCTAATTTAACAGCATCTGATTTAACAATTGTAAGAAGTAATGTAATAACCTGGCTAAATGGCCATAAATGACTGGATAAATGAAATCATCTATAAAGATACTCATCGCTTATATTCTATTATTCTTTGTTTCGTCCTGTACAAAATATGACAGTCCTCCTAATTTATTTTATGGGAAATTAAAGACTATAAAAATAAATAATGATGCTGCACTGTATTTGGAGTATGATAGCACGAATGGAAATCTGATCAGGGTTAAAAATGACAGTTTACACCTGGAGATTAAGTTTGGTTCATTAATCAATAATGAAATAGTTATAAGAAATAATACTACATCTCAACAAATTATAGTCCGTATTTCCGCGACAAAAAATATTGAGTCTGTAATTCTATTGGATACGCTTACTGCTATACAAAAACTTTATTTTTCAGCTCATTACTCAAACAATAATATAGATACTACAACTGAATATGGCGATGTATTCGTTTCCAATATTCAAAACTATACTTTTATATCAGATAGTTTTAACTACTTAAAAAATAATCTTTCATGGCAGGTGAGTGATTTCTCGGGAGGAACTATTTCTTATGAAGATACCGTAATTTATACGTTTAATCCACAGATTTATGATGCTTATCTACCGCTTCAAAAACCCATACAATCCATAGGATATGCCTTAAGCGGCAATGTATTCGAAGATCCTTCAGCGTTAAATTTATTGGAACTAAACGGCATCAATATTTTTAAAAAAAATAAAAATCTAATTCAATCTGTAAAATCTGCAAATTATGGTTATATAACGAACCTTAGTTATGTGTTGAATACATTAAATCAGGTAATAGAAATGAACGTCTCCAATCCGGATGGTACAGGCACTTATTTAACCTATAGAATGACTTATTATGAATAAGTGATATGATTTACCGAATGTATATTTTTAACAGCTGTAAAGGATTCTATTCGATCCAATATTTTAGTATGGTTAAACGGTCATAAATAGAAATAAATGAAGAGAATATTTATACGTTTATATGTGTTGACAGCTATTTTTACTATTGGGTGTAAAAAATCAGAAACTTCATATCCACTAAAAGGTAAAATAAAATCCTTAGAGATTATAGATGTTAACACCGGCGCTCGAAGAATGCTTAATTATTATTACGATAGCGATAAAAACTTGAAATCATCAGAAGGAGATAGCCTAAAGTTTATTATAGATCGCATAGATGCCCAAATCACAAAGGTACAACTTACTGTATTAGCAGATGACCCAAATTTCAATAGCAGGCAACTATATATAGTACATACAAATACGTCCAATCAGATAGAATCCGTTAACCTGTTGGATACCCTTACTTCAGAAGAAACCAATCAAATTAAGATTGCTTATAATTCAATACTGATTGCAGATACGGTAACGGAAAGTGGACAACCGGTGTTTGTACATGATGTTTCTAACTTTAATTATTTGTTTGATGGTAATAACTATGTTAAACAAAAAGTTTCAGGGTATAAATACTCCTTTTTAGGTGGAGAGACCTATTATTTGGATAGTATAACATATTCCTATTCAGATATACCAAATAATAATTTTATCCCATTACAACAGCCGTTTTTAGGTACAGCTTATGCGTTAACAGGAAATACCAACAATAATCTACTCTTGTATCTGCTCGATATCAATGGATATAGTGTATATAAACGAAATGCCAACCTGATAAAATCAGTATGTTCCGCAAATTACGGATATATAATAAACTATAATTATACGCTAAACCCATCTGGTCAGGTTGTTGAAATGGCGGCGTCTAATTCAAATGGAACCGGAACATATATGACATATAGGATGACCTATTACTAGATGCTGAAAAAATTAATGCTGAATTATAAATTTGAAAACTGTTTCAATTTCCCAGGAGAGTCTCTCGCAGAGGACTCTGCGTTATTGTTATATACTTTGTTTAATTTACGCAGAGTCCCTTTCTGGAGACTCTGCTGAGAAGGTAGAAACCAATCACAGAATACCGTTAAAATTAAAAATTGTAACTTCGCTGGACAGAAACATTGTAATTTGAGCATCGTAAAAAAACTAGCAGGTGATACCGCGGCCTATGGCGTCAGCAGCATTCTGGCGCGGCTGATCAACTTTCTGTTTGGTTTCCTGATCATCAAATATATCTCGCAGGCGGAGTTTGGTACCTACACCAACTTTTATGCGTATGCCGGGTTTGTATTGGTGGTGCTGACACATGGCATGGAAACCGCCTTTTTCCGCTTTGTCAATAAAGAACAGAATAAAGAAGATGCGTTTACTACTGCCTTCTTTTCCATTTTTACGGTAGTCGTGGCATTTGTCATCATCGGATACCTCTTCCGCCAGCCGATAGCCGACTATGTGAAAGAGCCTGTTCTGTATGTGCAGTTTTTTATATGGATGATGGCATTTGATGCGCTGGCGGCCGTTCCTTTTGCAGGTCTTCGCGGGCAAGGCAGGCCCATCCTGTTTGCCGGATTAAAGGTGTTGAATATTCTACTGTTTATTCTCTTCAATGTCCTGTTCTTTATGGTGCTTCCTGAGATGGGATATGAACTTTCTGTTACCAGGGTATCATACATTTTTATCGCGAATATCATAGCGAGCGTTTGTACATTCTTATTATTGCTCGGACAGTTCCGCCAGCTGAGAGGAAGACTCGATAAGGAATTGTATAAAAAAATGCTGCACTATGCCATGCCGATTATGCTGGTGGGGTTTGCCGGTATGATTAACGAAGTGCTCGACAGAATCATTATGACCCGCCTGTTGCCGTATGATGACCTGACGAACAAAGAACAACTCGGCATTTACGGCTTCAACTATAAATTTGCCATGCTGGTCACCATGTTTCTGCAGGCATACAGATTTGCGGCGGAACCTATATTTTTCAGGCATGCGGAAAAATCGGACAGCAAGAGCGTGCTTGCGGCTACCATGAAATATTATACCATCTGTGTCTGTGTCCTTTTCCTGCTCATCACCTTGTTCATGCCGCTGATACAGTCTTTGTTTATCCTGTATTCGCCTAAGTCGGAAGCCTATTTTGTCGGAGTGGGCATCGTTCCGATTTTAGTGATGGCGAATATTTGTCTGGGCATTTATTTCAATATTTCCACGTGGTATAAGATCACGGATAAGACATACGTAGGTGCGGTTATCGCTTTTGTCGGCGCACTCATCACGATTGTTATGAATGTTATTTTAGTGCCGAAGATCGGCTACTGGGGTGCTGCCTGGGCCACGCTGGTCTGCTATGTTTCTATGGTGCTTATCGGTTACATTACCGAGCAAAAATATTATCCCATTCCGTATGATTACAAAAGGATTTTATTTTATCTGCTGTTTGCCGTCGTTCTTTTCCTGTTTCTGCAATATCTCATATTGCCGTTGCAATTCCCGCTGTGGCTGAACACGACGGCAGCCGCCGTAATGCTGAGTTTTTATGTTTTTTCGGCCTGGCATTTGGAAAAGAAAAGATGATATCTTACTGAAAATCTCCTTATATTTGTAGGTTGTGCAGGGGAACGTGTAATGACTGATTGTACAACAGGAAACCATTCAATGAGTAAGAAATGAAGTTAAAAATTGTAAACACATCCGATAATCCGCTACCGGTATATGAAACGACAGGATCTGCCGGACTGGACCTGCGTGCACAGTTGCAGGAACCGGTTATGCTGAAACCTTTGCAGCGTGCATTGATTCCAACAGGACTGTATATCGAACTGCCGGATGGCTATGAGGCGCAGGTGCGCCCGCGAAGCGGGCTCGCGCTGAAGAAAGGCGTTACGGTATTGAATTCACCGGGAACCATAGATTCGGATTACAGGGGCGAGATAAAGGTCATCATGATTAATCTGTCTAATGAAACCACCGTCATCAATACCGGTGAACGAATAGCACAGATGATCATCTCCAAATATGAGAAAGTGCAGCTGAAGGAAGTGGATGAATTGAATGAAACCGAACGCGGTGAAGGCGGCTTCGGTCATACCGGTGTCAAGTAAACAGTTTTCCAGCTTAAATAATGTTAATTTCACCTTTGTTTCAGCCTGTTTTTTTGCCGGAAATGTTAGATTAGAAGAAGTCGGCAGACAGATTGATTTAATAAGCAGGTAAAACCAATATTCTAACGTGAACAGAAGACAATATTTCATTTCAGTTTTATTTTTAAGTTATCTCCTGATAGGATATGGAGCGGTGGCATTGGCAGGAAAGAAAAAGAAAGAAGGCAATTCCGTTCAGGTATCTTCGGCCCCGATAACTAAAAAGGATGTGGAGGAACAATCTGTCTTCATCGAAGGGATGCAGGCATATCTTTTGGGCAACACACAGGATGCTGCTGCCAAATTCAACGAGGTGTTAAGACGCGACAGCAAAAACCATGCAGCCTATTATCTGCTCGCTAAGATTGCATTTGAAACTGGCAATATGGATAAGGTCATTGAGTATGCGCAAAATGCCATCAGGTATGACCCAAACAACGAATATTATTACCAATACCTCGCGGAAGCAAAAGCAGAAAAAAATGACTTTGAGGGGGCGTCTAAGGTCTATGACCTAATCGTAAAATTGAATCCCAAAGATTACGACTATTACTATGACTGGGCGTATATGCTATCCAAGGCCGGCAAGCTGAAAGAAGCGGTAGATGTATATAATCAGCTGGAACAAAAGACAGGCGTTTCGGAAGAACTCGTTTTCCAGAAACAACCGCTTCTTTTAAAAATGGGGAAAGTGGATGAGTGTATTAAAGATGTGGAGAAACTGATAAAACTGTATCCGGATGATACCCGATATGTCGGCCTGATTGGAGAAATCTACGAGTCGTATAAGATGTATGATAAGGCGATAGGGGTATATAAAGGAATGCTTGTAACAGACACGAATAATGCATATGCGATGATGGCACTGGCGGAGATGTACCGGAAAAATGGAAATATTGCATTGCATGATGAGTGGGTGCAGAAGATATTCAATAACAAGAATATCAATATCGACGCTAAGATTCTGACCATTATCCCGTATATCGAAAAGCTGGCAAGAGACTCCTCTTTGAAAACGGAAGTCATGAAAATGGCAGACATGCTGGTTGCGTTGCATCCGAACGATGTAAAAGCGATTACTGCCCGTGCAGACGTGTTGTATAATGTGGGCAGTAAAAAAGAAGCACAGGGCGAATACATCAAAGCCGTCAACATGAGCGATGTACCGTCAACCGTATGGATTCAATTGTATATCCTGAATGCAGAACTGGAGGATTATGATAATCTGATTGTGTATTCCAAAATAGGAATCGAAAAGAATCCGGACGATCCATTCGGCTATTTTTATAATGCGATTGCTAACCAGCAAAAGAAATACCATAAAGAAGCGGCATCGGTTTTGTTGACTGCCTTTGCTATGCAGCAGAAAAGTCCAAATGCTGCTGTGACGCCACAGCTTTCTTTGCAGATGCTGATTTTGCTCGGCGACATATCTTTTGAACTCAGGGATTACGACCGCACGGACAGCTCGTATGAAGCAGCGCTGGAAATTGACCCCAATAATGCCACCGTATTGAATAACTATGCCTATTACCTTTCCGAAAGAAATATAAAGCTGGAGAAAGCGGAACGCATGAGCAAGAAGTCCAATCTTCTGGTAGATAATAATTCCGCATTCATAGATACATACGCGTGGATTATGTACAAAATGAAAAACTACAGTGAAGCTCTTGACTGGATAGAACAGGCCATGGTACTGCCGGATTCTAAAGAACGGGCAGAACTCCTGACGCATTACGGCGATATTCTTTTTAAATCCGGCCAAACAGAGAAAGCGATCGAACAATGGAAAAGAGCCATTGAAAAGGGTGGCGATAAAGAGGCCCTGGAAAGCAAGATAAAGGCAGGAATATAGCCGCAACCGGTTTCGCTGCACGGTTTAACCCATTCCCGGATTTATTTATAGACGAAATGAACAAAAATACTATTCCCTCCTACTCGCCCCGTCCCCTCATCAAGGTTGTTGTGATGATACTGGTCATTACGGGATGCAGTCAAACGAAAAGAACCGCGACCACGCCCTTAAAGCCGCTTCCTCCTGCCACCCAGAAACCGGCCGTTACGCCCATCGATGCGAATGTGATGGCCCTGCTCAAGGAATTAAAATCAAACGAGCTTCCATTTCAGGAACTATCGGCCAGAATGAAGACGAAAGTGTCTTCACCCACACTGAACCAAAGTTTCACAACTAACATTCGTTGGAAAAAAGGCGAGAAAATATGGCTCTCGATGTCTATTATTGGGATTGAAGGAGCACGCGTTTTGATTACGAAGGACAGTATAAAGATCATGGATAAGATAAACAGCAGGTATATTCTGAAACCACTCTCTTACTTGAAGGAGAAGGCGTATGTTGATTTGTCATTTGCCGATATTGAAAATATATTGCTCGGTCAGCTGGTCTTTACAGATACTACAAAAGCGAAATACGCCAATAATGCCACCAATACGACCATCTCCGCGGATGGGCAACGCTTCCTGACTTCTGTTGTTTTTGATAAGAAAACCAATCAGCTGTTGTCTTTCTTTGTATCGGATAAATTGTTTTCCCGAACCATAGAATCTGCCTATGACAACTATCAGGAACAAGCGGGCAAGCCTTTTTCCATGGACAGGACGCTGGTCATGAGAAGCGGAATGGAAACCTTTGAAATGGTGGCAAAATTCCAGAGTATCGAAGTCCGCCAAAATTTAGAATTCCCTTTTACCATCTACCCCAATTACACCATTGAAAAATAAACCGGACATACCTGCTTCTTTATTGGAGTTTAAGAATAGAATCGTTCTGTTATTGGTGCTTGTTGCGATCACTTCAGGGGCGCTGGCGCAGACGAGCAAGGCGACATTGGAGGCGAAAAAGAAGAAGCTGCTCGAAGAGATACAGTTCACCCAGCAGTTGCTGACCAAAACGAAAGCATCCAAAGATGCTACGCTGGCGGATCTGACAGCACTGTCCAAACAGATTGAATTAAGACAAAAACTTATCAGGGAAGTGCAGCGTGAGATCGACGGATATACCGTAAAAATCAACCAGAATGTGGACTCCCTGAAACATAAGGAACAGCAGCTGCAAAAACTGAAGAAAGAATATGGTGAAGCCATTGTACGGATTTATAAGAACCAGCGCTTTGCCGATAAATTGCTGTTTGTCGTAAATGCCAATTCCTTTTCGGAAGCTTTACGGCGCGTGAATTATCTGCGCCGGTATGCCACTTTCAGGAATCAGCAGGCTACGCAGATCATAGATAAGAAATCAGAAATAAGCGGTCAGATTGCCGTCATTGACCAGAAAAAGAAGGTGAAGGAAGAATTGCTGACAGACCAGGTTCAGGAAAAACAACAACTGAATAAATCCGTCACACAGAAAAATACGGTCGTACAGACACTGAAAAAGAAAGAAAAGGAATTGCAGAAGAATATTGCCAAAAAACAATCAGAAACGGCAAAACTGGATGCACAGATTGAAGCCATCATCAAAAAAGAAATTGAAGCGGCGAGATTAGCCGAAGAAAAACGGCAGAAAGAAGCATCGTCTAAACTGGCAGCGGCGGAAGCTGCCAAAAAGAAAGCGGCGGAAGAGGCTATTAAGAAAGCAAAATCGGAAGGCAAGCCGGTTACCAAAGAAATGGAGGAAGCTGCCACCAAGAAAGAAACGCCGGTAGTGGTTACATCGACTCCGGAATATACGCAGCTCACTTCTAATTTTTACGGCAATAAGGGAAAGCTGCCCTGGCCGGTGGAGAAAGGGTTTATCAGCAAAGGGTTCGGCAGATATAACCATCCTGAACTGAATAATGTATCCTTTGAAAACAATGGTATTGATATCCGGACAGATGCCAATATAAGTGTCCGCTGTCTTTTTGAAGGTAAAGTGGTGGGTACATTGAATAACCCAACGTTTAAGAACGCCGTTATCATCAGCCACGGCGAGTATTTCACCGTGTATTCCAGGCTGGAATCGGTCAATGTAGCGAAAGGGCAAAAGATTGCCACCAAGCAGGTCATTGGTAAGGCATACACCGATGAAGATAACATCACAGAAGTGCACCTGGAAGTATGGAAAGGGGCAGCCAAACTCAACCCCGCAGACTGGATTTACAGAAAATAAATAATTGTACAGATGCTCATCCATCGCAGGTAATGAAAAAAAAGTTCACATCGATTTTATCTCTGCTGCTTCCTCGTCGCAGGCTGGAGTTTCACTTCGTGTCAGGAGAATGATTTGTCGAAGGTAAAAGCCCTGTTTAATGTACAGGATGCTGATGTAGAGGTGGCCGACAGTGTCCGGTTTTCCTATAAGGAAGGAGCATATACGCGCGCGGTGGTAACGGGGAAAACGGTAAAGCGGTTTATAAAAACACAGAGTAAGCTGGAATTTACAGACGGGTTGCTGGTGAAATTTTATGAACAGCTGAAATTGATTTCTGTGCTGAAAGCAGACTATGCGGAAAATAATGACGCCGAGCAGGTGGTGATAATATCCGGCAATGTGTACATGGAGAATGCCCGGAATGAAATTCTGGAGACACAGGCGCTTACCTGGAATATGCGGGATAAAAAGATATTTACCGACAAGTACATTAAGATACGAACACCCGATAATGTCATATACGGCGTCGGCTTTGATGCCAATGAAGATTTCTCTAATTACACCATCCGCCGGGTAACCGGAATAGTTGCAGTAGACGATGCTAAAGGATTTCAGGAATAAGGATGTGAAGCGTTGGCTGTTGCTGGCCCTTGTTACGCTGATAATCATTGTTGTCAGAACGATCCGTTACGGACTCTTTCAGGGTAAAGACTGGATGCTGTATGCCATTTTAATGGTCTCTGCCTTCTATATTTCTTACTATGGGAAGAAGAAAAACCAGTGAAGTCTTTTATTAAGCCGGGGGGTATATCATGCTGATTACACAAGAAAATAATTAAAAGCTTTGGCATTTCTTATTACCTTTGTTTTATTATGGGCATCACCATTTTCTTGATTCTGCTTACGCTCGTTTTTTCCGCCATTTTTTCAGGAATTGAAATCGCCTTCCTTTCTGCCAATAAATTAAAGATAGAGCTGAGTTATCAGCGGGGTACGCTTTCCGGCAAAATTCTGAATGACTACACAAAGAATCCTTCTAAATTTATTATCACCACACTTCTGGGGAACAACATTGCGCTGATTTCCTTTGGTATCCTTACGGCTTCCATACTGGAACCGTTCCTGGAAGATTATATCACATCTTCCTTTCTTATATTGGTTATACAAACGGTTATTACTACTTCTGTCGTGCTGATTTTGGGAGAATTTATTCCGAAAGTACTGTTCAAGGTGTTTGCAGATATCATTCTGCCTGTTATGGCCGTTCCGTTCAGAATTATACATTGGGTACTGACACCGGGTGTATTGCTGATTACCGGAATCTCGTCTTTGCTGTTTAAACTTGCAGGGGTAAAGGTTTCCGGGCACGATATTGAATTCTCATCGGTGGATTTAGAGAAATTTATCAAAGACCACAGTCAGACAGAAGGAGAAGAAGACGAGGAGGTTGACACGGAACTCTTTGAAAATGCACTCTATTTAAAGAAACTGAGAGTGCGTGACTGCATGGTGCCCCGCAGGGAGATAACAGCCATTGATATTACGGATTCGGTAGATGAACTTAAACAATTGATAATTAAAACCTATCATTCCCGTATTTTGGTCTTCAGGGATTCTGTAGACAAGATTGAAGGATATATCCATCATTTTGACCTGCATAAGAAACCCAAGACGATTGCTGATATGCTGATGCCGATAAAAGTGGTACCGGAAACGATGCATATCCAGAAGTTATTGAATGAATTTATCAAGGAAAATAAAAGCATTGCCTGGGTGGTCAATGAATACGGCGGAACGGCAGGAGTGATCACACTGGAAGATATCCTGGAAGAGATTTTCGGAGAGATAGAAGATGAATACGACAAGGATGAGTTGGTCGGGAATCAGTTGTCTAAGAATGAGTTTATCCTCTCCGGCAGACTGGAAATTGACCGCATCAACGAAGAGTATGATCTGGACATACCGGAAGGGGATTATGACACGCTTTCCGGATTCATCTTAAATCACCATGAAACCATACCGGAGAATAACGAGGTGATAGAAATTGGCAAATACCAGTTCAAAATCATGGACGTTTCGGATACTAAAATAGAAACCGTAAAGCTGATTATCATTGAAAACAATGGTAATCAATAGTTTAGAAATAAACAAAATCGGCATCCCGTCTCATTTTCAACCCGCCGGATTAGTACATTTTCAAATTAAATCTTATCTTTGCACTCTTTAAAAATCAAGATAGTTTATGGCAATTATTGGAAAAATAAGACAGCGCTCGTGGATTTTAGTTGGATTTATAGCAGTAGCGTTATTCATTTTTATTATCGAAGCGGCATTGGAAAGAAACTCTCTGTTCGGAGGTGGCGGTAAAAAAACATCCGTAGGTAAAGTTAACGGAGAGAGTATACAGGTGAATGATTATGGAAAGGCGATTACCAATTACGAGGAAGGGTTAAAGTTAATTAACCCGGGTGTACAGCTAAACGATCAGCTCCGTTCCCAGATACAGGACGAAGTCTGGAATACAATGGCCGCTAATCAGTTATTGGGAAAATCCTACTCATCTCTTGGGCTGAGTTTATCGCAGGGAGAAATAGCAGATTTGATGTGGGGGCCTCAGCCGCATCCTTTGGCTCAGCGCTTCCTGATGAAAGTGAGAGAGGTGAAACCGGATATCATCAATCAGGAAACCGGTCAGCTCGATCAGGGTAAGGTGAGGGAGTTCATTACCAATATCGATCAGACTGACAAACAAAATAAATCCAACTACAGAGAGCTGCTCGGGCATATCGAACAGCTGATTCAGGACGACCAGGTCAAACAAAAATATGCATCGCTCATCGCACAGTCTTACTACATGCCTTCGTTTATGGCAAAAGAAGTGATTGGTTCCGGGCGTACCGCAAAGGTATCTATTGTGAGCGTACCGTATGCCTCCCTTCCGGATGATAAGTACAAGGTCACCGACGATGAAATTACCGCATACCTGAAAGAAAATAAGGCGAAATACGAACAGGAGGCTGCCCGTGTGGTAGATGTGGTGACGTTCGATATCTTACCGTCAGCAGATGATACGGCGCAGACATTCGCCAAGATCAAGGAATTGCGGGATGGCTACCTGGCAGCTATGCCGAAAGATTCTGCTTTCATAGCAAGAAATTCTCAGCAGGGACCAAATGTGAATTATTATTCCAAAGAGGAAGTGCTGCAAACCAAACGCGATGCAGAAACCTTGTTCTCCTTGCCGGTAGGCACGCTTACAGAAATTCAGCCGGAAGGGTCATTCTATATGTTCACGAAAATCCTCGACCGCAGAGTGGCGCCGGATACGGTTCGCGCCGCACACATCTTATTGCCGATGGGCAATGGCAGCGATGACGAGAAAAAATCTGCGAATTCGATTGCAGACAGCTTAATCCGGGTGATTCAGTCCGGTGCGAAAAATTTCGGGCAGGTAGCGGTAGAAAATTCCAAAGATGAAGGTTCCAGAAGCAAAGGCGGTGACCTGGGCTATTTCACCCGCGGACAGATGGTGAAAGAATTCAACGATAAAGTGTTTTATGGCGGCATGGCACCCGGACAGATAGCAAAGGTGGAAACACCGTACGGTTTGCATATCATCCTGCTGATAGATGCCAAAGCCCCGAAAGTGCTTACCAAATTTGCTGATTTCGCGGTAGAATTGGTACCCAGCAATGAAACGGAAAAGATAGCATATGACAATGCCGTTTCGTTCCAGCAAAAGAACCAGACACCCGAGCAGTTTGACAAAGCCGCTAAGACACAAGCCTATTTCAAAAATAGTACGCTGACCCAAAATATGGTGGAAGTGCCGCAGGTAGGCTCCGCCCGCAAGCTGGTACAATGGGCTTTCCAGCAGGAAAAACCGAATGTGATCGATTTCTTTGACGCCGATAACAAATATGTCATTGCGAAGCTGAACAAGATCGTTTCAAAAGGATTGCCGAAAGCGGAGGAGGTAAGGGAAGAAATTTCACTGATACTGCGCAATGAGAAAAAAGGCAAGGACCTGGTGGCGCAGCTGAACAGTGCGGCAGCCGGAACAACGGACTTAAACACTATTGCGGCTAAAGTGAAAGATGCGGTGGTTTCAGATACGATTCAGGTTCGTTTATCATCGGGATATATACAGGGCCTGGGTGATGAACCGAAACTGGTGGGTACAGCGTTGGGTGTGCCGGTGGGCAAAACCTCCAAAGCGGTGGCCGGCGACAGGTTTGCCTTCATCGTTCAGCCTAAACAGGTGGATGCGCAGCCGGCGGAAATGTCCGGCGACATCAGCATGTATAAAAAGCAGATGCAAAGCATGTTCATCAGCCGGCTGAATTTCCAGACCATCTTTGAGTCCATCCTGAAGAAAGCCGATGTAACGGATACGAGATACAAGTTTTATTAATCAAACGCCATTCCCAACGGGAATCTCCATAAATAATATAAAAACGGAACCGCAAGGTTCCGTTTCTTTTTGTAAGAATAATGTTTGAAAAACACTACCTAAATTTTAGTATTGACAAATACGATTATTATTATTATGTTTACATATAATTAATAAGATTTTTATGAAAAAATCAAAAATCAAAAATCATACAGTATTAGCTATTATATTGTTGGGTTTCATGGCGGTAAGTTCTTGTAATAAACTGGAAGACAGAGTCCTTTTAGAATCTCCAAACAATAAAGCAATTAGTGCAAGAAAAGCCAACGGTGGAGATGAAACTGACTTAATGAACTATTATGCAAATTTATTTTCCCCGACAAGAGATATTGTGAAAATGAGAGACGCCGGTATTGAATTACCTCATACCGAAACAGGCATACAAGCTATGACGTATCCTGGTGGCGGTGGAGGAACCTGTAACGGAATATCAATTTTTGGAACATACTGTGGCCCGGGGTGTACACCAATTCCATATATACTTGACCCTTATGGAAATAAAATAAATGCAATGGCTCAATATGGAGCAGACGAAAGAAATATATATTATGTATATTACCCGTCAAATAAAAACCCAAATTCACCCGTTACTGTATTAATTCATGGAGGTGCATGGTTTCAGGGGCCTGATCCCGGTGTCGTGAATGGTTGGGCAACAAAGTTTGCCCCTGTAAATGATACTCAAAACCTTGTAAAGAATTTACTCGATAGTGGATTTGTTGTAGTTTCGGTACTTTACCGTTTGGCAAAATATGATACACAGGCTGTTGGAAATGATGTATCTATTCAAGATCAGATTAATGATATTGATGCTGCAATATGGCATATAAAAAGTAATTTCATAACGTGTTTGGCGTTAAGAGCGAATAGTATTCAGGTTTTAGGTGAAAGTGCGGGTGGGCATTTGGCATTGATGTGGGCATATACCGGTACGCATTCGACAACAACATATATCAAGTCGGTAATTTCTATGTACGCACCTACCAACCTACAGCAGTTTGGTAGGTTTTTAAAAGATGAAAGGCCAACCTCGCCATCTTTTAGTTGCGGTGGGAATTACAGACTAGGTAATCCATATTGGAATCCACCACCACCGTCTGATTTGCCATTTCATTTTTTCTTTGATATAGATGATTATTCAAAAATATCGGCATCGGTGCTTCCATTTGATTGTACAATATCAACACAAACGACATATAACCCACTGCCCTTTATCTACCCATATTATTATGCTATTACTATAACACCCACAACAAATTATAGAATACTCGATTTATATAAAATGTTAGAGAGTGGCGTAAAACAGCCTGTACCTATTCCATATTCCAGCAGTTTATTATCTGCTATTAGCCCTAAAGATGCTGCAAATGCTACTAGAAATATACCTACATTCATTATGCACGGCAAAGTGGATTGGTTAGTACCTTATAATAAATGTGCAGATGGAATGAAAAATAAGTTAAACAACCTAGGTGGTATTGACAGTTTACCAAACACCTCCAGCACATTGCCAACAACCTATCCAACGGCATACAAACATTATATGAAAATGTATGATAATGCCAACCATACTATGGATGGAGGAGATTTATTGCAAGTACGGAAAGATATCGTAAAATGGTTTTACGGACATAAATAACAGCGATGAGATACGTAACAAGACTAATTATACTGCTTGCAACTATAATACTCCTTATGGGTAGTTGTAAAAAAGAAAATGCTGTAACTGAAAATATATTGGATGGGAAGATAAAACAATTGGTGTTCAAAGACAGCTTAAATAACATTTATTCAAGATACAATTTCTATTACGACTCTTTAACGGCTGAAATACATTCAATCTATCGCAATGATACATTATTTTGTTTGTTCGACAGGTTAGATAATCATTTATTTAAACTAACTTTTATTAAAATGAATGATACTGTAAGTAAATATGTTCACACAAATAGTAATAATTCTGTTTTAACTTATAACACATTTAAAGAGGAAAATAATGCACAAAGAATTCCAATATATGCCAATTATACCAACTTATCTTTAGATACAGTTGTTTTAGAAGATTTTTTAGAATTCTATTCAGGCAACTCCTGTAGTCCTATGTTTTATAATGCAATAACTAATGTTAAATGTTATAATCTTACATTCGAGAATAATAATTGTAAAGAAGTTTTATTTTCGTATGATAATAAATTAATAGATCCTTGTAATCCAAGCCATGACACAGGTTCAATAGAGTTTACGTACACAAATATTAAAAATAATTTACAAGTTCCTTTTCAGAACCAATTTTTAGATTTTGGATCAAATTTTTACTTCGATTATTTTTATTTTACTTCACTTGCAGGATCTAATTTTGGAAAAGTAAATTATAATCTTATAAAGTCTAAAATTTACTACAATTATTTAGCTTCTATAAGATTCGATTACGATTATACTTTAAGTTCAGACGGAAGAGTATCTGAAATAAGTACTAGATTATCAGGTTCTGCAAATATTAGCAGTATAGCGGGTTTAACATATTACTGAATTTATGATTGTTTTCTTAAAACGGAACCAAAGGTTCCGTTTTTTGTTTAAAAATAATGTTTGAAAAACACTACCTAAATTTTAGTATTGACAAATACGATTATTATTATTATGTTTACATATAATTAATAATATTTTTATGAAAAAATCAAAAATCAAAAATCATACAGTATTTGCTATTATATTGTTGGGTTTCATGGCGGTATGTTCTTGTAATAAACTGGAAGACAATGTCCTGTCAGAATCTTCCGGTAGTAAATCTATAAGCGCAAGGAAGGGCAGTGGTGGTAATGAATTGGATTCGCTATATTATTACGCCAATCTGCTTTCCCCGACAAGGGATATATCTAATTTTAAAAACATAGGCGGTGTCTTGCCAGACTTCTCTACAATGTCAATTACACCACAAGCTGGCGGTGGTGGCGGTTCCGGTGATTGTTATACCCCTACACCATGTAATGGGATTACATTTCCATTGCAACCAGGTTGGGCATGTGATGTATATCCACCCAAAGATACTTTCAATAATGTTATTTCCTGTTACGGACACTATGGATCTGACCCTCGGCAAATGTATTATACTTACTATCCTACAAATAAAAATGCAAACTCACCAATTGTTGTACTTGTTCATGGTGGCGGGTGGGTGCTTGGACCAAATCAAGATAATATTCAAGGTTGTACATTTGGATTCACATTGAACAAACCTGATAATTTAGTAAAAAACTTATTAGATAATGGGTATGTCGTTGTTTCAGTATTATATCGGTTGGTAAAATATGGGAACAATAATTCAGAAATAACTCCAAACACAACAACTTGGCAGGAGCAAATTAATGATATTGATGCTGCAATCTTGCATATTAAAAATAATTTCCCTACTTGCTTGGATATTAATGCAAATAGTATTCAAATATTAGGAGAAAGTGCAGGTGGTCATTTAGCTTTAATGTGGGCATATACAAAGTCAAATGTAAGTTATGTAAAATCAGCAATTAGCATGTATGCGCCAACCAATTTACAACAATATGGTACTTATTTACAAAGTAAAACCAGTGGTATTTATAATTGTGGTGCAATTTATTATTATGTTCAAGTGCCACCAGCGAACGCATCATGTTCAAATGCATTACCATTTTCCCCTTTTTATTTTCCAGTTGATTTTAGTGATATTTATAAAGTTATAAATTCCTTTACTTTAACATGCATACCAAATTATTCTGTTTGTTATTGGTATGATGGTGCTTCTGGAAATACACCATTATCTAACTGGAGGATAATTGATACTTACAATGCAGTACAAAGTTCAACAGCCCAGGTAATTGCTACACCCAATACCAATAGCACATTAGCAACATATAGCCCAAGTAATGCATTAAATTCAAGTAGAATAATTCCGACTTTTATAATGCATGGAAATGCAAATAGTGACCATTTGGTTCCATATAGTCAATCAACAACTGGTATGGATACGAAATTTACGTCAGTCGGTGGTCTAATAGCAACACTAACAACAACAAATGCGTCTGTATCTTATAACTATAGTACTAATCCTTCTAAACATTTAATAAAATTATTTCCAGGTGCAGATCATGGCTGGGCAAACTTAACAGCTTCAGATTTAGTCACGGTAAGAGGCAATGTTATTACATGGTTAAACGGTCATAAATAATAAATATGAAATCACTTTCCGTTTTAATTAGTCGTATTTCCTTAATTATTTTAATAATTACAAGTTGTACTAAAAATGATATTCCCGTAAACATATTTTCCGGAAAAATAAAATCTATAGAGTTTAGAGACTCAGCTAATAATGGAGCTATATTGTATTTGGAATATGATAGTACTAACGGAAATCTAATTAAGACTAAAAATGACAGTTTACATTTTGAGATTAAAATAGGGGCCATAATTGATAATGAAATTGTTATTAGAAATAATATTACCTCACATCAAATTATAGTAAAAGTGTCTGTTACTAAAAATATTGAATCAATAATTTTATTGGATACAATTACTGCAATACGAACACCTTACATTTCTGCACATTATTATTCAAACAACGTTGATACTACAACAGAATATGGTGATGTATTTGTTTCTAATGTTCAAAACTATGGATTTGCTACGGATGGCTATAACTATTTAAAAAATACAGTTTCATGGTATATTAGTGATTTTTCAGGAGGGTATAATTATTATGAAGATACAGTTGATTATACTTTTTCGACACAAACATATAATACATATTTACCACTCCAAAATCCTTTACGATCGATACCATATGTTTTAAGCGGAAATATATTTGAAGATATTACGGCTGTAAATTTATTGGAATTAAATGGCTACACGATCTTTAAAAAAAATAAAAACTTAATTCAAACTGTACAATCTGCTAATTATGGTTATATAACTAAATTCAGTTATGTAATGAATGCTTTAAATCAGGTAACAGAGATGAATGTGTCCAACCCAAATGGCGTTGGAACTTCTATAAAATATAATTTGACTTACTATTAGCAAAATTCACAATCAGAAAGTTAAAACGGAACCATTCGGTTCCGTTTCTTGTTTAAAAATAATGTTTGAAAAACATGTAAGTGTCCCTAAAACTCAGACAGTTTAAAAATGGAGTAAAATTCTTAAATTTAAATTGTTTACTATGAAAAAGACACGCTTTACGGAAACGCAGATAGTTTCCATTTTAAAACAACAGGAAGGTGGCAGAACCACCAAAGAGATCTGTCGGGAGCATGGCATCTCGGATGCTACCTTTTACAACTGGAAGAGCAAATACGGAGGTATGGAAACCTCTGATGTAAGGAGACTCAAAGATTTGGAAGAGGAAAATTCCCGTCTGAAGAAGATGTACGCAGAATTAAGCCTGGATCACTCCATACTAAAGGATGTTATCTCAAAAAAAGGCTGGGGCTCTGCAAACAAAGGGAACTGACAGCATCCATAGTAAAGGATTATGAAGTTCCGGTGAGCAGGGCCTGTAAAATGACCTCATTACCTCGTTCTCAGTATTATTACCGGAGTAAGAAGGATGACACAGACGTGATTACAGAGCTGCAGGATTTAGCCTTTAAGCATCCATCCTATGGATTCAGGAAGTTATTTGCGTATCTGCGCAGAGCGGGCAAAAGCTGGAATCACAAACGGGTATATCGGGTTTATAAGCTATTAAAATTAAACAGAAAACGAAAAGGCAAAAGGAGGTTGCCGGCGAGAGTAAAACAACCATTGGTACAGCAGAGTCATATCAATCAGAGCTGGAGCATGGATTTCATGAGTGACAGTATGGTGGGGAACCGAAAGTTCAGGACATTTAATGTGATGGATGATGGATCGAGAGAAGTACTGGCTATAGAGATAGACACCTCCCTTTCTGCTAAAAGAGTCATCAGGACATTGCAACAGATTATTGGGTACAGAGGAAAGCCACGCATGATAAGAACAGACAACGGTCCGGAATTTACCTCCAAAGACTTTGAACTATGGTGTACAGACAATGAAATAAAACTTCAGTTCATACAGCCAGGAAGACCAATGCAGAATGGCTATATAGAACGATTTAACCGATTATACAGGGAAGCAGTATTGGATGCCTACCTGTTTTTTGAACTGAACGAAGTAAGAATACTCACAGCAGAATGGATAGAAGAATACAATAACAGACGACCTCACGAATCTTTACAGAATCAAACACCCAATGAATGGAAAATTAATTTATTAAATCAAACAAATACTCTAAATTTGACTGTCCGATAAATGGGGTACTTACATTCTTTATCAAATGTGAATTTAGGAGGGTTAATAGGTAAATATAATAACACTGGTAAAAATCTATTTGGGCAGAATACAGCACCACTTTTACCAATCTCAATACCACCGAGTTCCAGTTATGCAACAACAATAAATAAACATATTATAAAGACATATACAGGTGCTGGACATGGTGTTGAGTACAATGCAAATGTACAGCCTGATGTATTAACATGGTTAAATGGACATTAAACAAAATGATACATGAAAAATAATATTCTATCATTATGGTTATTTGGTATTTTTTTTTGTTCAATATACTCTTGTGAAAATGAGAGTGTGAATAATCCCGGATATAATCTGAATGGAAAAATTAAAACATTAATACAATATGATGCAGATACGTCTGGTTCTACAGTCAGTAGATATAATTATTATTATGATACAATTTCAGGACTTCTAAAGAAAGTAGAAATACAATATAGGTACTTAGGGGAATATTATACTACAAATATCGTTTTCATTAGTCATATTGATAATAATACAATATTGTATGATAATTTTGAAGAAGGAAGTCATAAAGAAAAGTATAGAATTTTATTAGATGGGAAACAGATTATAGGCATTTATTCGGTAGATACATTAACAGAAGATGAAAATATTGTCACTACCGTTCACTTTAATAACAATACTATTGATTCAATTATAGATGCCGGTTCGTTTTATGCGCTGGCTAGTGATATTAATTTATATGATTTTTTGTACAGCAACAGTAATTGCACAAAATTTAAATCAACATGGTCAGACTATATGAGCGGCAATATAAATTTTAATCAGGAGGAATGTGTTCTTACTTATAATTCTTTAAAGAATACAAACATGGTACAGTTTCAGTCAATAGGAGAGTACAATGCAACAGTAATGGGTTTTATAGGATATTTATTAGGAATAGATGGCTATTATTTATTGAAACCAAATTACAATCTGCTTGATAGTATAAACAGAACACATCCTTCAAGATATACAATAAAATATGATTATACATTTAGCCAGAATAATATTACAAGAATACAGATTTCATATCCGCCTGGTTCTAGTGAATTTAATCGTTATAATGATATGACTTACTATTAAAGATTCTGTTCGCTCCAATATTTTAGTATGGTTAAACGGTCATAAGTAAAAATCATGAGATATAGATTATATATTTATTTGGTGAGTTATCTTATATTAAATGCTTGTCAAAAAAATGATCCTGTAACAAAGGGACGTTTTCACGGAAAGTTGAAATCAGTATTAGAATACAGGGATACTTTGTATGGCAATTATACATTTGAATACGATTCTTTATCGTTGAAACTGAAAAGAGTAAGAAACTTTAATGAGTTATACATTGATTTAAAAGATATCAATAACAATAAAATAGAAGTTAAATATTCACTTAAGGAGATGTTTTCAGGGACCAATTATACCAAGACAGTATATGCATATATTGAAAGTAATAAAATAAGAAGGTTTACACAATTAGACACTATCAGCACTACAGAAAACGACATCATGTATATTGACTATGATTCAGTTTACATTGATTCCATATATACATCAGGAATTTACCCGGTCGTCGCAGACATTAGTTATTCTGATTATAGTTTTGAAGAGCAGAATTGTACGCATTTATTGGCAAGTTACACTACCTATTCGGTAGGCGGTGGTGGAACCTCTCATGTTGATACTGTTCATTATACATATTCTACTATCCCGTTTAGTAAATATATTCCTTATCAAATGTCACCATTCCATTTTCTTAATGGTTTTGATGCATTGGATCCTTCATTTATTTTGGGCATTAATGACATATACAGTAACTCACCAAATAAAAATCTTATTCAAAGATTTCAAAGTGTTTATTTTTTGTCGAATGATTCCTATAGTATTTCATATCAGGTGAATTCTTTAAATCAGGTTATTAAAATGGATATTGGTTCAATATCTTATGTGTTTGAGTATTTTGAATAATTGATATATACTTGTTGTTAAACGGAACCATTCGGTTCCGTTTCTTGTTTTACAGGAATTTGGTATATTGCACGAACATGTCGGAAACACTCATCAATAAAGTGGCGCAAAGCGGGCTGATTACACTCGACCTGGAAGATTTTTTTCCGAAAGAGGAAATCGTGGCGCTGGATATCAGGGACTTTCTGTTTCGCGGGCTGATCCTCAAAGAGCTGGAATTCCGGGCATCGCTGAAAGCAACCGATTGGGCTGTTTACCAAAACAAAATAGTGGCGGTGCATTGCTCCACCGATGCCATCGTCCCGCAATGGGCATGGATGCTGCTGGCAACATATCTCACCAACAGCACCTCCCGCTTTTTTTTCGGCAGCAAAGAAGAAGTGGAACAGAAATTGTTCTTACTGAACCTGAGAAATATCGACGAAAAGAAATACAGCGGCGAACGGGTGGTCATCAAAGGATGCGGCACCAAAACGCTGAGCGGCGAAGCGTATCTGGAGATCACCAAAAAATTGCAGCCTGTTGTAAAATCGCTGATGTTCGGCGAACCCTGTTCTACTGTACCGGTGTATAAGAAGAAGTGAGTTATACGGAATAAAGTTATTTCAATAACAGTTTATCTTTTGACGGATAATGGTTTCGGGATGGATAAAGGTTAAATGTAAGTTGCTTGTTGTATAGATAAAATAAAAGTGGGAAGGTGGAATATAAGAGCAAAATGTTGAACAATGTAGGATGTAAAGAAGCGTGGGCTGTCAAAACGCGTAGCAAAGCGTAGGCAGGTAGCGTAGGACGATCGTTTTGGCTTGATTTTTTGTTTCTTTTTTATCAAGAAAAAAGAAAGACAAAGAATAAGAAGAAATGTATCATGATAATGTTGTGCATCCAACCACAGAAGAGTTTATTTTTCGAAAATGCTTTTTATTTACTTTCCTGTCTGCCGGCACGAAGGGTTGCATAAAAAAGTAAAAATCAAACAAACAATAAATTATAACTTCATCTTTAGTATCACACAGCAAGCCCATGAATAAAAACAGCCTCTCTTTCGCACTCGGGTTCTTCGCCTTCGCCATCCTGGCATTATTTATCAATGCCACGACGGACGGGTTAAATGCGTATTTCCCGTTTATAAAGACGAAAGAAAAACAGGAAAACCTGGCGCTGCCGGTACAGACGACGTATGCCGTAAAGATTCCGGCTGCCGTGGAGTTTGCCGGAGAACCTGTCCTGCTCGACGATCCGGAAGTGCGCGAACGGCTCGACAGGGAATTGACGGTGAATGCCTACTGGCAGTCTTCCACCATCCTGATGTTTAAACGCGCCAACCGCTGGTTGCCGACTATTGAGAAAATGTTAAAGGAAGACACCATCCCGGATGACTTTAAATACCTTTGTATGGCGGAAAGCGGATTTGATAATGTGGTGTCCCCTTCCGGTGCCGCCGGGTTCTGGCAGATTATGAAAGTGACCGCTGCGCAGTATGGCCTCCTGATCAATAACGAAATAGATGAACGATATCATATTGAAAAGGCTACAAAGGCGGCGTGCAGGTATCTGAAAGATTCCAAAGAAAAAACCGGCTCGTGGACGGCTGCTGCTGCTGCTTATAATATGGGAATTTCGGGAGTAATCCGCCAGCAGACTCTGCAGGGCGAAACAGCCTATTATCACCTGTTGCTGAATTCCGAAACCAGCAGATACGTGCAGCGTATCGTAGCGCTCAAAATCATCCACCAGCATCAGAAAGATTTTGGATTTTATTTAAACAAGGAAGATTTATATCCCGAATGGCAAACGACCACACAGCAAGTGTCCGGCACGGTAAACTGGGTAGACTTTGCCAAACAGAATAATATCAGCTATAAGATGCTGCGCATCTATAATCCGTGGATTCGGGATTTCTCGATGTTGAATAAAGGGAATCGAACCTATGAGGTGAAAATTCCTGTGTAGTTACCGTAGCAGCATGACCGTACCCGTCTCGGTATAATCCAGGTCATTCTTTCCCTTGTATTTCAGGATAAAGATATAGGAATCCAGTTGTGCCGGAGTGCCCCTGAAAATCCCGTCCCAGCTTGCATTGACATCGTTGGTGGAAAATACCAGCTGATACCAGCGGTCGTATATCTTAAAATCATAACCGGTGGATTGTGCATACAACAGGAACGGTTTAAACGTCCTGTTCACGCCATCCGGCACAAAGGCCTGCGGAATGAAGGCTTTCGGCTCAGGTTGCACACATATGATGTTGGAGCGGCTGACTAACGTTTCCCGGGGAGCCTTGTCATTGTTGTTGGTAAAAAGGCGGTTATCCTGTAACACACCTCATCCAGGGAATCTCTGGAATAATCGAACAGGCTGTTCTCCAGATAGGAGGTTTGCGTTCTGTTGAAGGTGCCCAGCTCTACCGTATCGGTGCCTGTAATTTTTTCCAGCACAAAATGCTGAAAGTGGATGTTCTGGATTTCGAAACCACTCCACAGTATATCTGCTTTATTGTTGCTCTTCTTCTTTATCCCTATGCGCAACGTGGTGGCGGTATCAGAAGAGTGTGTGCTGAAACAGCTGTCCACCAGATTAACTCTATAGGTAAAGGTTTGACTGTTGACATCTAATCCTTCATCGGAGAATAGGTAGGTGAAAGGATCGGGTTCATCCGGAATATTGATGATAGGCGAAAAAACGATACCGTCATTGCTTCTCTGTAAGATGATGGTCTTCGGCGGTGCGGCTGCGGTATCTCGTTTGTAATCGATGATGACATTTCCATTCTCTACCGTAATGTTGCGGATGTAATCATTGACCGGTTTCTGTATAACATCCGCACTGAAGCATCGTTCATTGGAGAAGGCGGTGCTGCCATTGGGCAGATTTCCTTTGATGCGGACACATACAGAATCCCGGAACGGAATATTTTGCAAGAGAAAATTGGTGGTGGAAGAGGCAACTGTTCCGTCTGTGGTAAATGCACCGCGGTTAATGCTTTTTTGAATTTCATAATTCACCACCTGTGCGCCGCCTGTTTTATAGGGTTGCCAGGATACATTGGCCGTTTGGGTACATCGGTCGGGAGCGGATACCTGCATCAGGATGGTGCGGTGGTCAGCACTGTCCGGTGTAATGGCGCCCTGAAGTCCGGCAGGGTCTTCGCAAAACTCCAGGGAACGTACCTTGTATCGGATGGCGGAAGCATCCGGGTTGTTGTCCATGTCCGTGTAAGCGGTATTCAATCTTCCAGATACGGTATCCGGTGTGGTAAATCCATCTCTGTCATTATAGACCAGATAGGCCGTTACTTCCGGCGAAGGGGCAGGCACCCAGTTCAGCTGTACCCGGCCATTGATAACGGTGGCATTGATGATAACGGTGTATGGCTGCGGTTTCTCATTGTTGAGGGTGTCGGAAGTAATGCTTGCTGGTGGCGCAGGGTTGTTGCAGCTGCCTCGGTTAATCATGAAAAAATGAACCGTTTGTCCGCCGCTGACAACGGATAAGAGTACCGTCGTCTGCAATGGATTGGTCAGTGTGGTGTCTAATGTGTAAGGGCCGTTCTTGCTGCCGACAGAGGTGTAGATTTCATATCCTGCAAAACAGGGATTGGGTGTCACCGGCAAAGCCCAGTTGAGTTCCATCTGGCTGGCATTGTTGCGGACACAAACCAATTTCGGAGCTTCGTATTCCGTTTGAGCAACGCTGATAGAAGTATATAAAATACAAACTGCCCATAAGATGGTTAAATATAGATGCTTAAATTCAAGTCTTCTGCGGGCTGGGTTATCTGTTTCCATCTTCCTCTGATAATATTTCATTTAATTAATGATAAAGTTCAGGAATCCTGTTTGATATAACATCCCAAACAATTTCGTAATCGACACCGAAGTAATCATGAATCAGTTTGTCTCGCATTTTTGCCATCTCTCTCCATTTTATGAAAAAGAATTTATCTTTGGTCTCAGCGTCTATCTTCTTTGAAGCCTCACCTATAATTTCCAGGCTTCTTATAATGGCTCTCTTCCACGTTTCATCATTGCACAAATCATCAAAGGATTTATTCTCGGAAGATTCGGCGATATATTTTGCTTCGATATAAATATGTCTGATTATTTCAATCGATGATTTGTACATATTGTATTTCTTTTTCTATGTAAGGGAATATGTGTTTACTCACCGATTCTTTTGTTACCAATTCTACGTCTTTATGGAAAGACAGTTCCAGGAAATCTATTAACTCTAAAAAATTACTCAGACTCTTTTTCCCCTGTTGATACTCCACTAGAAAATCAATATCACTGTTTTCCGATGCATTGTTGCGAGCATACGATCCAAATAATCCGATACGTTTAATATTGTATTTGCGCAACTCATTCTTGTGTTGTACTAAAAAGCTAAGGATATCAGTATTTCGTAATAACATAATTTCTTAAATCAACCGACCGCCACTTCCAGCATATTCTCCTTCAGGAGATACTGTTGCGCCAGTCGCTGTAAAGATACGGCATCCGTCTGTCTTAATGTTTCCACGATTTCGGAGAATTTGTGAATATTAACATTTTCTATGCTATAGCTTTTAAAGACTTCCGCCTGATTGAAGGGTCCGTCTGTTCTGCCCAAAAATTTCCCCAACAGGTAATTTCTGGCTAAGGCGATTTCCGCTTCCGGAATACGTTCATTCTGTAAACGTTCCATTTCCGAATATATTTCACGAAGGCAGACCTCCACATTTTCAAGATTGGTGTCCGTTTGTATGGAAAAAAGACCGGCATGTTTCAGGGTAAACAACCCTGAATGGATGCCGTAGGTAAGCCCCTTGTCTTCGCGGATATTACTCATCAGCCTGGAACCGAAATAACCGCCAAAGATGGTATTGAGCAGGACAAAGGCGGCATAGTCATCATGTTGTTTATTAAACAGAACGTTTCCTATCACGATGGAAGCCTGAACGGATTTCTCTTTCCTGATGTGCAGTACATTACGTTCAAAAGCAGGAATGGCGGGAATAGCCTTTACATCTGCTTGTCCATGTCTGTATTCTTTACTCCATCCGCCTAACACACGGTCCAGGACTTTCAACTCGTCTTGGCCATATTTGCCGGCGATGAACACGGTGCATTTTGCCGGGCACAATTCCCGTTGATAGTAGTGGAGTAAATGTTCCCGGGTCAGTTGTTCTATTTTCTCTCTGGTCGTTTCATATCCATACGGATGCCTGTTTCCGAAAATCTGTTTTTTGAAAGCATTGTCCGCCAGATAATCGTTTTTTTCAAGGGATAAGGAGAGATTCGCCAGCGATTTTCTTTTTTGGTGTTCCAGTTCCTGTTCGGGAAAGATACATTCGTTCAGGCAAAGGATGGCATGAGATAAGGTCTGCTCCAGATATCGGTTCATACAATAAATGGATACCGTAAAAGAATTGAATCCGGAAGCGCTTTTTAGGGTGCTGCCCAGCGAGTCAATCATCTCATTGATTTCAAAGGAAGTGTACTTCGAAGTTCCGCTTTTAAAAAGGCTGGCAACGAAGGCAGACTGCAGCGGGAGGGTTTCTGTCCACCTGCCGGCATTGAATATCAGATCAATGCGTAAGATATCATTCTTGGTGCCGTTGAAACCGAATAAGGGAATGTTGTTTTGCAGGGGGATTTTTTCCGGCTCCGGAAAAACGATTTTATCAATCTCGTGTATGGCAGGTAAGGTCATTTAAATGGATTTATTGTCTTTTCAGGTAATAGAGGGTGTTGCTTTTTTCTTTTACAAATAGTGCGCGTGCGTATTTTTGGATGTCCGGTGCGCTGACGGCCTCATACTGTTTTTCTTCTGCATTGATGAGGTTGGCATCACCCAGCAACTCATAGTATGCCAGGCTGACCGCCCGGTTCAGGAGGCTCGCTTCGGAAAAATTCATATAGGTCAGCATCTTGTTCTTGCATTTTTGCAGCTCCTGCTCTCGCACAAAATCCGCTTTCAGTTTTTCCAGCTCTTCCCAGATAAGTTCCGTTGCCTTTTCTACATCATATCCGTCAGATACCTTGCCTTCCAGCGTGAATACACCCACATCATTGCTGGCGGAAATATGGGCGTCAATTTCTACAAATGCCTTTTCTTTTTTAACCAGTGCTTCATGCAGCCGGGAAGAAGTGCCGTTGGACAGGATATCTGAAATGACATCTGCGGTATAATAATCCGGATGTAGGCGGTCACACATTTTGAAAGCGATGAAGATCATATTTAACGGGACATCTTCCTGTACCGTTTTTTCTTTTGCTTCAGTCTGTTCCGGCTCGCTGAATTTCTTTTTCTTCCAGAGTTACAGACGGTAATTCTTCAAAATATTGTCTTGCCAGGCGGTCAGCGGTTTCTTTTTCAATATTTCCTGCTATCACCAGAATGGCATTATTGGGGGCGTAATACTTGTCATAAAAAGATTGGACATCTTTAAGGGTGGCATCTTCTACGTGTTTCAGTGATTTGCCTATAGTGGGCCATTTATAAGGATGTGTTTCGTATACCATCTCCCGCAGCAGATGCCAGGCATTTCCATACGGCAGGTTGATATAATTTTCCTTGAACTCTTCACACACCACCTTGCGCTGAACGGACAGGCTTTTAGCATTGATGTTTAAGTTAAACATCCGGTCTGCCTCCAGGCATAACGGAATCTCAACATTTGCGGCCGGAACGGTATCGTAATAATTGGTATAGTCATTGTTGGTAAACGCATTGTTCTCCCCGCCGGCAGCCTGCAATGGTTTGTCAAAATCAGAAAAATTTTTGCTGCCGCTGAACATCAGGTGCTCGAACAGATGCGCAAAACCCGTTCTGGTTTCTTCTTCATGTTTGGAGCCTACCTTGTAGAGCATATTGACCACCACAAAAGGGGTTGTCGTATCCTGGTGATGAATAAGCGTCAGCCCGTTTTTAAATACTTCTTTACTGTAATCAATCATCCTGCAAAAGTACGTTTTTTTAAATTTAAAATCTTTGAAGGGAACTTCCCTCTAAAAGCTGTAGAATTGTCTGTATAACTTTTTAACCGTACTTTTGTTTTAAGTGAGAAATAATGAACTTATCTGATTTATACCAAAAATCACTCCGTCTTGAATTCCTTACGATAGAAGAAGGGGTTTTCTTGTTTGAACAGGCACCAACCGCCGAATTGATGGCCATCGGGCATCAGCTGCGCAAGATCCAGAAACCGGACAATATCGTTACCTGGCAGATTGACCGGAATGTGAATACGACCAATGTCTGTGTCGCCAATTGTAAATTCTGTAACTTTTACAGAAAACCCGGACATGAAGAGGCTTACATAACGGATATAGAAACCTATAAGAAGAAAATCGACGAGACCATCCAATACGGAGGAGATCAGTTACTTTTACAGGGCGGGCATCATCCGGACCTGGGCCTGAAATTTTACGCAGATACATTCTCAGCAATCAAGAAATTATATCCCGAAATAAAATTACACGCGCTCGGGCCTCCCGAGATTGCCCATATCAGCAAGCTGGAAGGTTTGTCGCATACGGAAGTATTGAAAGAACTAAAAAAGGCCGGACTGGATTCATTGCCGGGTGCGGGTGCGGAGATACTAAACGATCGGGTAAGGAGGTTGCTGGCTAAAGGCAAATGCAGCGGTGAGGAATGGCTGAATGTGATGCGTGCGGCGCACCAGCTGCATATCACCACTTCTGCCACTATGATGTTCGGTCATATTGAGACGATTTATGAGCGAATGGAGCACCTGGTCTGGATACGGCAGGTGCAGAGCGAAAAACCCGCTGATGCCAAGGGTTTTCTGGCTTTTATACCATGGCCCTATCAGGATGAAGGCACCTTGCTGAAAAAGATGCGCAATATCCGCAATCAGGTGACGGGGGATGAATACATCCGGATGCTGGCGATAAGCAGGATGATGTTGCCGAATATCAAGAATATTCAGGCATCCTGGCTGACGGTCGGAAAAAATGTGGCACAATTATGCCTGCAGGCCGGTGCCAATGATTTTGGTTCGATTATGATAGAGGAAAATGTCGTTTCCGCCGCCGGTGCACCGCATCGCTTTACCTCTAAAAGCATTCAGGACGCGATACGTGCTGCCGGATTTGAACCAAGGCTCAGAAATCAGCAGTATGAGTTCAGGCAAATGCCGGAATACATAGAAGAACAGGTAATAGATTATTAATCTGGAATAGCCCGAAAGACCTTTATTTTGTTGGGTTTTACGGGTATCGGATACCGGTTGAAAACAGGGAATCACTGAAGGCGTAAAAGAAACCAATACCGGATTGTTTGTATATTTCCGGAGAAACACCATTATTCCATTAAAAATTCTTAAAAAATTTCTTGTTTCTTAAAAAAATGTAGTAATATTGCGGATTAACATACATTTAACTTCTTTAAGAATTATTAACAAAACCAGTTAGTCTTTATGAAAAAAACGCTATTATTATGGTTATTTGGGTTGTTGTTGACAGCTCAGGTATTTGCGCAGAACCGCTCCCTTAGCGGTACTGTAAAGGATGCAGCCACCGGTGAGGCACTGATAGGTGTGAACGTTACAGGAAAAGGTACAACAATAGGCACTGTTACGGACATTGATGGAAAGTACACATTGGAATTGCCTAAAGATGTAACCAATCTGGTGTTCTCTTATGTTGGATACACCAATTTAGAAAAACCGATTACTGCCTTAAAGATAGATGCAGCCATGGCATTGGAAGGTAAGGTATTGGAAGAGTTGGTGGTAACTGCATTGGGTGTGAAGAAAGAAGAGAAGTCCCTTTCTTACTCGGTACAAAAAATAGGAGGTGAGGAAATCACCAAATCGAGAGAGGCTAATATCGTTAATCAGCTAAGCGGTAGAATCTCCGGTGTTCAGGTAACGAGCAGTTCCGGTGCCCCAGGAGCTTCTGCAAGATTAATAATAAGAGGTGCTTCGACTATTACAGGAAGCAATCAACCTTTATATATTGTAGACGGTATTCCGTTAGACAATAGAAGTTTTTCAGAAGCTACTGCGGGTGGAGGTTATGATGTTCCAAATGGTATAAATTCAATTAATTCAGATGATATTGAAGATATTCAAATATTAAAAGGATCAGCAGCATCTGCACTATATGGTGTAAGAGCTTCGAATGGGGTTGTTTTAATAACCACAAAAAAGGGAAAGTTTAATAAGGACAAAAAACCAATTGGGGTTGAAATTAACACTTCATTAGAATTCCAGACTCCATTCATTCTGCCGGATTTTCAAAATTCATACGGACAAGGAGACGGCATTGTGACAAATAATGAGCTTAATAGTGCTAATTTCTTTGATGTAAATGAATCAGGCAAAGATGATGAAAGCTGGGGGCCGCCATTAGATAAAGGATTGGAGTTTGTACAGTGGAATTCTTATACAGTTGGTGGCAAACCTTTGCCTTGGATTTCCAGGCCTAATAATATAAGAGATATATATAGGATTGGTATAACTGCTAATAACAGCGTTGCACTCTCTGGTGCAACTGACAAAGCTACTTACAGATTGTCATTTGGTAGTTTAAATCAAAAGGGCATGCTTCCTAATACAGATTATAATAGATATACGATTGGGTTAAATTCTTCTTATAAATTACTAGATAATTTAATTTCAAGCTTTTCATTAACCTATTCCAAGGATATGTCCGGTAACTTGCCAACAGCAGGTTATGATGCAGATAATGTTTTGCAACAAACTATCTGGTCTGCACGTAATGTTGATTTCAATGCATTGAAAGATTGGAGGAATTTGCCCTTAATTACAGATGAAACTTCAACTGGTTTTGGAACGCCATTAAATTGGAACGCAAGATATCAGAATAACCCTTTTTGGGTTCTCGATAATAACCTGAATAAATATAACAGGGATCGATTAATTGGTAACATTCAATTAAATTATAATGTTCATAAATATGTTTCCGTGATGGTTCGCTCAGGTGTTGACTTTTTCTCACAAATAATAACAGAACAAAAAGCCAAAGGTACACAAGATAATAAAGATGGATATTACAGAGAACTTCACAGACGATCGTATGAAATTAATACAGATATATTATTGACTTATAGCCAATCCTTTTTGAAAGATAGATTGTCGCTGGCTTTAAATGCAGGTGGTACTCTTAATCAACAACGATTAAGAGATGCAGATATGACAGCAAATGCATTGGAGGTAGCTGGATTGTATACAATAGCAAATATTAAGTCTGGTCAATCAGTTACTGCATCTGTTGAAACTGTACAAAGCGATTTAAATACAATCAGAACTTTTGGCGAAATTTCATGGGATAGATTCATTTATCTAAATTATACCCTGACAAATGACTGGTCATCCAGATTGCCAAAGGCAAATAACAGTTTCTTATCTTACTCTGTTGGTGGAAGTTTTGTAGCATCTGAGTTGATTAAGAAACAACAGGATATACTATCTTTCTTGAAAATAAGAGGTTCTTATGCCAGTGTGGGCAATTTTGGTGCATTGGTTCCTTACAGAACTAATCAGACCTATGCTATAAGAGATCAGATTCCATTAGGCACTACATTATTTTACGATCCAGCGTCATTAAACAACCCTAATCTTAAACCAGAAAGATCGAATGAATGGGAAGTAGGATTAGATTTAAGGTTGTATAAAAATAGATTTAGGATAAATGCAACATATTATGATAAAACTAGTAAAGATTTGTTAATGCAAACACCTGTTTCTGCGGCATCAGGATACACGACTGCATGGAAAAATGCAGGAAAAATGAATAATAAAGGCGTAGAATTACAATTTGGAGCTACTCTGTTAGATAAGAAGGATTATAAAATTGACATAGATTTTAACTGGGCAAAAAATTATAATAAGGTTTTATCAGTTGGGGAAGGTCAAACGGCACTGATTCTTGGTAATGATGGATGGGGGACTACATTAGAAGCAGAAGTTGGGCAACCATATGGATCAATTAGAGGTCTTGGATTTATGAGAGCACCAGATGGTCAAGTCATATTTAAGGATGGAGTTCCTGTTATAGATCCAACTAAAAAGACATTTGGTACAATTCAACCTAAATGGACAGGAGGCGTAAGTTTATCTGTCAATATTAAGGGGGTAACAATCTCAACTTTAATTGATATGAAAATTGGAGGCGTTCTTAGAAGTATGACCTATTCATTTGGTAGATATGCTGGCACACTAGCAGAAACATTATATGGGAGAGAGACAGGGATAGTCGGAGAAGGGGTTAAAAACATTGGTAGTGATGACGATCCGGTTTTTGTGCCAAATGATGTTGTTGTCAGAGCTGATTTTTACAATCAAACTGTATACTCTAATAAAAATGTTGAAAATGGAGTTTTAGACGCTTCCTATATTAAATGGAGAAGATTATTTGTGGGGTATACTTTGCCTGCTAAAGCTTTGAAAAATACAAAAGTACAGGAAGTAGGGTTTGGTGTTGTTGCCAGCAATATCCTGATTATATATAGAAAAGCTCCTCATATTGATCCTGAAACAGCTTTTAGTGATGCCAATGGTACACAAGGGCTAGAATTTGGACAAATGCCAGCAGCAAGAAGTATAGGGTTTAATTTTAATATAAAATTTTAAATAATTTAAAAGCATGAACATGAAAAAATATATTTTTAGCAAGCTTATTTTTTCTTCGCTACTACTCATATTAGGTTGTAGTAAATTTGAAGATTTAAATACCAATCCCAATCAACCAGTATCTATTAAATCAGAGTTGTTGCTGAATAACATCATGTATAGTACATTTGGAGATGATGGAGATGTTGCAAACCAATTAGGTATGTATAGTACTTTTATTGGTTTTGATATGGGGGCTTCTTGGGCTCAACATATGAGTAAAACAGCATATGATGATGAAGATAGGTATTTTGTAAGAACAACAATTATTCAAAGTTTCTGGAATACTATATATGAAGACGTTTGTAATGATGCAGACAAAATGTATAATCTAGCTGTTTCAGAAAATAATAAAGTAAACCAAGGAATTGCGTTAACTCTCAAAGCATATGGTTTTTCTGTATTAACGGATTGCTATGGTGATATCCCTTTTTCAGAGGCATTGAAATCCTCGGAAGGCAATTTTGCACCAAAATACGACAACCAAGAGGATATATATGTAGGAATATTATCTATTCTCGACCAAGCGAATATACTTCTGTCTTCTGGTGAAGGGGCTATTCCTGCCAATAGCGACAGAATGTATGGTGGGGATGTTACTAAGTGGAGAAAATTTGCCAATTCGTTAAAATTCAGATGTCTGATGAGAACATCTAATAAAACGACTCCAAAAATCAACCTTGCAGCACAATTACAGGAAATTGCTTCTTCACGACCTATTTTTACTTCCAATGATGATGATGCAATATTTGCTTTTGGTACAGCACAACCAGCTGCAAATCCATTTTATGAGTCAATCGTATATGGAGGGCGAATAGAGCACAGGCTAAGTAACTCACTAGTTGAAAAATTAAAAAGTCTAAATAATGATCCACGTCTTCAGGTATATAGTAGACCAAACACTTCATCACAATATATTGGAAAGCCCACAGATGGATCTCTTTTTCTAGAAGACGATATTTCTCAAATTGGATTAAGTTACTTACAGCCTGAATCACCAGCGTACTTTATGACATATTCTCAATTGCAATTTTTATTAGCAGAAGCAAGACAGAAGGGACTAATTTCTACAGGTAATGCCGATACATATTTTTACGAAGGAGTTAAAGCATCTTTCTTGGCAAATGGTTTATCAGAATTAGATTTCAATACATACAAAGATTTGGGTTCAATAGATTATAATCCAGTTAGTGGATTAACTCAGATAGCAACTCAGGAGTGGATATCTTTATATGGCCAAGGGGTTGAGGCTTGGACAGAATGGAGAAGAACAAAAATTCCTGTATTAAATCCAGTTAGCGGAGGTGCCGTTAGTGAAATTCCTTCCCGCTATACTTATCCGTTAAGTGAGCAATCCATAAACTCTACTAATTATAACGCTGCTATTGCTTCTCAAGGATCAGATTTATTAACAACAAAAATTTGGTGGTTAAAACCTTAAAAGCTATTATTATGAAAACTATATCAAAATTATTATCGGGATTCTTTTTTTTATTTTCAATTACGTTTTTATTGAAATGCAATAAGAATGAAGATTTATTAAACGTTAATACAAAGACAGGCGGTTTAATAGAAGTTACAACCAAATCACTTAACTATTTTTTCGGGACTTCAGTACCATTGGTTGCAAAAATAAAAGTCTTTCAGGGCACTGTAAAAACTTCAAAAGTAGAAGTTTATAAACAATATTTTACTAAAGATACGGCCTTAACTCATGACCCGACTGGTACAACAGAGATTTCTACAAATTTAGTTTTACTAAAAATAATTGATATTTTAAATGATTCTACTAATAGTTATCAGGATATTTCATTTACATATGATGATTTAGTTTCTGGACTGATTTTAGCTGGAAATCCAATGCCAGAAACTGATGAAACGTTAGCTATAGGTTCAAAATGGGTGTTATCATTTAAGGTTATAAGTGATAATGGAACTGTTTCCAATAGAGATGTAGCTACTGTAGGAATCTCAACACGGTTTGCTGGCACTTACAAAGTGAAGTATGCCGAATATTATAGGATTGGTGTATTTAGACCGGATGTAACATGGCCAGAGGAATATGTTATTGAATCTGTAAATCAAACTACTTATAAAATTTTAGATTATGCAGGTCCATTTGCGGGTAACGAAGTACTCTTTACTGTTGACGGTGATGGAAATATTGATTTTCCTACGGATCAGATATTGAATGGCTTCCCAATTATAACTTGCAATGCTAATCCTGCTTTAATGACAAATGTTCCGTGCGGACCGTCAACCAATAAAGCTACAGCAAATTTTGATACAGGCAAAGACATATTAGTGATGTCTTGCTGCTATAACACGACCAGTGGTGCAACTGGTCCAAGAGAATGGTATGTTGAATTAGAAAAAATTCCTTAATCGATAAAACGAATTAAATATGAAAAATATAGTTAAAGTTAACTTACTATTTATTGCCCTGGTGTCACTGATGAGTTTTGGCTGTAAGCCTAATCAATTTACAGATTACAGCACCATGGTCAATAAATTCTCCGAACTGGAAGATATCCTGCCGAATATGGTCGCAACTGCAGAAAAAGACACGGTATATAACTTCCCGTTTACACTGAACGAAGCGCCTATAGTAGATATGAAGATTTCTGTACAGAAAATAGCCGGAACGGCTACGGAAGGAGAAGATTTTGATATTCTTACTCCTTTAGTGGTCGTGAAAGCATTTACCAAGACAGGAGTTATTTCCATCGGAATTAAAACGGATGACGTTATTGACAGTCCGGAGTCATTTACCATTCAGGTGGGCAGTGAGTTTGATGCCAATGTAAAAGTATTTAAAAACATAGACGTTACTATCTCCGAAGATTACATCGGCTCTGATTTGGATATCACGTTTAATTGGGGTGATTTTAGTGTTGAAACAGACTTAGGTACTATCCCTGTAGGTCTTAACTTTGATATTGACATTTATGTTTTAGACGACGAAGGTAATGATACAGAGGATTACAGTGCGGCTTCACCTTCCAACCCGGAACATATTACTTATACTGTTCCTGACGATGAAGGCACCTATTATTTTGCTGCAAATTTATGGGCGAATGTATTTACAGCCAATGGCGTGTTCCTGGATGATCTGGTTCCTATTACCATGGATTTCCACAGGGATGGTGTATTGGGCTCATTCTCGAAGACACAAGCCGATGAAGACGCCTTTAACCTGTCTTCACTTGACTTGGCAAATGATGGGGATGCCACTTTAGTGGATCTGGCTAAATTAGTGGTGGGTACGGATAACTTTATGGTCTACAATCCGGATGGCTCGTCTTTGGTAAACGCCAGAAGGAAAAACCCTGCGCGTAATCACCAAAGCCAAAAGCCAGTACCTTCCAAAGCATTTGTAAGATAACTTTTCTTCTTACCATATACATAAAAGGCTGCTTCTTTCAGGAAGCGGCCTTTTTCTATTTAACACACATTTAATTTATCTTCACCCTTATTCTGTCCTTGAAAATTACTATCTTTGCACCGCATTTTATAGTACGGTGATCAAGAATTCTCGCATAATTATTTTACTCTTTTCGCTCCTCTTTACGCTGGGGGTAAACGCCAATACAACGGAAGCTGAAACGGATAATCAGGAAGGCGGTAAAGAGGTGGCTAAAGAAGTGGTGGAGCATATCATGCACCACGTGGCAGATGCCAATGAAAACCACATCACCACTTTCGGTGGTCATCATATCACCATGCCGTTGCCTTGTATTCTGGTGAATAAAGAAACCAAAAAAGTATCCGTTTTTATGTCATCGGTATTTCACCATTCAGCGGATGGCACACACGAAGGCTATAAAATGGAAGATAATCGGGTGGTGGATGCGGCAACCGGAAAGAGAGATACCTTTATCGATCTCTCCATCACCAAGAATGTGTTTAATATGATGCTGGGGTTCATTATCCTGGCAGTTGTGTTCTTCAGCATTAAGAAATCGTACGATAAAAGAAAAGGTCAGGCGCCGAAAGGCCTACAGTCTTTCATGGAGCCGGTGATTCAGTATCTTTCCGAGGATCTGGTACGGCCTATCCTGGGTGACAAGTCTGACAGGTATATGCCTTACCTGTTGTCTGTTTTCTTCTTCATTCTAATCAATAACTTGCTCGGATTGGTTCCTTTCATCGGGGGCATCAATTCTTCCGGGAATATCTCCTTTACATTTGTACTGGCATTTTGTTCATTCCTGTTGATAAACCTGAATGGCAATAAGCATTACTGGCAGCATATTTTCGCCATGCCGGGTGTGCCTAAGTGGGTATTGGTCATTTTAACACCCATTGAAGTATTGGGTGTATTTCTGAAGCCGGGCGTATTGATGCTTCGTTTATTCGGAAACATAACCGGTGGGCATATTGCAGTACTGAGTATCGTGAGCCTGATTTTTATTATGGGTAAGATGGGTACCAGCCTTGGCGGAGCAGCCGCGGGTGGTGTGATTGCCATCCCAATCTTATTGTTTGTAAATGCTATGGAATTATTTGTGGCATTCTTACAGGCTTATGTTTTTACCTTATTGTCGACTATATTTATCGGTTCGGCCATTGAGGAGCATCATCATGCAGAACATCATTAATTTTAAATAAACAATTTTAAACAACTAAAAATTCAACATTATGGCAGGAATTGCAGCAATCGGAGCAGGTTTAGCAGCTATCGGAGCAGGACTTGGAATCGGTTTAGTAGGTGGTAACGCAGTACAGGGTATTGCACGTCAGCCGGAAGCAACAAATGATATCAGAGGCGCAATGATTTTAGCAGCAGCATTAATTGAAGGTGCGGCGATCATTGGGATGATTTTATCATTCTTGATGAATGGATAATCTATTTATTAACACCGTTCATGATCGAACGTAAAAATTATTGAATATGATATTGGCATTCGAATCAATATCGTTACTCACTCCCGATTTCGGTTTAGTGTTTTGGACGACTATTGTTTTTCTGACATTTTGGTTCTTAATAGGCAAATTCGCCTTAAAACCGATTGTCAAGTCTATTAAAGACCGCGAGCAATCCATCAATGATGCCCTTTCCGCAGCAGATAAAGCAAAAGAGGAGATGCAGAAACTGCAATCCGACAATGCCGCTTTATTGAAAGAAGCGAGAGAAGAAGGCGCTAAAATCCTGAAAGAGGCGAAAGAGGTTAAAGACTCCATCATTACAGATGCACACAACAAGGCGAAGGAAGATGCGGTCAAAATAGTGGCGGACGCTAAAGCGGAGATTGAGGCTCAGAAAAAAGCGGCCATGGCAGAGGTGAAAAACGAAGTCAGCAAAATTTCTATCGAAATCGCTCAGAAAGTGCTGGGACGTGAACTGGATGCGGCTAAAGACCAGCAAACCTATATCAATTCGTTGGTAGATAAAATCAATGTGAACTGATGTCAGCAGAAAAATTATCACGACGTTACGCAAAAGCATTATTTGACGAGGCTTCACACACAGGCACTATCGAGGCAATTCATGCGGATTTATCTGTTATTGCTTCCGCATTGAAATCCAGCAGGGAATTAAAGGCGGTTTTTAAAAGTCCTGTCATACAGGGACATAAAAAACTGGCGATTGTCAACCAGATTTTCGGAGACAAGGTCAATGCAGTCACGCAGAAATTTTTACAGCTTCTGGTGGAGCAGGGAAGGGAACCTTTTATGACGGATATCATGAATGCATTCTCCCGGTTGTATAATGAGTACAAAGGCATCTCCGAAGTAACGGTAACAACAGCTACTGAATTAGACAGCGCTAATGAGCAGAAAATCGTTCAGTTCATTCAATCACAGTCCGGCTATCCGAATGTGAAAATTAATAAGAAGACAGATGCATCCATCATGGGTGGATTCATCGTTGATTTTGGCGGTAAGTTGTATGACAATTCCGTGCGGTATAAATTAAGTAAAATACAAAAAGAAATTTCTCTTAACTAATCCATGTCCCTTTAGGGATTTTGGGTTCTAAAATTATATAAAATGGTAGAAGTTAGACCGGATGAAATATCAGCAATACTGCGTCAGCAGTTAGGAAATGTTTCTACAGAAGCACAGCTCGAAGAAGTGGGAAGTGTTCTTCAGGTAGGTGACGGTATTGCACGTATCTACGGATTATCGCAGGTAAAAGCAGGGGAATTGGTAGAATTCTCCAACGGTATGAAAGCGATTGCATTAAACCTGGAAGAAGACAACGTGGGTGTGGTATTGATGGGTTCTTCTGATGAAATTAAAGAAGGGGACAGTGTAAAACGTACCGGATTGATCGCTTCGTTAAATGTTGGTGAAGGAATGTTAGGCCGTGTGGTGAACACACTGGGACAAGCCATTGATGGTAAAGGACCCATCGGCGGAGAATTATATTCCATGCCATTGGAAAGAAAAGCGCCGGGTGTTATCTTCCGCCAGCCGGTAACGGAACCGTTACAGACGGGTATCAAATCCATCGATGCGATGATTCCAATCGGACGAGGACAACGGGAGTTAATCATCGGTGACCGTCAGACAGGAAAAACGGCTATCGCTATCGATACCATTATCAATCAGAAAGAGTTTTACGACAGGGGTGAACCGGTTTATTGTATCTACGTGGCATGCGGACAAAAAGCATCTACGGTAGCCAATATCGCGAAAACACTGGAAGAGAATGGTGCGATGCCTTATACGGTAATCGTTTCAGCAAGTGCTGCTGACCCGGCCCCAATTCAGTTCTACGCACCATTCGCAGGCGCTGCTATCGGGGAGTTTTTCCGTGATACAGGCCGTCCGGCATTGATCGTTTATGATGATTTATCCAAACAGGCAGTTGCCTATCGGGAGGTTTCTTTATTATTAAAAAGACCTCCGGGACGTGAAGCCTATCCGGGTGACGTATTCTACCTGCACTCCCGTTTACTGGAGCGTGCGGCTAAAATCATCAATAAAGATGAGATTGCACAAAAAATGAATGACTTGCCGGATTCCCTGAAAGGAAAAGTAAAAGGCGGTGGTTCATTGACGGCTTTACCAATCATTGAAACACAAGCCGGTGACGTTTCTGCTTATATTCCTACCAACGTAATTTCCATTACCGATGGACAGATATTCCTGGAAGCGAACTTATTCAACGCGGGTGTGCGTCCTGCCATAAACGTAGGTATCTCGGTATCTCGTGTGGGTGGTAATGCACAAATCAAATCCATGAAAAAAGTGGCGGGTACGTTGAAATTAGACCAGGCACAGTACAGAGAATTGGAAGCTTTTTCAAAATTCGGTTCTGACCTGGATGCTGCCACCAAAGCGGTATTGGATAAAGGTAAGAGAAACGTGGAGATCTTGAAACAACCGCAGTATTCACCACTGACAGTGGAGAAACAGGTAACCATCATCTACCTGGGTTCAAAAGGGTTACTGAGAAATATAGCAGTGGAAAAGGTGCGTACGTTTGAAGATGATTTCTTAAGTGCACTGGAGGCAAAACATCCGGAAGTGCTAGCGGAATTTAAAAAAGGCGGATTGGGTGATGAAGCTACCGGAAAGGTGGAAGCATTGGCCAAATCCATGGAAGGAGCATACGCATAAAGATGAATAGATAAGAGAAACGGGATGTGTGAGTAATTTTCTCGAATCCCGAATCCCGAATCTCAAACTCTAAATAAAGATGGGAGCAAATTTAAAAGAAGTACGATTAAGAATAGCCTCTGTAAAATCTACCACGCAGATTACGAAAGCCATGAAGATGGTGTCGGCTGCCAAGTTGAGAAGAGCTACAGACAGGATCATTCAGATTCGTCCTTATGCGAACCAGTTAAATAAAGTTCTTCAGAATATCGCTTCTAATCTGGGTGGCGAGATGAATCTGTCTTTTGCACAGCAGCGCACGGTCAGCAAAGTATTGATAGTGGTGATTACTTCCGACAAAGGATTGTGCGGCGGTTTCAATGCCAATTCCGTGAAATCGGCGAAAGTTTTGATGAATGAGAAGTACCCTGAACTGGCGGCGAAAGGCAAGATAGATATCTTAACGGTTGGTAAGAAAGGCTATGACGCGTTTAAAACTTCTAGATTAAAGGTTAATAATGATTTTGGTGGTTTATTTGGCAGTCTTACTTTTGAGAGTGCGGCAAAAGCGGCGGAATATATCATGTATGCTTTTGAACAAAAAGAGTATGATGTAGTGGAAGTGGTGTACGGACAGTTCAAGAATGCCGGCACACAAATTCCATCTACCGAACAGTTTTTACCGATTCAGACTACTGTTCCGGCAAAAGGCAGCGGAAAAGGGAAGGCGGATTATATCTTTGAGCCGGCACAGGATAAAATCCTGAACGATTTGGTTCCAAAGATTTTGAAGACACAATTCTTCCGCTATTTACTGGATTCCAACGCATCGGAACACGGTGCGCGTATGACCGCTATGGATAAGGCAACGGAAAATGCAAATGAGTTGCTGAAATCGCTGAACATCATGTACAACCGTGCCCGTCAGGCGGCTATCACCACCGAGTTAACGGAAATCGTTTCCGGTGCGGCAGCCTTGAGCAATGGATAAAAAATACTATGTATAATACAAAGGAAACCGGATACGCAATTGTCCGGTTTTTTTATTATTGTGCCACGATATTCGTGGCACGATATAGTTATAGGAAATAGAATTTCCATTATCATCGGAGATTCACATGGTCTACTCTGCCTAAATTTAACAACGCAGAGTCCCTGTCTGCCGACAGGCACGCTTTTCAGGAGACTCTGTTTGGAATAAAATTTTAAGTCCTGAATTTCACATCGTTTTATCTTTTTTCTCCGCAGTTTCATGTAGTGGACGTTGTGTAAGTTCAACAATCTGTACCCTGTCAGTTACAGACAGGCTTTTCAAAAGAATCAGTCCGGAAAATGGTCTGAATCTCACCTCTCACCACTGAAATCACAATACTCACTACTATTTTTTTCGTATCTTTATGTCGTGGAAGAAGTACAAAAAAATATAGAAGCCATCATCTTTGCCGCTGAAAGTCCGATTAAAACGGATGAATTGGTGGCCTACCTGAACAAGACCTCCGAGGTGGCTTTTACACCCGAGGAAATTGAAGGCGTTATCTTTGTCATTAAAGAAAAATACAACAACGACCTGTTCCCTTTTGAATTGGGTGAAGTCGGCGGCGGCTACCAGTTTCTGACGAAAGCAGATTACCATACCGTGGTTTCCGCTTTCCTCAATAGAAATACGGTGAAAAGGCTTACAACGGCGGCATTGGAGTCATTGGCCATTATTGCATACAAACAGCCGGTGACCAGACATATCATTGAAACCATTCGCGGGGTAAATGCAGATTACACCATTCAAAAGTTGATGGAAAAGGAACTGATAGAGATTGCAGGCCGAAGTACAGAACCCGGCAAGCCTTTATTATATAAGACAACACAGCAATTTTTAGATTACTTCGGCATCAATTCACTGGATGAGCTGCCGAAACTAAAAGAATTTGAAGAACTTCAAAATCAGATAGGTGAGAAAGAGAATATCGAGGCTGCCAATACAACCATTGCCGCCGACCAACAAAACTAACTTCCAGAAAAACAAGAAGTCGTTTGTTCCAAAGAATGATCCGTTTGCCATGAAAATTGAGCATACGGTCAAGAATTTTACGCCCCTAAAGAACAGTCTGTTCAGGACGAGACCCGTCTCAATAAATATATTTCCAACGCCGGTGTCTGTTCGCGCAGACAGGCCGATGAATACATCAAAGCCGGTTATGTGTCGGTGAATGACGAAGTGGTATTGGAAATGGGGTACAAGGTAAAGCCGAAGGACGTAGTAAAGTTTAAGAATAAACGGGTACAGGGCGAGAAAAAGGTGTATGTGCTGCTGAACAAGCCGAAAGGGTATCTAACCACCACATCGGATGACAGGGAGCGCAAAACCGTGATGGAACTGGTGAATACGGTGAAAGACGTGCGCCTGTATCCGGTTGGAAGGTTAGACAGGAACTCGACAGGAGTTATCTTGCTGACAAATGACGGGGAGCTGGCACAAAAATTATCTCACCCAAGCGGAGAGGTGACGAAAGTATACCAGGTGGAACTCGACAAGGCACTGGACTCAAAGGATTTATTAAAGATACGAGCCGGACTGGAGCTGGAAGACGGGAAAGCTACGGTAGACCACGTGGAATACACCCTTCCGCGTGGCGATGACCGGCATGTGGGCATCGAATTACACAGCGGGAAGAACAGAATCGTGCGCCGTATTTTCGAACATCTGGGATATGAGGTGTTGAAGCTCGACCGTGTTTTATACGCGGGCCTGACGAAGAAAAACCTGATACGCGGCAAATGGCGTTTCCTCACAGAAAAGGAAATCATCTTCCTGAAATATTTCATCGCGAACAAGAAAGAGAAGAAGCCGAAAGAATAATACCCCAAATGAGTACCGTCATTCTGAGCATAGCGAAGAATCCCGAAAAGATTCAGAATGGCCAAATAAGTAAGTACATTTCATTAACGAGATTTCTCTCCGCCGGTTGGCGGATCGAAATGACAGTGATGTGAATTACCAGAACTTAATCTTCCCGGCGGCAAACCAGCACATCCGTAACAGCATAAATCCGTTTTGAAAACGGGAGATATTGGTCGTGCCGTACGTGCGCTCTTTATAACGGATGGGTAAATCAATGATTTTCAAATTGAGTTTGTAGGCGCCAAACAGCAGATCATAATCCCCGAACGGGTCGAAGTCCCCGAAGAACTTCCGGTTGGCGGCCAGCTTATTATAGTCTTCCCGGAACATTACCTTAGTGCCGCAAAGCGTATCCTTAATGGGTTGTTCCATCAGCCAGGAAAACACCTTGCTGAAAAATTTATTGCCCAGCGTATTCAGGAAACGCATCGCTTCTTTATCCATCGGATACACCAGACGCGAGCCGTTGATGAATTCCGCCTTACCGGTGGCAATGGCATTGTAAAACTTTGGCAGTTCTTCCGGCGGCATGGTCAGGTCTGCATCGAGTATGATGAGGATGTCCTGCGTGGCGATGGAGTAGCCTTTGCGAACGGCATCACCTTTGCCCTTGCCCTCCTGCTGCGAAATCTTTATATCGTGTGAATCGCGGTACTTGTTTTGTATTTCCTGTATTTTTGCCCACGTATCATCGGAAGAATTACCTTCCACAAAGATGATTTCCTGATGCTTGCCAAATTTCGGCAGACGTAAAATCGCGTTTTCGATGTTGCCGCTTTCATTGCGTGCCGGAATACAGATGGAAACGGAATATTTCTCCGCCGTTTCTTCCTCCCTGTAATTGAGCAGCGGACGTGCAAACAGGAATTGGTTTAAACACAACGATTTAAAAATAGGCAGCTTGGCGATGTACTTGTTCATCAGCCAGGAGAAGATGGGAATGTTGACCGGAACCAGCAACCGTTTGTTGGTCCTGTAGGACTCAAATCCTGACAGATAGAGCAAGTTGGAAATATCCTTGGCATCCAGCCAGTTCTGCTGTGGAGATCTTTTCTTGATACCAGTCGTCTCACCGAATCTTAAAACAGGCTCCCACCAGTGGTTGTAATAGGAAATAATCACGCGGGTATGTTCGTGGCAATTCTTCTTGATGGCATAAAATACATCCTGGATATTGTCGAGATAACCGATGATATTATTGAAGATGATGACATCATATTTTTTCTCCAGGGTAATCTTTTCGGCATCCATCACATGGAAAGATACGTCCGGATAGGATTCCCGTGCTACCGAAATCATCTTCGGGCTGAAATCAATGCCCGTTTTATCTTTTGCTTTTAAACCGTGAATCGTTTCGCCGCAGCCGCAACCTATTTCCAGCACACTGTCCGTTTCGCTGATGAAGAAATTAAGGTAATTGATGATATCATTTCCGTAATAGGAGAACCGCTTCCGGTAATTTAAATAATTTTCCGCTATGGATTCAAAGTGACTGAAGATGGTTTGTTTGCGAATAGAATACATGTTATTGTGGTATTGCTAAAACATCAATACTGCCATATTTCGGCAGGTGGCTTTTATGATTGTCCAGGGTGATCTCTTCCATATTGCCCGAGTCGAATAATTTGTAATGAAGCGGATGAAAATAGTTCCAGTAAAAGTCAAAGTCAAAATTCTTTTCTTTCATAACATACAAGCCCAATTCAAAAATTATTTTTGGCCGTAATGTCTTGATTGTATTTGCCGCGCCTGAGAAAACTTCATATTCATGCCCGTCCGTATCTATCTTTATAAAATCTAATCTGGTGATGTTGTTGGATTGTACGAAATCATCCATGGTGACAGACGGAACTCCATCCGCCGACATGGGTGTGCCTAGATGAAATTCATGGTCATTTTCCGTGCGTTTGGTCAGGCTCCAGCTGGAGAATGCGACTATATTGGGGTTGGCATCCGATTTTGCAGAAACAAAGCAATTGGTCACAGTTATACGCTTCGCCAGTTCCGGATTTAATTCCAGATTCTTTTTGAATTTATTCAACGCATAATGAGTGGGTTCAAAGGCATATACCTTACCGTTGATAGCCTTGTTTGCAAAATTCAGCGACATGATACCGACATTGGCGCCAACGTCAAAGATAACGTCATCCGCTTTCAGTGTCACAAATTTATTTTCATACACATGCGACTGGAAATCATTGAAAAGATATAACGATAAATCGATGCCTTCGGTCAGGTCTACCTCAAAATTGATATTATTTCTTTTGATCAGATGCTTCTTTTTGGTATCTACAAAAACGGAAGTAAAAAACAGAAGGATTTTTGCTCCGAAGATCTTTATTCGCGTTAAAGGGATATTTCTGAAGACAATATTCATTAAGGAAAAGTTATGCCGCAAATATACCACAAAAAAACCACTCTGATCAGGAGGGGTTATAAGATTATGTCAGATATGTATTTTGTGAAAAGGATTTCAGCATATGCGGAATTAAGGAATGCCTGATGCAGGTTTATTATTCTTTATGGAGTCGATATAATCCCATCTTATTTTATACAAAACAGATTTCTCGGCTTCGCCTTCCTGATGGACAGGCAGGAAGGCTTCAGGATATTTTTGAGCGATATAATAGATGTAGCGGTGCATGGTGCCTATAAATTGCCCTTCCAGGTATCTGCCTGGATCCAGCCGGAGTTCTGCGGTCATGATGTAATTCACTTTTGACTTTCTGAGAGGGATGAGTAAAGAATCCGGATTTTCTGTTGGCGTGTTGTAAATCGGATAAAATTCTTTTCCTTCTGAAAAGATAAAGGACATGGGAGCCTTTCGTACGGCTACCTGTTTTGTCTCATTCGTTAGGTTTTGTGCGCACCACTTCGTCATCTTAATATAATTCTGCCAGTCGGGGGTGTATCCGAAAGTCGGGTCGCCATTAATATTTTCAATAAATACAGGGAAGCGTTCTTTTGCTTCTTTGAGGGTAGCGGACATTCCTGTAAAGAACAGCATCAGGAATACAAACGGAAAAACTATCTGTGCCACGCTGTTATCTACTGTCAGCTCATAAATCAGGTAAAATACAGCCAGGAGGATTAGTGGCAGATAGACCATAATAAAACGGGTCTGCCCCCAGGATGTTTGTAATGAGAAGAAAGAAAAGGCAAGCAGCCCGGAGAAAAATAGTGTTGAGAAGAGAAGATGGATGTGCTTGTTTTTATACATATACCATACGGCTGCCAAGATGAGGAAAATACTTGCTAAAGTAAGGGGTATATTATTGGAGGACATCTCTTCCCGGAAACCCAGAACGTAGTACAATCGGGAAGAAATATAAATCTGGCAGTTTCCCCAGAAACGCTCAATAAAACCCCAGGTGGTTTCCTGTCCCATTTGTGGGTTATAGGCATCTTTCTGGAACAGGATACCCTTTTGGCTGGTGAACTGGCTGTTATCCAGCTTCCATACCGCAGCCAGCAGGAATCGATAGGCTGCATAAATAAGGCCGAAAGAAACTAACGAGATCCCTGCCAGCAGGAATCTTCTGTAGAATAATAAGAACACCAGAATAATACCGATAAATCCCGAAGCTACATTCCGTGTAAGCAGCATCAATACCGAGATCCCGCCGATAAGGACCGCGCCAAGAATCGTTTCTTTTGTTGAAACAGGATCATTGTTTTCTTTAATATGCCGGTCGAATAATTTAAATAATATATAAAAGGAGATACCCTGTATCAGTAAAAATAAACATTCAGAATAGGTGAGACTGGCATACATTAAGAATGGGAAGTTGATAACGGTAAGCAGCAGTGCGGGAATCAGAATGAGATACGGCATCCTGTTCTCGAATGCTTTAAAGAGCATTAAAATGCCGGAGGCAAAAAAGACAATTGAGAAAAATTTCAGGACAATGAGTTTTACTCCAAATATTTTTATGAGTATCCCCAGTGTCATGGGATACAAAGGCGCATTGGCGACATAAAAATATCCGAAAAAGTTTTTGGCATAATTAGAGCCTGCCTCAATATACAAAGCATCGTCATTAGCCAATGATATCTTGGCATCAAAGCATATGAGTGCAAAGACAACGGCAGCAATCAAACAAACATAGAGATAACTGTTTTTATGTTTGATGAAATGATTTTCCAGTAAGGTGTAAAGAGAAGGCAGTCCGGACGATTGACGTGTGTTCGCTGCCCTTGTTTTCTTTACGGGAGCAATCGGTTTCTTGGGAGCCGGTATGTTTTTTTTAGAAGGCTTCATCTGCTGTGTTTTTTCAATTGTTTTAATTCACAGTTTTTTTGCTTAACAGTATATCGAGAATGTGGATGCGGAAATTTTCTTTATCCATCTGGCTGATATCATCGTCTGTAAACAAAGTTAACTGATTGTCGTGCATTTTGTAGATGATGAGGTTGTTTTCCTGAATCAAAGAAATGAAGTCCGTTATTTTTATGCCGGAGTTGTTTAGTCCATACGGATAAAGTTCCGTGATAATCTTCAGATTGTCATTTTTCCTGAGGATTTCCGACATACCCTTAAAGGCAAAGTATTCATAACCCTGTATGTCTATTTTTATAAAGTCCGCTTTTTGTCCCGGAATGATGTCATCCATAGCTACACATTCTATTTCTGAAGTGGAGGTGTAGTCGCTGGTGGCGTATGTTTTGTGGTCTACATTCAGCAGGTCAGAATGGTACAGGATGATTTTTCCGGTTTTGTCGCTCACCGCCTTGTTGTGAAATTCCACATTCTTTAAATGTGCTGCGTTTTGGATAAGATAGGAATAATTGGTTTTGTCCGGTTCAAATGCATATACTCTTCCATTTTCACCCACCAGTTCAGAGAGGATATTGGTGTAAAAGCCGATATTTGCGCCAATATCCAATACCACATCTCCCTTATGAATGTATTGTTTCATTAAGGCAATCTCATGTTTGTCCTGCCGTCTTTTGAAAAAAGGATAGATGATATTATAAACGGGGAAAGCGTTCTTATATAGGAAGTCACCGATTTTTATGGAGAAGGATGAAGGCATATTTTATTAATTAGCTAATTAGCTAATTTGCTAATTAATATTATTTTTTTAATCCGATTTCTCTCAGGCGTTCATCTAAATATTCGCCGGCAGTGATGGGCGCGTAGGCTAACGGATGTTCTGCATCGATACAATTTTCCAGGCAGTCTAAACGTACTTCACTTCTCGGGTGTAGAAAGAAAGGAATGGAATAACGGTGGGTATGCCATTTTTCTCGAGGGGGATTGACCACTCTGTGTGTGGTGGATTTCAGCCTGTTGTTGCACAAACGCTGCAGCATATCACCCACATTCACCATGATTTGCTGTGGTTCCGCCTTGGCGTCGTGCCAGTTGCCGTCAACATCCTGTACCTGCAGCCCATCCGCACTAGCGCCTACCAGCAGCGTGATTAAATTGATGTCTTCATGCGCCTCTGCCCGTATGGCTGTTTTCGGGTCCTGGGTAATCGGCGGGTAATGGATGGCACGTAAAATACTGTTTCCGTTGTGTATTCGCGGATCAAAATAATGGACATCCAGCTCCAGGTATTCTGCAATCGCACGCAGCAGATGCCTGCCCGAGTTTTCAAAGCTTTTATACAACTGTCTGCCGGTTTCATTGAATTCCGGTATTTCAGCCACTTCCAGGTTGTCAGGATAGTCATCCGCCGGCATCACCTCGCCGTCTTCTATATATTGCCCTACCTGCCAGAATTCTTTCAAATCCGCCACCTCACTCTGTTTTGCCTTTTCTCTGCCAAACGAGGTGTAACCGCGCTGCCCTGCATATTCCACTTTTTCATAGCTTAATTTGGTTTCCAATGGCAGGGCATAAAATTGTTCCACCAGCCCGTAATACTTGTTGATCAAGTCCTGTGGGATGCCGTGGTTTTCAATGGCGGCAAATCCGATTTCGGAATATGCTTTGCCAAAACCCTGGATAAATTTTTGCCTTCTGGCTTCATCTCCAGATAAATAATCAGCCAAATCAAGCACCGGAATAAAACTCATAATGGATGTAATTTGCTGTAAATATAAGGGATATTGGCAGATTTTTATAACGCTGTAAATCAGATTGTATGTATTATTCACTTAATACTAATTTCAATTGACACACCGTATAAATTCTGTATTTTTGTCGTTCAATTGAATGTTATGAGCAAGCCAACCATTAGGGATATTTTTAAAGATGCAAAACCGGGTGACAAAATAACGGCACGCGGATGGGTACGCACGATACGGGACAGTAAAAATGTGGCATTTATCAATTTAAATGACGGGACAACTGTGCAGAATTTACAGGTAGTAGTGGAAGGGGGTTCCATTCCGCAGGCAACCATCGATAAGATTCTGACCGGGGCATGTATCGGCGTGGACGGAGAACTGGTGGCTTCTCAGGGGCAGCAGGCGATTGAATTAAAAGCGGAGAATATTACAATTTATGGAATTGCAGATGCCACGTATAAACTTCAGCCTAAAAGACATTCTCTGGAATTCTTACGGGAGATTGCTCACCTGCGTCCTCGTACACAAACGTTCGGCGCAATTCTGAGAATCAGACACGCGCTGGCATTCGCCATTCACAAATATTTCAATGACCATGGATTTTATTATCTCCACACACCCATTATCACCGGTTCGGATGCGGAAGGTGCGGGAGAGATGTTTCATGTTACTACATTGGACTTAAAAAATCCGCCGAAGAATGAAGACGGAAGCATCAACTATAAGGAAGATTTTTTCGGGAAAGAAACCAATCTTACCGTAAGCGGACAACTGGAAGGCGAGCTGGGGGCGATGGCATTATCTAAAGTGTACACATTTGGCCCCACCTTCAGAGCCGAAAACTCCAATACTTCCCGCCATCTGGCTGAATTTTGGATGATAGAGCCGGAAATGGCATTTTACGAACTGGAAGATAACATGGATCTGGCGGAAAATTTTGTCCAGTATCTTGTGAAATACGCACTGGATAATTGTGCGGATGAATTGAAGCTGCTGGACGGAAGAGCCGCTGAAGAAGAAAAGCAGAAACCACAGAATGAACGCAATGAACTTGGATTAATTGACCGACTGAAGTTTGTGGTGGAAAATAAATTTGAACGACTGACCTATTCATCAGCCGTGGAAATTTTGAAAAATGCGAAGAAAAAATTCCAGTTTCCGGTGGATTGGGGTACTGATTTGCAAAGTGAACACGAACGTTATCTGGTTGAGAAACATTTTAAAAAACCGGTGATTCTGACCGACTATCCTGCACATATAAAAGCGTTCTACATGAAGCAGAGCGAAGACGGGAAAACCGTTCGGGCGATGGATGTGTTGTTTCCGGGTATCGGTGAAATCATTGGCGGCTCACAGCGGGAAGAGGATTATGAAAAACTGAAACGCCGTGCGGCAGAAGTCGGTATTCCGGAAGAAAGCATCTGGTGGTACCTCGAAACCAGACAATACGGTACCTGTCCGCACGCCGGATTCGGACTTGGATTTGAACGTCTGGTATTATTTGTTACCGGTATGAGTAATATCCGCGATGTCATTCCGTTTCCTAGGACACCAAAAAGTGCAGAGTTCTGATTATTTTTTAGTACTATTTACGAAGTGTGATGTTACGACTTCTAATCAGAAGCGTACGTATACTAATTTTTCAAGCAGGGTTCTTTAAGTTGTTTTATCTTTAAGTATAAATATTTAAAGTTGAAAAGCATTTCAGTTGTAACACTCTTATGGATGATAGCGATGCTAGCTGCTTCCTGTAAAAAAGACGGTAAAAACAATACACCCGAAGTTCATGCTGTTGGAACGGAATATGGTACTCCATACGTTGCAAAATACTGGAAGAATGGCGTACTTACCAATTTGTCAGATGGAATAAATGACGCTGTTGCAAGCTCCATTTTTATATCTGGCGATGATGTCTATATAGCAGGTTCCGAAAGACCCGGAATTAGGTTTGTTGCAAAATACTGGAAGAACGGTATATCGACCAACCTGACTGATGGAACCAAGTCTGCTGGCGCATATTGTATAGTTGTGTCAGACGGAGATGTGTATGTTGCTGGATATGAGAATAGTTTGGTTACCACCAAGAGTATTGCTATGTACTGGAAAAACGGAATTCCGGTTACCCTTACAAACGGTAACAACGAAGCTGCAGGTCTTTCCATTTTTGTTGTTTCTGGCCAGGTTTATGTGGCAGGTTACGAATCAAACGGAACAAAAAGAGTCGCAAAGTATTGGAAAAACGGCGTAGCCGTTAATTTATCAGATGGAACTAAAGATGCACAGGCAAATTCCATAGTAGTCTCGGGTGCTGATGTTTACGCAGCAGGGCAGGAAAACAATTCTGGTTTTACTCCAATTGCAAAATACTGGAAAAACGGAGTAGCCGTAAGTTTGACCGATGGCACCAAGACAGCCAGAGCAAAAGATATACAGGTTATAAATAGTGACATTTACGTTACCGGTGAAGAATCGAACGGAATGGAGGCAGTTGCAAAATACTGGAAGAATGGTGAGCCGGTAAGTTTGACGGATGGCACTAATTATGCAGAGACCACTTCAATCTTCATATCCGGAACCGATATCTATGTTGCAGGTAATGAATACAATGGGACAGTAGATGTTGCCAGGTACTGGAAAAACGGAGTGCCGGTTACGCTTTCCGACGGTGCTGAGTACGCTTATATCAATGGCATTTGTGTGAAATAGAAAATATTTAAACAAACAAACAACGATTTAATATCTTTTTTGCCAATTCAAGGTGCATTAATTTTAATCCATGAGATGCAGCAATATTCATCTATTATTTTTTCTCAGTTATTGTGTATTGCATTAGAGAGCTGGTCGACAGACCTGTCAATCCAATTGTTTACACATCCGGCTAAGAGATTTCCATTCCGTTTCCTAGGACACCTAAGAGTGCAGAATTTTAAACACTTTGGCCTGATTTCAACTCAATAATTAACGAATTCTAATCCGAAGTTTACGGATACTAACTTTAGTTGTGGAAGTTTATGATTCTGTCTACTTTTAGTTTATAAAATCATAAAATGAAAAAGCAATTATTAAATCTATTTATTTTTCTGGCGGTTTTTTCGTCGTTCTCCTGTAAGAAAGAGAATACCCGAACTCCGGACGTTTTTATTGTAGGAAGCGAAAGAGTCAGTTCATCCGGATCGACATACAGGGCTAAACTGTGGAAGAATGGTATAGAAACAAATTTGACGGATGGTACAAAGTATGCAAGTGCTGACGGTCTGTTTGTTTCCGGTAGTGATGTGTATGTTGCAGGATATGAAAGCAATGGTAGCGTCAATGTAGCAAAGTACTGGAAAAATGGCGTAGCAACTTCTTTGTCAGGAGGAGTACAAAATGCGTATGCTAATGATATTGCGCTTGTGGGATCAGATTTATTGGTAGTTGGAGGTGAGGAAAGCGCAACGACGCTACAATACGTGATTAAATTATGGAAAAATGATGTGCCTCAAAATATTACGAATGGAACATATAGAGCAATAGCAAGCTCGATGTTCATTGCCGGATCAGATGTTTACATTGCGGGCTTTGAACAAAGTGGCAGCACGGGAACAAGAGAAGTTGCCAAATATTGGAAAAATGGCGTGCCTGTGAGTCTGACGGATGGAACGAAACACGCAAGAGCATTTTCCATATTTGTGGGAGGAACGGATGTATATGTATGCGGATATGAGTATTCAGGCATAACACCAATAGCTAAATATTGGAAAAACGGAATCGCATTTCAGTTGGGCTCCACTTTTTTCTCTTTTGCCAGAAAGATTTTTGTGAAAAATGGTGATATATATGTAGTTGGATATGAAGGTAATGGAAGTGAAAGTGTTGCTAAATACTGGAAGAATGGTATAGCAGTACCCATGACTGATGGCACAAAGTACGCCGAGGTTTCATCTATGGCCATATCTGGTTCGGATATTTTTGTTTCCGGAAATGAATATAACGGCACTTATGACGTTGCTAAATACTGGAAAAATGGAGTCGCGACTCCTTTAGGTGACGGATTAAAAGATTCTTATACCAGTGAAATGGTTGTGCAGTAATCCTTTAAAAACTTGTTCAAGAAGATAAACCGCAGAAAAGATCGATTTTTATGTAAACAGTACGAATCGGCGTTCTTTAATTTCCCTCAAATGCTTATTTTCGTGCCGGGATGGCATTTGCTTTCCTTTAAGATATAAACATACATGCTTCATCAAAGACTGTCACAGAAATTACTTCAAAAACTATCACCTCAACAGATACAGTTGATGAAATTACTGCAAGTTCCTACCGCCAACCTGGAACAACGTATCAAAGAAGAACTGGAAATTAATCCTGCGCTCGAGGAAAGCTTGTCGGATTATGATGGAGAAAAAGAAGATTTGTCCGAGCCGGAGCAAATACGGGATGAGGAAGATGAATCCTTTGAAGATAAAGCGGATGATGACTTTGCGGACAGTTTAGATGTGCAGGAATATACCAAGGACGATTTCGATTACAACAGCGATGAAAGCGATTACAGAGGCAAGGAAGAAAAAAAATCTACCCCATTTGCAGTCGGCAAAACCTTTCACGATTTTCTGGATGAGCAGCTCCATCTGCTGGATCTGGATGAGCACGAATGGCAGATAGCTGATCAGCTGATTGGCAGTATCGATGACGATGGCTATCTGCGCAGAGAACTGGATGCCATAGTGGATGACCTGGCTTTCCAGAAGAACCTGACGACGACTGAAGCGGAAATCGAAGAAGTGCTCCGAACCATCCATCGGTTTGATCCGCCCGGTGTGGGTGCACGTAATCTGCAGGAGTGCCTGCAAATACAGCTGGAACGAAAGGAACAGAATCCGAATGTAAAACTCGCGCTGAAAATCATTACGAATCAGTTTGATGCCTTCACCAAAAAGCACTACGACAAACTTATGAAGTCGCTGGATATTGATGAAGCGCAACTGAAAAAATCGTTGGATATCATTCTCCACCTGAATCCGAAACCGGGCGGCGCCGGCGAATCTTCTGCAACTGTGAATCATCAGACGATTATTCCGGACTTTACCGTTGAAAATAATAACGGGGAACTGGAAGTGTTGCTGAACGGGAAAAATGCACCGGATCTGCGTATCAGCGATTCCTTCAAGGAAATGCTGACCTCCTACGGGAAGGGCAGTATGAAGGACAAGAAACAGAAAGAAGCGGTCGTATTCATCAAACAAAAAATAGATGCGGCAAAATGGTTTATAGATGCCATCAAACAGCGCCAGCATACGCTGTTTGTGACTATGGAGGCTATTGTTTCTTTTCAGAAAGAATATTTCTTGACCGGCGATGAGATGAAGCTCCGTCCGATGATTCTGAAAGATATTGCTGAAATCACAGGGTTGGACATTTCGACCGTCTCGCGTGTGGCAAACAGCAAATATTGCCAGACAGAATTTGGTGTTTTTTCATTAAAGCATTTTTTCTCAGAAGGCCTTCAGATGGAAGGAGGGGAAGAGGTGTCTACCCGCGAGGTGAAAAAGATCCTGGAGGATTTAATCGCCGTGGAGGATAAATCCAAACCGTTAAGCGATGAGTACCTGACCGAACAATTGAAAGCGAAAGGATACAATATTGCTCGCAGGACAGTTGCTAAATATCGCGAACAGATGAATATTCCTGTCGCAAGATTGCGAAAGGAATTGTAACTACAGGACTATCTAATTAACATACTTTAAATTTATTCAATCCAACAAACGGTGATCAGGACATTCTCTCATTTACTCTCCTATCTTTTTCATCCACTGGCTATCCCCGCCTGGATGGCACTTTTTTTATTGTATTCAAACCCGTTTTCTTTTGCCGGCATGCCGGCGGGAGTGGTGATTGCGATAGTTTTTATCAATACGTTTATGTTTCCGGCCATCTCAATTCTCCTGATGAGGAAACTCGGATTTATTGACAGCTTATCCATGCCTGATAACAAACAACGTATCATACCGCTGGTTGCGACCATTGTATTTTATGTGTGGGCTTATCTTGCCATGCGCAAGACAAATTTTCCCTATATGATGATGATTTTCATGATGGGTGCACTGGTATCTCTTTTTATTTCATTTGTCATTAATGTTTTTTACAAACTGAGCCTGCACATGGTGGGCATCAGCGGAGCACTGATGGCGGTTATGACGATGTTGTTTTTTTCTCAGACGGATGTCAGTTACTTCTTTCTAATCATGGTTGTACTAACAGGAGCCATAGCGAGCGCACGTCTTTATCTTGGAGCACACACACTCCAGGAAGTATATGCTGGTTTTATTATCGGAATATTTGGCCAGATGCTCGGACTCTTTTTATATCATTAGTATTCAGGGAACAACCATTGTCGGCTAACCATTTCTTCACATTTCCACATACTGTTGCACCCAAATGTCAGCATTTATTCTCGTACCTTTGTGTGGAATTCTGAGTTTTGAAGAAAATCTTTTTTTTACAGTTAATTTTCTGTTCCTGCTTGTCTTACGCACAAGACAGCACGCGTTTTCTGAAAGTCAGGAATATTTATATTGAGGGAAACAAGAAAACGAAACCTTTTGTCATCCTTCGTGAAATGACCATTCATCAGAATGATTCTTTCCCTGCAAAAGATATGGATGCTGTCATATTGCAGAACAGGCTCAATATCTTCAATCTCAAGTTATTTAACGATGTCAACGTCAATATAAAGAACTGGGAGGAAGACAGCCTGGACCTGATCATTAAGGTTAGAGAACGATGGGTGATCTTACCCGCACCAATCATAGCGTTTGCCGACCGTAACGTAGCGGAATGGTGGAGGCAGTATCGTCATGATTTCAGACGTCTGCAATATGGATTACAACTGAACTGGGATAACCTTTCGGGCAGAAACGACCGCCTGTATTTTGCCATGAGCTTTGGTTTCGCCCAGCGGCTGGATATTGGGTATTCCATTCCGCAGTTCAACAGAAGGAAAGAGCAGGTTGGATTGTCGATCTTGTTCAATATGTCGCGCAGTAAGCGCATTGCCTTCAATACGCTGGATGATGAACTGGCCTTCATGAATCTGGGAACATCCTGGCAGTTGCAAAAAATTCAGATCACACAGCAGATTTCTTACCGGAAGAAAATTCATAACACACATTATTTTCAGATTGGTTACGGCTTCAGTGCCATCAGCGATTCGGTACATCATGCGAATCCGGATTATTTCCTGGATAGCGCACGGCATCAGCATGCTTTTAAGTTAGGTTATACGTTTGTGTCGGATTACCGGAATATCAGGACTTATCCGACTGACGGCTGGTACTTTGCCGCTAATTTTACCAACTACGGATTGGGATTCATGAAAACGAGAATGACCACCGCCGGTGTCCAGTTCAGCAAGTACCTGTTATGGAAAAAACATCCCCGTTTTTCCGCAGCGGCTATGATAAAAGGTCAGGTTTCATGGCCACTCCGTCAACCTTACAGTTTGCAGCCTGTGAAATCATTCGGATACGAAACAAATGCCATCAGAGGGTACGAGATTAATGTAATAGACGGTCAGCATTTTTTATTATTTAAGAATGAATACCGTTTCCGTGTCTTTGATTTGCAATTAAGGAAATTAAAAAAACTGCAGGCCAAAAATTCGCCCATCCTTAATTCCTCATTGGCATATTTACCCTTTAATATGTATCTTACCGCTTATTTTGATGCCGGCTATGCCTGGGATTATTATACGGTACAAAATAACCAATACAGAAATAAATGGCAATTTGGTTTTGGAGGTGGTATAAATTTGGTAACTTTCAATGACAAATTGCTGCGGTTGGAATACAGCTGCAACCGATATTTACAACATGGCTTTTATATTCATTTTGAACAACCGTTGTAAGGTAATGGAGATTAGCGTAAGATAACCATAAAATAGAATGAGAATAGGCATATACAGCAGGATTTTTAAGGAAGAGCACACGCCCTTCGTGCTGGAGTTGTTGCAGCAGCTTTACCAGAAAAATTTTTCCGTATCTGTTTACGAAGAATACTATAAATCCATAAAAAAACATCTTCCGAAACAAAGCATACAACTTTTCAGAAGCCATCTGGATGTTAAAGCCAACATAGATTTACTGATTACATTAGGGGGAGACGGAACATTGCTGGATACCCTGCATTTGGTGCGCGACAGCGAGATTCCGGTTGCCGGCATTAATATGGGCAGGCTCGGATTCCTGGCCGATATTCACAAGGAAGAGATTAAACAGCTGATAGACTCCATTGAGCAAAACACCTATACCATTGAAGACAGAACGCTGATTTGCGTCGAGACGAATAAGCCTGTTTTCGGAGAGGTAAATTATGGGTTGAATGAATTTACCATCCACAAGACAGATTCGTCTTCCATGATTGTGGTACATGTATATCTGAACGGGGAGTTTCTGAATTCATTCTGGGCGGATGGATTAATTATAGCAACGCCAACAGGTTCTACGGCCTATTCGCTGAGTTGCGGGGGGCCAATCGTATTTCCAGCATCCGGAACGTTTGTCTTAACGCCGGTTGCACCGCATAACCTCAATGCCCGGCCTATTATTATTGCAGATGATACGGTACTGTCGTTTGAGGTGGAGTGTCGCTCCAATAATTTCCTGTGTTCCATAGATTCGCGTTCCAGGAATGTCGATAATACCTGTCAATTGGCAGTGCGCAAAGCCGGTTTTTCATTCAAGTTGCTGCGGATGCCCGAAAGCTCTTACCTCAATACCCTCCGCGAAAAGTTAAACTGGGGCGAAGATTCCAGGAATAGCTGACCTTTTCAGTCATTCAGTGTGCATCGAGAAATCTTGTCATTATTTTTGCCAATATGAAAAATGCTGTTTTTTTTGACATCAAAAGTGACAAAGAAAATTGTAACTTGTCCATCGAAAATGGTCTATTGAAATGTGCGGAATTGCGGGTGCTTTCTCTTATAAAAACAAACTGGTTCAGGACGAATGGCTGCAAAATGCAGCTGTCTCCTTGAAAAAACGGGGTCCCGATAATCAGAACTATGTAACTATCGGTAAGGCATCCCTGATACATGCCCGTTTATCCATCATTGATACCTCTGAACAGGCAAACCAGCCTATTTACGATGCCTCCGGCAGATATGCAATCATTTTTAACGGGGAAATTTTCAACTATCAGTCTATTCGACATGAATTGCAGCAAAAAGGTGTACAGTTCAGGACACAGTCGGATACCGAAGTGCTCTTGTATGCGTATATACACTTCGGAAATGATTGTCTTCATAAGCTGAATGGATTTTTCGCGTTTGCGGTTTATGACAAGGAAGCCGAAAAATTGTTTATCGCCTGTGACCGTTTTGGAATCAAACCGTTGTATTATTATCAGGATGAAGATTATTTTTTCTTTGGGTCGGAGTTAAAGGCGATTCTGAATTTCCCTGTACCGAAAGAAATCAACTGGAGTTCCGTGAGTCTTTATTTTCAACTCAATTATATCCCCGGCAAGAATTCCGTTTTTAAAGACATACAACGGTTAGAACCTGGTTCATTTATAGAAATAAATAGTCGACCGTCGACCGTCGACCGTCGACCGTGGTCTGTTCAACATTGGTACACCATTCCCTACAACGCCCTGCAGGCGGAGCAAAATCAACTTTCCTATTCCGAACAGAAGAAAAAGTTCATAGACCTGATGGACGATTCTGTTCGGTTGCGATTAATCTCGGATGTGCCGTTGGGTGCCTTTCTGAGTGGGGGGATTGACTCCTCTGTGGTCACGGCCATGGCGGTCAGGCATACCCAGCACCTCAATACGTTTTCTATCGGGTTTGAAGGCAATGGATTTTTTGATGAAACACCCTACGCCAATCTGGTTGCCAAACATTTTAATACCAATCATACCGTCTTTAAATTAAAGAATGATGATTTGTTCCAGAGTCTGCATGAATTGCTCGACTATACGGATGAGCCGTTTGCGGATTCGTCTGCCCTGCTGGTCAATATCCTTTCTAAATTTACCCGGCAACAGGTAACCGTTGCACTGAGCGGTGACGGTGGGGATGAGTTATTTGCCGGATACAATAAACACTACGGTGAATGGCAGACAAGGAGCGGCAGCTGGCAGGCCAAAATGATTCACCTGCTGCAACCTGTGTGGGAACGCATGCCAAAATCCAGAAGCGGGAAATTGGGAAATAAAGTCCGTCAGTTGGAGCGATTTGCTTCAGGGATGGATATTTCTCCGGCAGAACGCTGGTGGCGTTGGTGTTGTATCAGCGACGAGGCATATCCGGAAAAATTACTGAATGATAAGGTGGACAAGGTATTGACGGATATAATCGAAACCCGGCAGCAGTTTTCTTCTGTGGTTGATTTTGACGGTACGCTCAATGATTGCCTGCTGGCGGATGTCGGGATGGTATTGCCCTATGATATGCTGGTGAAGGTGGACAGGATGAGCATGCTCAATTCGCTGGAAGTGCGCGTTCCTTTCTTAGATTATCGTATCGTGGAATTTGCATTTTCATTGCCCGTATCAAGCAAGATAAATGGATTCCTGAAGAAAAAGATTGTGCAGGATTCCTTCCGCGAAATTTTGCCCAACGAATTATACAACCGTCCTAAAAAAGGATTTGAGGTGCCGTTGCTGCAATGGTTCAGAACCGATTTGAAAGATAAGATTCTGAATGACTGGCTGTCGGATGATTACATTCGGTCGCAGGGTGTCTTTAATATAGAGATGATACAGGAACTGAAACAGCGGTTGTTTTCCCATAATCCCGGCGATGTGCATGCACAGGTCTGGGCATTGATTGTGTTTCAGAATTTCTGGAGAAAGTATATGGAATAAGAGATTTCAGACCAATATTAAGAATACGTGTTTTATCTGATTTATTTGTGTAGAAATCCGATAGTATGTGAGAATGCTGTTTGTAAATTCGGTGTATCAATGAAGTAAAAATTATCATAGTACTACTTTTGAGAAACACTAATCCTCATGTACAGATTTTACACCTTTGTATTTCGTTTTTTTATCTTTACGACAATTCTGGCAACAAATAACAGAGCGTTTGCTCAGCCAAATTCTGCCTCCAGAATATATGTTGATTCATCGCTGGCACCTTTCTATCATGGTGTTGCCTCCGGTGATGCAGTCCAAAATTCCGTATTTATATGGACCAGGATTACAACAGATGCTGCTAATCCGGAAGTACAATGGCGTGTCGCCACGGATACATCCATGACCAATGTCGTTCAAAGTGGTTCTGTCAGCACCTCGGCAGATAACGATTATACCATCAAGGTGGAGGCTACAGGATTACAACCAGGAACGTACTATTTTTATGAATTTAAATACGATGAAAAATACTCCCTGCGCGGCAGAACAAAAACGCTGCCGTCCGGTGATGTGAATCAGGTGCGGTTGGGTGTAGTATCCTGTTCCAGTTTTCCTCACGGGTATTTTAATGTCTATCAGGTGCTGAATCAGCGCAATGATGTGGATGCCATCGTGCATTTGGGAGATTATATTTATGAGTACGGCAAAAATGAATATGGAACTACTCGTGTACCAGAACCGGAAAATGAAATTTTGACACTGGCAGATTACAGGTTAAGGCATAATATGTATAAACTGGACTCTATGTTGATGCGTTTGCATCAGCAGTATCCGTTTTATACCATCTGGGATGATCATGAATTTGCCGATAATGCCTACGAATCAGGAGCGGAGAATCATACCGCAACGAATGAGGGTGACTGGCAGATGCGCAAGATGGCGGCTTTGAGAGCCTATAATGAATGGATGCCCATCCGGACAATAGACACCGTTCCGGCTATAAGGCTTTATAGAAAATTCAGCATTGGCAATCTCGCGGATTTGTTTTTCATTGATACCAGAATCACTGCTAGAAATGAACAATCTTTGGCTGCATCCATTACAGGAATAGATGATACATCGCATTACCTGATAGGACCTGAACAGTTCGATTGGCTTAGAAATGGATTAAGGAACTCTTCTGCAACTTGGAAACTAATTGCAAATCAGGTGATGGTAGCTCCTTTCAAGGTCTTTAATGTGGCATTTAATAATGATCAGTGGGATGGCTACCCTTCCGAGAGAAGAAAGTTTTTTGATATGATTAACAATGAAGGAATTAATAATCTGGTAGTGCTTACCGGAGATATCCATTCTGCCTGGGCGAATGATCTGCCGTTTGGCAGAATGCCTTATGTCAGTTGGAATGGAAAAGGTTCGGTGGGGGTTGAATTTGTGAGTACAGCAGTTACATCTCCCGGAATACCCCTTACCGGAATCTTAGGAAATATCACACAGGATGCATTCTCGCAAATTATCAGAGAGAACAACCCACATGTTAAACACAATAATTTTGTAAACAGGGGTTTTGATATCATTGACATAAATCCGCAACGATGTCAGGGCGATTTTTATAATATCGGCACGATTGAAACACCTAATTTTAATTATTCTCACCAGACAAGTTATTATACGGAAAGAGATTCCAATCATTTAAAGAAGTCTTTAATCCCTAGTAATAACGGAGGGTTAAACACTGTAAAAGGACCCAGATTCCCTAGACAGCAGATTACCACGTCGGTAAAAAATTATTTCGGAGCAATAGAGATAACGGCGGTATACCCCAATCCATTCATCAATTATACCGGCATTCAGTTTTCAACGAATCGCAGCGCCAATCTGAACATATACGTGTATAGTGCAACAGGGCAGTTGGTTTATGTAAAAGACTTGGGCAGCAGACCGAAGGGGGTGTACTTTGAAAAACTGGATATTGCGGATTTACCGAAGGGGCAATATGTCGTGTGTCTGTATAATGGCGAAGACATTATTACCCGTACCGTTGTGAAGGCGGAGTAACTTTCCAAAATAAATCTGCCTGAAAAAATCTAACAACATACCGTTTTCTTGTATATTGCGGGTTGTTGAAAATGTCCGCACAGATAACAACCATAGGCGTAGTTGCCAATACTGCTTTCAACCTTTTTAATTTCCGCCTCGGACTTATAAAGGCGCTTCAGGCTGCAGGTTATCGTGTGCTGGCTATTGCACCAAATGATGAGTATGTTGGATTTCTGCAAGAGCAGAATATCGAGTTTGTGGAAGTCAAAAAATTAGCACGTAAAGGCACCAATCCGTTTTATGATTTGCTGCTGATAAATGAAATAAGGGGCATCTATAAAAAACACAAGATAGATGTGGCACTGCAATACACCATCAAACCGAATATTTACGGAACGTTGGCTGCACGGCTGACAGGAACCAAAACTATCTGTACCGTAACAGGATTAGGGTATACTTTCTTAAATAAAAGCGCGGCTAGCAGGATAGCGCATTTTTTATACAGGGTTGCATTTACATTTGCAGACAAGGTACTGTTTCAGAATACAGATGACATGGAAATGTTTGTTCGGGGGAAGTTGGTCAACAAACAAAAAACGTTGCTGGTGCCCGGTTCCGGCATTGACATAAAAGAATTCTCGCCGCAATACTGCCCGCCTGCAGGAAATGAAACCGGAACTATCCGTTTTTTAATGATAGGCAGATTACTGCGAGATAAAGGCGTTTACGAATATGCAGCAGCTGCGAAAATGATACAGGGAGATGGTATCCGTGCCGAATTTCATTTGCTGGGCGATATCGACCAGAATAATCCGGCTGCCATCCGGCAATCGGAGTTAGATGCATGGATTCAGGATGGGGTTCTGTGTTACAGGGGTTATGCCATAGATATCCGTCCTTACATCTGTGAGGCGGATTGTATAGTGCTTCCATCCTACAGGGAAGGAATGCCCAGAGTAATCTTAGAGGGAATGGCAATGGGAAAACCATGCGTGACAACAGTTGCTCCTGGGTGCAAAGATGCGGTAGTAAACGGACAAACTGGATTCCTTTGTAAGGTCGCAGACGCAGATTCTTTATACGAAATGTTAAAAAAATTCGTTTTATTAGATAAAAAGACCCAAAATCAATTTGGTAAGAATGCCAGAAAAAGGGCCGAAGACTTATTTTCAACGGAAAAAATCAATCTGATTTACATCAAAATCCTGAGAAATCTTTAACGCTTTTTCACTCTTTTTAAATTATTGTTATTAACTTTGGTTATCGAAGAGTATGCGTAGCGACTATTTATTATTGGTTTCAGCCCTTTTGACTTCTTTTGTGCTCACAAATATGTTTATCCCTTCCATAATTAAAGTGGCAAAGATTAAACATTTATTTGATACACCCGGAGCCAGAAAGTCCCATTATGATGTTATCCCGACCTTAGGCGGGGTAGGTATCTTTGGTGGCTTTATGATCAGTTTATGTCTGTTTGGTAAGTTTTATCCTACAAATGGCATGAGGTATATATTGGCTGCCTTGTGTTTTATCTTTATGCTCGGCGCTAAAGACGATATAGTGGAACTGGTGCCAACCAAGAAATTTATAGGTCAGATTTTCGCTGCCTGTATCATTGTCATTTTAGGTGATATACGCCTGACAAGCCTGTATGGCCTGTTTGGAGTTTCCTATCTGGATTACATACCGAGCGTACTGTTGTCTGTAACCACCATTATTTTCATCATCAATGCTTTTAATATTATAGATGGGATTAATCTTCTTGCAGGAAGTGTTTGTATCCTGATGTCGGTGGCATTTGGCGCCTGGTTTTATTATTACGGATTCTTTGATTATGCCATACTGGCTCTATCTATGAGTGGTGCCGTGCTGGCTTTCTTAAAATATAATTATACGCCGGCTAAGATTTTCATGGGTGACTCCGGAAGTCTGTCCATCGGTCTGCTCGCTGCAGTCATGGCCATACAATTTATTGAAAAGAATGAAATTGTACTGCTCAGCGGTTCTAGTAAGGGAATAACCATTATCTCTGCGCCTGCTATGGCCATCGCCATATTGATTATTCCTGTTTTTGACACGTTGCGTGCCTTCTCATTAAGGATTATCAATAGAAAATCTCCTTTTTTGGCAGACAGAAACCATATACACCATAAGCTGATTGATTTAGGCTGTTCTCATATTCAGGCTACCTTTGTTCTTATTGGTGTTAATATCCTGTTTATTGCACTGGTATATTTACTCCAGCACTGGGGTAATCTTTATTTAATGCTTTTTGAATTCACATTGGCTATCGTGTTAACGAGCATTCTCTTTTCATTTAAAACAAAAGAAAAACCGGGGAGAAACAAAGCTGATAAAACGATGCAGTTGTCTCTGGAAATGGATGCAAGATAGCGTACATACTTTCACCCTTTTTCCAATGGCGGAATTCAATTTATTAGTGCATTACTGTATTTACGGAACAGCGTATATTGGATTTACCCTGTAGTCGCAGTACAAAACCTTAACCCAAACGACCGGTATTTATAATTTAACTATCCTGTTTATCAATATGTATAAACAATCACCTGAGCCTGCTTGCTATTTGTTCTGCTGGAAAGCAATGGAGGAATGAGGAAACGTTCTACTTACAGATGATATCCGACACAACCCGGTGCTCGGCTTTATTTGTTCTTTGTTGAGATGCATGTGATGGCGGCATCTTTCAAAGTTGCAAATGCAGAAGATAACATCAAAAGAGGTAAGCCTGTTAGGAAAAGTGTAAGCCCCCCGATTCTCAAAAATAAGAATCTGATTTTGTTTATCCCGGCAATTTATTTAAAATACATACAACTATGAAAATCATGTGTGTTGATGTTGTTTAAAAGGAGTAAAAATGATGAAGATTTGCTGTTCTGCTTACAATAGAGTTCGTTTGGAATTAACTTTAAGAAGCTATATGTAACTGTCAATTTTGCATAAAATGAAAAAAACTATAATCTTCTTCTTTATCCTTGCAGGATTAACTTTAGTTGCAAGGGCACAGGATGAAACATTTCCGCCTCATGATTCCACCCCATCACAGATTCCGGCCTTACCGAAAGTAAAAAAAGAAAAGAAAGTGAAAAAAATCTGTACAGACCGTTATATTACGTACTATTTTAGTCTGTTGTAGTATTATTCAGTTGCTAGGGTAAATGAACACTCCCCTTTTTTATTACTTCACAAAGTTCACTGACCATCATGGCGGTGGCTCCCCACAAAACTTTTCCTTCTATATCATAATAAGGTGCCATAAGGGTGAATCCAAGTGCATTTTTTATGGGTTTTTCTTTTATGATTTCAGGCTGTAGAAATGTATGAATGGGAATCTGTAAAATGGATGCAACCTCTTTTTCTTCCAGAACCAGGAGAGGCGGCTCCTGCAAAATACCTACATATGGATAAACCATAAAGTTGCTTGCAAATACAAAAACATTGGACAACTGGCCGACAACAGAGATTTTATCGGGATGGACACCTATTTCCTCCTGCGTTTCTCTCAGTGCGGCATCCAAATACGAGGCATCTTTTTTTTCAATTTTTCCACCCGGAAATGCGATTTGTCCGCTGTGTACACCGTCATATACCGGACGCTCAATGAATAATAGATGAGGTTCGTTTTTAACCGGATAAATCAATGCCATGACAGCACCCAGCTTTGGTTTAATTAATGGAGGAACATCCAGATTCTTATGGATGCTTAAATACGGCTTTAGCGCCTGATGCGCCGCTTCTCCGGGCAAAGGACGCTGAAATGCCTGATAGAGTTCTTTGGAGAATTGTTCAAACATTGCATAAAAATACGCATTGAGAATCTAATTACATCGTTATCGCTTCATCAAGAAGATTAAATGAAAAAATAATGTTAAATGTGTGTGCCGTATTAAAGGTTATTCACTTAAAATTCATAATTTTATACGACACAATCTAATACGGCATTTTCATGAAAAAAATTACGACTCTATTCGCTGCTGCCCTTTTTTTACTGGCAGGTTGTACAAAGACCACCTCAACAACGGATGATGGTAACTTGTCTGTCATTGCTTTCGGCTCTTGTTGTGAACAGTTTTTGGGAGACAAAAAAATCTTTGACAGAATTATTGAAAAGAACCCGCAGCTGTTCATATTTGGAGGAGATAATGTGTATGCAGACTTCTTTGCATTAGCTCCCGGAACGCCGGATTATATCCGTGGTGCATATGCCCAGCTGGGCGGGGATAAGGCCTTTCAGCGCCTGAAAGCAAACGTACCGATTCTCCCTATTTGGGATGACCATGATACCGGACAAAACGATGGCACATCTGACAATCCTGTGAAAGGAGTGGCAAAAGCCGAATTTTTTAAATTTTGGGGAATACCGGCTGATGCCCCTCGTCGTAACAGACCGGATGGGGGTATTTATGATGCCATTTATTATGGAGATGATGCACATAAAGTGCAGATTATTTTACTGGATTTACGATGGAACCATACACCTTACAAGGCTTCAGGCCCAGGTGCTGCATTAAGCGGGTACGATACGATGATGTCTCCGGATGCGACCATTCTGGGCGCCACACAATGGACATGGCTGGAAGAAGAACTGAAAAAACCGGCAAAAGTTAGAATCATCATGTCCAGTTTACAGTTTAACTCCTTCTATAATGGCGGAGAAAACTGGGCGGTGCTTCCACTGGAGAAACAAAAAATGATTGACCTGTTAAAAAGTACCCGTGCAGAAGGTGCATTTTTCCTGAGCGGGGATATTCACTTTGCAGAATTTACAAAGACACAACCGGATGATATGTATCCTGTTTATGATTTCACAGCCAGTGGTATCACCCACCATGAAGATAAAGTGGGATCTACGAACGATGCCATCAGAGTGGGTAATGGCTGGCAATATGTTAACTTTGGACTATTAACCATAGACTGGAATGCTTCTCCGGTTACAGTTAAGGCTGAAGTCTACGGCAATACCGACCCGTTGGTGCCTCAGATTTCTCATACGGTTACGCTGGATGAATTAAAATTTTAATTAATCTTTATACAACTTAAAAAGAGGCATTTTTTATGCCTCTTTTTTTAATTTTGAAGGATGGATATTTTTCAGCAGACGACAGCACTCTTAGAGGAAGTCAATGGAGTGATGATTGCTTCCCCGGACGAATTGGAAAAATTTCGTATCCGTTTTCTGGGAACTAAGAATGTATTGAAAGACATTTTTGCCGAGATGAGAAATGTGCCGAATGAACGAAAAAAAGAATTCGGACAGTTGGTGAATAGCGTGAAGCAGGCGGCGGAAGAAAAATTTGCGGCACATCAGGAACAGTTACAACAAACGGTAAGTACAGGAACCGAATCCATCGATTTGACATTACCCGGTGATGTGGTTCCTTTGGGTGCCCGTCATCCTATCAGCATTGTCAGGAACCAGATCACAGACATTTTTAAACGTTTGGGATTTGCCGTCGAGGAAGACAGGGAAATAGAAGATGACTGGCACAATTTTACCGCCCTGAATATGCCCGAAGACCATCCCGCCAGAGATATGCAGGATACATTTTTCATTCAGGTGAATCCGGATGTGGTGTTACGTACACACACTTCTTCGGTTCAGGTGAGGGTCATGGAAAGGCAAAAGCCACCCATCCGTATTTTATCGCCGGGAAGGGTATATAGAAATGAAACCATTTCTGCGCGTTCACACTGTTTTTTTCATCAGATTGAAGGATTATATATTGACGAAGATGTTTCGTTTGCAGATTTGCTGCAGACGCTGGATTTCTTTGCCAAGGAATTTTTCGGACCGGATATAAAAATAAAAGTCCGTCCTTCCTATTTCCCATTTACAGAGCCTTCGGCAGAAGTGGATGTCACCTGTTTTATCTGTGGTGGAAAGGGGTGTAATGTCTGTAAATACAGTGGCTGGGTAGAAATCCTGGGTTGTGGCATGGTGGATCCGAAAGTATTGGAAAATTGCAATATTGACCCGAAGAAGTTTACAGGATTCGCTTTTGGAATGGGGGTGGAACGTATTACGATGTTGAAATATCAGATTAAAGATATACGCCTGCTGTCCGAAAATGACGTTCGGTTCCTGGGGCAATTTAAAAACGCCCATTAATCCACCATTAAATTATAAGCTAAAACTTTCGCCGCAACTGCAGGTACGGGCTGCATTCGGATTGTTGAAGTAAAATCCTTTTCCATCCAGTCCTTCTGAAAAATCTAATTCGGTTCCCAGCAGGTATAAGATACTTTTAGGGTCTGCCACCAGCTTAATGCCTTTGTCCTCGAACACTTCATCGGAAGCCTGTTGCTGGTCATCAAATTTCATATTGTAGGTCAATCCGCTGCAACCGCCGCTGGTGACGGAAACACGCACAAAATGATTCGGGGAAAGTTGGTCTTCTTCCCACATCTTCAACACGCGCTCTTTTGCTTTTTCCGAAATAGATATCATACTTGAATTAAACGTACAAATTAATCAATAAGTTCAAACCTGGTGTAAGGCACCAGCACTTTAGGTATCCTGATGCCATTCTCCGTCTGATGGTTTTCCAGTAAGCTGGCGAGTATTCGGGGTAATGCCAGAGCGCTGCCGTTTAATGTATGCGCCAGCGTTTTTTTGTTGTCGGCATCTTTGATACGCAGTTTCAGGCGGTTCGCCTGAAAGGTCTCAAAGTTTGAAACGGAACTCACTTCCAGCCACCGTTTTTGTGCACCGGAAAATACTTCAAAGTCATAGGTCAGCGCAGAGGAGAAGGTCATGTCGCCGCCACACAGGCGCAGGATTCTGTACGGCAATTCCAACGCCTGCAGCAATCCCTCCACATGTTTCAGCATTTCGTCCAGTGCGGCATACGAATGTTCCGGTTTTTCAACGCGTACAATTTCCACCTTATCAAACTGGTGCAGCCTGTTCAGGCCGCGTACCTCTTTGCCATAACTGCCGGCTTCCCTGCGGAAGCAAGGCGTATAGCCCACTTTCTGAATCGGCAGAGATTTTTCATCTATAATCTCATCGCGGTAAATGTTGGTGATAGGTACTTCTGCGGTCGGAATCAAATAAAAATCATCCACAGTGGCATGATACATTTGCCCTTCTTTGTCGGGCAACTGGCCGGTGGCAAAAGCAGAATCTTTGTTCACCATATGTGGCACCTGCACTTCCTGATAGCCCGCTTCAATGGCTTTATCTAAAAAGAACGTGATTAAGGCGCGCTGCAAGGCGGCTCCTTTGCCTTTGTATACCGGAAATCCGGCACCCGTCAGTTTATTGCCGAGTTCAAAATCAATGAGGTCAAATTTTTTAGCCAGATCCCAATGCGGCAGAGCCGTTTCGGGTAACGCAGGAATTTCTTTCACAGAAAAAGCAATTTCATTCTCTTCCGGCGTTTTGCCTTCCGGAACGATGCTGTTCGGAAGATTAGGCAACTGCACCAGCCGTTCGAAAATTTGTGCCTCTGTTTCTGATACCTTGGCTTCTAATGCGTCAGCTTCCTCTTTGATATCCGCAATTTTATCTTTCTGCGCTTCGGCTTCCTCTTTTTTCCCCTCTTTCATCAAAATGCCTATCTCTTTTGATAATGTATTTCGTTGTGCCAGAAAGTCATCGAGCATTGATTTAGAGGCTTTTCGCTGGTCATCCAGCGCAATTATCTCCTCTACAAACTGCAGTTCCTTAAAATGTTTATGCGCTAAACGTTCTTTGGCAAATGCCGGATCTTTTCGTAATTGGTCAATGGTAAGCATCTTGTCATTGGTATTGTGCTGCAAAGATAGAAATTGCGGTCGGCTTACGCTAAATGTGCCCGTTTAAATGGGTATTTTTCAAAAAAAAGTAACATAAACCATGCGATTTTAGTAAAAAAGTTGTTTATTTGCAGTATCAATCAAATTTCCACAAGATTTATTGACCAATTTCAACGAACGATTCTATAATCCACTGCTTTAATGTTTTTCATTTTCCAACCTAACCAGTTCGACGTATGTACGATATTTCCCTGTTAACAGAAATGTTACTCCCTGAATTGAAAGAAATAGCTGAAAAGCTGATGATACCAAAGGCAAAGATTGCCAAATCCAAAAAACCAGAATTAATTGAGCTTATTCTAAAAATACAAGATATGCAAGAGCCAAATAAAGAAGAAGAATCGGTAATAAATACAGAGGCTACCGAAGAAGAACAATCCAAGGGTAAGAGAGAACGTGTTCGTATCCCGCGCAAGGTGGCTGAAAAAGTGGTGCCGCAAAAGAAAGTTAAAGAGAATCCTTTTTCTGAAAGAAACGCAATGCATGCAGAACATGCCAAGGAAGAAATGGTATCCGTTATAGAAACACCCTCTTTTGAGACCAAAAAAAAAGAGGTGGAATACGTTGCCAATCCTACCCCTGTGCGCAGGGAGCAGGTAACAGAGGAACTAAACGATTCACCGTTGCCGGAAGAAAGGAAAGTGGATTTTAATATTGATCTAGACGGGGTTATCTTGGGGGAGGGTGTATTGGAAATCATCCCGGAGGGATATGGGTTTCTGCGTTCATCCGATTACAATTACCTTTCCTCCCCGGATGATGTTTACGTTTCTCCTTCACAGATAAAATTAATGGGGTTAAAAACAGGAGATACGATTGTAGGCTCTATCCGTCCGCCAAAAGAAGGGGAAAAATATTTTGCGTTGCTGAAGGTAGAAGTGATAAACGGCAAGACGCCCCAGGAAATCAGAGACAGAATTCCGTTCGACTACCTGACGCCGTTATTCCCGCAGGAAAAACTGGATTTATTTCAGGATGCCACGAATTATTCCACCCGTGTGGTCGATTTGTTTACACCCATAGGCAAGGGGCAGCGTGGTATGATTGTCGCACAGCCTAAGACCGGTAAGACGATGTTGCTGAAAGATATCGCCAACTCGATTGCCAAGAACCACCCGGAAGTATACCTGATAATTTTGTTGATTGATGAACGGCCTGAAGAGGTTACGGATATGCAGCGCAGTGTAAATGCGGAAGTTGTAGCCTCTACATTTGACGAACCCGCTGACCGGCACGTAAAAGTCTCGAATATTGTTTTGCAAAAGGCGAAACGATTGGTGGAGTGCGGACACGATGTGGTTATCCTTTTAGATTCCATCACGCGTCTGGCGCGTGCGCACAACACCGTGGCGCCATCTTCCGGAAAAGTACTTTCCGGTGGCGTGGAGGCAAATGCCCTGCACAAACCAAAACAATTCTTCGGTGCAGCCAGGAATATTGAAAATGGCGGTTCGTTGACCATTATTGCTACTGCTCTGACAGAAACCGGTTCTAAGATGGATGAGGTGATTTTTGAAGAGTTTAAGGGAACCGGTAATATGGAATTGCAGCTGGAGCGCAAACTGTCCAACAAACGTATCTTTCCGGCTATTGACGTGATTTCGTCTTCCACCCGTCGAGATGACTTGTTGTTGGATAAAGATGCTTTACAGAAGATGTGGGTACTGCGTAACCACTTAGCGGATATGACGGCGGAAGAGTCGATGAAATTCCTGTTGCAACAGATGAAAGGCACCAGAAGCAACGAAGAATTCCTGATGACTATGAATCGGTAACAATTTGAAAATGAGCCGGTTTGGAGACTTGAAAATGGGATTTTCAAGATGTCCTAAAGGTTAAATCATTGAATTTTCGCTCAAAAAAGCATTTTAGATTGTTTAATTTTCAAATTCTCAAATTAAATAGTATCTTTGCAGTCCGAATTTTTAGCTGTTTTTACACTATAATTCTACCATTCAATAATTCAATAATTGAGATAAAATGAAAAGAACGTTTCAACCATCGGTAAGAAAAAGAAAAAACAAGCATGGTTTTCGTGAGCGTATGAAAACAAAGGGCGGCAGAGCCGTGTTGAACGCGCGCAGAGCAAAAGGCAGAAAAAAATTATCTATTTCTGACGAAAGAAAAGGAAAATAATAGCTGGAACAGATAAACATATACGGCTTACCTTCACTGAAGACGAACGTCTGAAAAGTAAAAGATTACTCGATTTACTCTTCAGCGAAAGAACCTTTGTTCAAAATCCGACACTAAGAATTTATTATAAACAAACTGAATTGAATTGCGCCTTTCCGGCGCAATTTGCATTTACAGTTCCCAAAAAACTCTTCCCTCACGCCACCGACAGAAACCGACTCAAGCGCCTGATGCGTGAAAGTGTGCGTCTGCAGAAGTCTTCCATTCATGAAATACTAACCGTTCAAAACAAACAAATGCTGTTCTTGCTGAGCTATCAGGCTAAAGAGATAAGAATTTGTAAAGAGGTTGATGCAGCCATAACGCAGCTATTGCAGCGGCTGCTTAATGAAACACAGTTACTTTCTTCGAAATAAGCCTGTCTATAAAGGCAATACTCAGCAGGTATTGCCCGGATTCCAGGTGGCTCATATCAAGAGATGCTTGTTTGTCAGGATGACTGATCTGTTGTATCAGCTTTCCCAACAGGCTATAAATGGATATCTGCTGAATGGATTCCCGGCACTCTACCGTTAGCCGTCCATTGGTAGGATTGGGGAAAATCTTAAGGAAATCATTGCTGCTATTATTTCCAGTTGCGGAACTGATCACAATCACATTTCCGTCGCAGTCGCTTGTTCTCAGGGTATAATATCCTTCCGGACGAACATAAGTGAATGAATCGGTTGGCTGGATATAATAGGCGGCATCCGTAAAAACGGAGAGGGAACCGGAAATCTTAGGCTGAAGGAAATCACTGACAATGCCATCTACATCGTGTATCTGCGTATGCAGATACGCAATGTAGTGTAACAAGGTATCTCGGTAGGCATCTTGGAAATATGTGCCGGTATTGGATAAATCATTCGGAGGAGCCAGCAAATACTGCCATTGCCATTGAGGCAGACAATACGGATTGCTGTATCCGCAGACAGATGTAAGGAATGAATGCCCGCCTTTGCAGTTCACAAATAATTTGGACGTTACCGGATAGTTTTGTTTCCTGATCTTATTCATCAGTGCGCGCGGACCTTCTCCCCAGAAATAAGCAGGGGCTGCTATACTATCGGAAAACTTTGTCAAATCGAAAGAAACGAAATTGTCCGTTCTTCCGTGTAGAAATAAAAGGGATAAATCCGTTTCATACATATCTAAGAATTCGCCCATCTTACTGTTGTTGATTTCAGCCGTATCGTCTTTGGGCAGTCCGCCGCCGATACTGAATGCACTGCGGATATTTTTAGTGTACGGGTCATTATAGATAGATTTTTCTGTAAAACGCCCCTGACGGTTAAAAAGAGTGTCTGTAAAATTCTTACCCACATCGGCGGTCGCCATCATCAACGACAGAAATGCGCCAAAGCTATAGCCGCCTGCAAAGAATTTAGTCGTATCGATATTATACAAAACTGCATGGTGTTTGATAAACAGGTTGGCTGCTACGGCGGACTGGAAGCCGTTGTAAAAGGCATTACGGGGATTTGCCAGCAAATGACTGTCGTCTTCGTTCAGAACTGCCGTGATTTCTTTTGCTTCAAAACTGCTTGGGTTTTCATAGTAGGCTACGCAATAGCCACGCATCGCCAAGTCAATCGCATAAAAATTCATGAATTCATTCCAGCTGCTCCTGTATCTGGCATTGTTGCCGTGCGTCAGCAGAATACAGGGACGCTTCACTGCATCAGCCGGTCGGATAAAACAAAGCAGCAAAGAATCTTTGGTATAGATGCTTTTTGCTCCCATCAACGCATTCCAGACAAATAAAGTATCCGTCGGATGACTGATGATTTCCTGTAATTCAAAACTGTGTTTTAATACCGTCAATATGTGTTTCTGATTATTATTCCATCCTGTCATAGGAATAAATGCCTGAGTATTTATATTTTTGTAATCAAAACCATTGACATACTGAGTAAGTTGCCCCATCGAATAAAAAGGCATCAAGCAGCTGTAAAAGATAAAAAGCAGTTTTCTCACCCTGTAAAATTGAATATAATTTACGGTAGAAACAAAAACAAATAGGATGCCATCTTTTAAAATTGTTCTGTTGGTTTTGCCTTATTTTGCAGATAATCATTAAGTTATAATGTATTTTGTACTGATGTCCATTTTTAGAAAAATAATTATTTTCCCGTTTGTGCTGCTTATCCAGTTGTATAAATACGCTGTCTCACCGTTGTTAGGAGCCAGCAAATGCCGTTACCAGCCTTCGTGTTCCACCTATGCCATTCAGGCTTTACAAAAACACGGGTTGTTTAAAGGCGGTTATCTGGCCGCAAAAAGAATCCTGTCCTGCCACCCCTGGGGCGGCAGCGGATATGACCCGGTACCCTGAATAATTGATATTTTTTAACCATTGAGCAAAACTATTTTTAGTAGTTTTAAGTTCTAACTAAAAGTAATATACTACACCCATGAAAAGACTCTTCACCATTTTATGTCTCTGTTTAATTCTCCATACACAGGCTGCGGATAAGGACCGTTATTTCGAAATTGCCAAGAATATGGAATTATTTACACAGTTATATAAAGAACTGAATAATTATTATGTTGATGATATAGACCCGAATAAGCTGATGACAGATGGTATTAATAAGATGCTGGATGGTCTGGACCCTTTTACCAACTACATCACAGGGGCAGATTTGGATGAATATCAATTGCAGACAACCGGAAAATATGGCGGTATAGGAGCGCGCATTGCCAAAATGGGGGACTATGTGGTAATCACTGATCCGTATGAAGGATATCCTGCACAAAAAGCAGGACTGGAAGCCGGGGATGCCATTCTGGAGATAAATGGAAAGGTTGCCACTAAATATAACTCCGATGAGGTGAGTCAGTTATTAAAGGGAGAACCGGGAACAAAGATAACCGTAAAGATACGTAAGGCAATTTCCAATGAAGAGAAAACAATCTCCTTCAACAGAGAAGAGATCCGTTTGGAGAATGTGCCATACTTCGGCATGGTCAACAGTAAGATCGGGTATATAAAACTGACCAGTTTCACCGATAATGCTTCAACGGAAGTGCAGGATGCACTGAAGGAGCTTAAGAAGTATCCGCAATTAGCAGGAGTAATTCTGGATTTGCGTGGAAACGGAGGTGGCTTATTGAATGAAGCGATCAATATTTGCAATACGTTTGTCGACAAAGGAGTCAATATTGTAAATACCAAAGGTAAGATTCAGGAGGCCAATATGCAGTATTCTACAACCGGGAAGCCGGTAGATACGGAGATACCATTGGCGGTACTGACAGATGAAGGTTCTGCATCTGCTTCTGAAATCGTATCCGGATCTATACAGGATTTGGACAGAGGGCTTGTCATAGGACAAAATACCTATGGAAAAGGGTTGGTGCAGGTGACCAAACCCGTTGCTTATAAATCCAAATTAAAAGTGACTATTTCCAAATACTACATCCCAAGCGGACGATGCATTCAGCGAATTGACTATTCACACAGGAATACGGACGGAAGTGCCAGTGCACTAGCAGATTCCTTGAGAAAAGAATTTAAAACAAAATCCGGACGAGTGGTGAAGGACGGAGCAGGAATAGAACCGGATATCAAAACGGACGAATTAAAAGTTGCGCCTATAACCATTGCATTGTATTCCAACAATCATATCTTCCACTTTGCCAATCAGTACAGATATCAACACAAGGAATTAAGGGATAGCAGTCATTTTTCCCTCACAGATGAAGAATATAATCAGTTTGCCGACTTTCTGAAAGGTAAAGAATATGAGTACACCACTCCGAGTGAGTTGAAATTGAAAGATTTAAAGAAGAGTGTCAAGGAAGACAGCTATTCTGACGATGTACAGAAAGTAATTACGGAACTGGAAGAAAAAGTGAAACATGACAAGTCAAAAGATTTATCCAAATTTAAACCGGAAATTAAACGTATCCTGGAGCAGGAGATTGTGAGCCGGTATAAATATGAAAAGGGAAGAATTGCCAATAGCTTAAAGGATGATCTGGATGTTCAGAAAGCTATTGATGTTTTGTCAGATGCAGCAAAATATAAATCAATGCTAACGGCTAAAAAATAGCATGCAGGCAGTGGCTCTGTTACCCGTTTATATTATATGTCTTGAAGTTGCCCAATCGGTCACCTCCGTGGCTGTCTGCCGTAATGAGCAATGTATCAGCATCAAGAATGTGCTGGAACCCAACAAGGCGGCAGATAAGATTCATCTGTTAACGGCTGAGGTTTTGAAAGAAGCGGGAATATCATTTAGAGATTTACAGGCGGTTGCCATCAGCGCCGGCCCCGGCTCCTATACCGGACTGCGCATTGCGGCCTCTGCTGCGAAAGGGTATTGCTATTCATTGGATATTCCGCTGATTGCCGTTCCAACCCTGCAGGCAATGACGGCGGGTATACAAAACAGGCACTGCCAGACGGCATTTGATATTTTTGTTCCTATGATAGATGCCCGAAGGGAAGAAGTGTATACCTCCTTTTATGACAGAGCCTTAGGTGTTACTCAGGAGTTTTCCAGTTTGGTGCTGGATGCAACATCGGAACAGTTGTTTCTGTCAGATAAGACATATGTACTTTTTGGTAGCGGGGCTGCGAAATCCAGAAAATACATAGATACTGACAATATTACGATTATCGAGGAATTTATACCAAGTGCAGAAGATATGTGTTGCCTGGCCTATTCACGATTCAGAAACCAGACATTCGAAGACACAGCCTACTTTGAACCCAATTATGCGAAAGCATTTTACACCCAGCAAAACAAATAAATATTTTTAACGTTTATTATTTGAAACTTCTGATCAATAATAATATTTTCAACGTTGGAATGATTCTTGATCTATTAATATAGCGGAAAAAGTAAAATTAAATTCAATGTCTGTAAACAGCAAAACGATTATGCAACCGGAATTAAAGATTGATTTCCAGGTATTGCGCAAATCTGTTCTTGTATTACGTGCGGTTAATCACAAACTACGCCAGGAAATGATTCGCCTGTTAAATAAGGAAGGGAAAATGACTGTGACCGATTTGTATGTCCGATTGCGTTTAGAGCAGTCCGTCGCTTCACAGCATCTTGCCTTGTTGCGTCGTGCAGGAGTTGTGGTTACCACCCGTGACGGTAAATATATATACTATTCAGTAGATCATGCACGAATGGATGAAATTTCCAGATTGATGCACGAGTTAGTGAAATAAGGAACTAATAGCCCCGATTCTTATTGAGTAAGATCAACTTTTCTATCTATACCTCTCTTAATTTCAGGAGATATGTTAAATATTGTGATATTTAACTATATAATTCCGCTTAACTATCCAAAGATTACATATATTTGTAGTGAACTAAATTGAAAAAAGTCTTTATGGAAAATTTTGAATTCAACACCGAAAAGATCGAGAAAGCGGCAGAGCTTTTAAGAGCAGTGGCACATCACCTCAGATTAAAAATCATCAAGCTGATCCACGACAAAAAAGAAGTGAATGTAAACGTCATTTACAACACACTCAAGATTGAACAATCTATTACATCTCAGCATTTAAAGATTCTGAGAGGAGTGGATGTTGTCCGTACCCGCAGAGATGGGAAAAAAATCTATTACTCTCTGAACTATGAGCGATTAGATGCAATGAACCGTGGCATCGATTTGTTTGAAGAGTGGACACAGGCGCGTAAAGTGGCCAAGAAGAAGAAATAATTCATTTCTTTTTTTGTTAGTAATTTATCAAAGACTATTATTTGTCGTATTTTAGACGAAATAATGGTCTTTTTTTATGGCTGATTTAATTAGTGAATTTAACGACTATCGTTCAAAAATGAATGAGGTCATACTGGAACAAAAAAACCTGACACTCAATCGGTTTTTCAATCTCGACATGCATGCATATGCCGATGGGGCTGTTGATTCCAAGACAAAGGAAATGCTGGGGCTGGTGGCGTCCATGGTGCTGAGGTGTGACGATTGTATCAAATATCATTTGGGAAAAAACTACGAACTTGGTGTCAGTACAGAACAAATCTATGAAGTCTTCGCCATTGCCAATTTAGTGGGAGGGAGCATCTGCATTCCTCATACCAGGAGAGCCGCGGAATATTGGGAAGCATTACAAAAAAATAACAAACAATGAGTTCAGGCCAAACCATAAAAAAACTATATCTCTTTGACTCATTTGCCCTCATCTTTCGCGCCTATTTTGCGATGCAGAAAAATCCGTTGATCAATTCCAAGGGATTGAATGTATCAGCCATTTCCGGGTTTCTGAATACCATCTGGGAAATAAAAACAAAATACAAGCCAACGCATTATGCCATTGTATTTGATGCTGCCGCACAAACGGACAGGCAGGCGGAACATGATTTTTACAAGGCCAACCGGCAGGAAACGCCGGATGATATTGTAAGGGCGATTCCCTATATCAAGGACATTATCCGTGCCATGAATATGCCTGTAGTGGAAATCGAAGGGTATGAAGCGGATGACCTGATAGGAACACTGGCCGTAAAAGCGGCAAAGGAAGGATTTGAATGTTATATCGTTTCGCCGGATAAGGATTTAGGCCAGGTTGCCTCTGAAAATATTTTCATACACAAGCCTCCGTTTATGGGGAAGCCCGCGGAGGTGTTGAATGTGGGGGACCTGAATAAAAAGTGGGAAATCAACGGTCCGAAACAGATTATCGATATACTCGGGCTTTGGGGCGATGCCGTGGATAATATTCCCGGTGTAAGAGGCATAGGGGAGAAAGGTGCCAAGATGCTGATACGGCAGTTTGGTTCCATCGAGAATATTTATGAAAATATAGACAGTGTGAAGGGAGCGATGAAAGAGAAACTCCTGGAGCATAAAGAGATGGCATTCATCTCCAAGAAATTAGCAACCATTATTACGGACGCCCCGATAGAATGGAAGGAAGAAGACTTTATTCTAAAAGAGTTTGATAAAGAAAAATTAGCAGCCATTTTTGCTGAACTGGAATTCAGAACATTGGGAAAAAGAATTCTGGGAGAAGATTATTCCATCAATGAGGTGGCAGCCAAAAAGCAAACGGTTCTGTCTTCAGATAAATCACAGTTTTCTTTATTTTCAGTGGACGCTGCAGCAGATAACGTAACGAAAGAGGAATCCGTTACATACGGAAAAAATATACAGAATACCGAACATCATTATCACTTAACGGATACACCGGAGAAGATTCAGAAGTTAGTTCATCTGTTGCAGACCTCCGAAAAATTCGCCTTTGACACCGAGACTACTTCATTGGAGGCCAATAATTGTGAGCTGGTCGGTATGTCATTTGCCGTCAAGAGTCATGAAGCCTGGTATGTCCCGGTTCCGGAAAAACAAGAGGAAGCGACAGGAATCGTTCATTGGTTTAAGGCCGTTTTAGAAGACGAAAAAATCGTCAAAATAGGACAAAATATCAAGTTTGACCAATTGGTGCTGAAGTGGTATGGCGTTGAACTGAAAGGTGTTTTCTTTGATACGATGCTCGCTCATTACCTGATGGATGCCGATACCAAGCACAACATGAATGTGTTGTCTGAAAATTATTTAGGCTATACACCCGTCTCCATCGAAGAACTGATTGGCAAAAAAGGACCTAAACAGGGCACCATGCGGGATGTACCCCTTGAGAAGATAAAAGAATATGCCGCCGAAGATGCCGATGTAACTTATCAGTTGTATGAAGCCTTTAAAAATGAAATTGAGCAGACGCATCTGGATAAACTCTTTTACGACCTAGAAACACCTTTGGTTTCTGTCTTGACGGATATGGAATACGAGGGCGTTCGAATTGATACGGGCTTCCTGAAAGATTATTCCAAAGAAATAGCAGGTGATATCGTCCAGTTGCAGGAAGAGATTCAGTCTGCCTGCGGGGCTCATTTCAATATTGACTCACCGAAACAATTAGGGGATATATTATTTGAGAAGATGAAAATTCCGTATCCCGGCAAAAAGACAAAGTCGGGGCAATATTCCACGGATGAAGAAACGCTGCAAAAGATAGCACATGAATATCCGATCGTTGAAAAATTACTGGACTATCGGGAGTTTACCAAGCTAAAATCTACCTATGTGGATGCGCTGCCGAATCTCATCAACCCCAAAACACATCGCCTGCATACCACCTTCAATCAAGCCATTGCGGCCACAGGAAGATTGAGTTCTACGAATCCGAATCTGCAAAATATACCCATTCGTACCGAACGGGGAAGAAAGATACGGAAGGCATTTATACAAAAAGATGAACACCATACGTTATTATCTGCAGACTATTCGCAAATTGAACTGCGCATAGTAGCCTCTATCAGTCAGGATGAAAATATGATACATGCGTTTCAGAGGAACCTGGATATTCATGCAGCCACAGCGGCCAATGTCTTCAACGTGCCTTTAGCAGAAGTGACGGCTGAAATGCGCCGACAGGCCAAAATGGTGAATTTCGGTATCATCTATGGTATTTCCGCTTTCGGACTGGCACAACGTCTCGGCATCTCCCGTACGGATGCTGCCGCGCTTATCGAGCAGTATTTTCAGAAATACAGCGGCATCAAAAATTATATGGATTCGACCATTGAATCGGCGCGCAAAAACGGGTATGTGGAAACGCTTTTGCACAGACGCCGTTATCTGCGCGATATCAATGCCGGGAACTGGACGATACGCGGATTTGCAGAGCGGAATGCCATCAATGCACCTATTCAGGGTACCGCAGCCGATATGATAAAACTCGCGATGATAAACATCCATCGTGCCTTCAAACGGCATAAATTGCAGTCCAAGATGATCCTGCAGGTACATGATGAGCTGTTGTTTGATGTTTATATACCCGAAAAGGAGGAAATTAAGAAAATTGTAATACACGAAATGCAAAATGCGTTACCTTTGCAGGTACCCTTAGAGGTATCGGCAGGGTTCGGTACCAACTGGCTGGAAGCACATTAATCAGGTAACTATGAGAAGAGTATTTCTATTGGTTTGTATGTTCCTGTCCCTCGTTTCTGTTGCAAAGAAATGGGATGCAGCGTATATCAGCAAATTAATTGCCAAGGGTGGAATCGATAAGGTGATCCAGTATTACCAGGATAGATATTACAGCCCAAACCGCGATCCGCAGGATGCCTTCAGGATTGCAGACCTGTATGTAAAGAAAAAGGAATATACCGCGGCGATGCAATGGTATAATAAAGAAACTCAACTGATCAATTCTTCCAAGATTAATTTATTCAATTACGCCTATGCCAGCCAGTTGACCGGGGAATATCAGAAAGCGTTAGATGCCTATCTGATGTACGCAGCCATGACGGGTGATGTGAATAAGGTAATGGATTTGGCGAATCAATGTGAACGCATCCTCAAAGCATCGGCGCTAACGGATAATTACAAGCTGGAAAACTATGCGTTTAATACTTCAGCAGATGAAATACAACTGGCTGTACTCAGAACCAACCCCGTTTATGTTACCATACAAAACCCTTCTGCTCCCGAGGATAAAACGCAGTACAGGATACTTCAGGCGGTAAGGGCATACGATGGTTTTGCTGAACCTGTCAGGGTCGTGAATCCAAATATGCTCAAATTAATCATCACCGGATTATCTTATTCCAGAGATGGCAACAGGGTGGTATTTGCCGCTAAATCAGATAATGCTAACGCTAATAAAGCTTCAAAAGCCCATGAACAATTGTACATAGCGGATAATCTGGGTGGTAATCTGTTAAACATTCAACCGCTGCCCTTTAATCAGGAAGGTTATATATTCAGGCAGCCTGCATTCAGCACTGACGGTGCGGATATTTATTTTTCATCTAATCTGCCGAATGGTTCAGGCGGTTTCGATATCTGGAAGAGTTCATGGACAAACAATAGCTGGAGCAAACCGTCCAATTTGGGGAAATTGCTGAATTCACCAGCCGATGAAATAAGTCCCTTCGTCGTTCAGGATGGAAAAGACAACATCCTTTATTTTTCTTCCGGCAGGGATGGAGGTTTTGGCGGTTATGATATATATGTGGCTGACTATGCAAATAATGTCTGGCAGGATGTTTTGATGCAGCCGGCGCCTATCAATTCGGCTGGCGATGAGGTCAGTATCCTGTTTGACAAAGCGATTAATACGGGGTATGTGACTTCCAACAGAGCCGGAGGCAAGGGAGGATTTGATATTTACCGGTTTATTCCTTTCGACCTCAAACTGATCGTTCAGGTATCAGACTCTTCCAGCGGCCATGCATTAGACTACGCCTTTCTGAAACTCTCCGAAAACAAGAATGATAACAGGATGACGGAAGGGGTGACAGATGCTAACGGCAGGGCCGTTTTTCAAGTGGCCAGGGATAAGAATTTCACGGTGAATATTTCAAAAGACAATTATAAACCCGTAACGATTACCCCGAATTCATTTGGAAAGAATTCCACGGATTCCATAGTTGAAGAGATTCGACTGAGCCAAAATGCAAAGTTCAGCATTCTCAACAGTGCAACCAACCAATTGTCATTGGAGAATTATATTGTGTTTACGGGTAAGGTGACAGATGGAGCAACCAATAAACCGGCAAAGAATGTCAAGATGAGGATGGTGAATTACACTACTCAGAAATTGCGGGAGATTGAAATTGATAAAGACGGCAGGTATCAGCTGAAGCTGTTATTGAATAACAATTACAAAGTTATTTTTGAACGGCAGGAAAATAAGATTACGGACGAACTATCCACTTACGGCCTGGATAAATATAGTGTTAAGGTGAAAGATTATATATTGACAGGGAACACCTTTACCACTACCGCCAACAAGGTATACGCCAGGAATAATGTGCCCACATATATTAAAGTTGAACAGAATGGTCCGCCTGAAACGGTCATCAATAAACCGGTGCACAATGAACCGATTACACGGTCAAAGGTGGATTCATTGCTAAAGGTAATATCAAAAGATGAACCGGCTAAGATTAGCTGGTTAGATTCCAAAACAGCTAAATCATCCGAAGGAACGGCGAAAATTCAAAATGAACTGAAGAAAGAAGTTGTTTCCGAAAAGAAAACTGAAGAAATTCCTGTAAAACCTCCGGTTCTTTCAGAAGAAATAAAGCCTGACAAGACGGAAATTAAAACGGAGAAGGTTATCAATCCGGAGATTGCAGAACAGTTGTTTGAATTAGATACTACAGCCTTCCTGCCGATTCCCGATTCCTATAAACCGGCTAAACTTAAACTCATCAACCGTCCGGACATAAGTTACAAAATACAGATTGGCAGCTTCCTGGATGATAATGTCGAGTTTCCGCAACTCAGCAATCTGGGAAAAATTGAAAGGATAAAATCATTTGAACAGTATATATACAGACTGGGAGAGTATTATGATTTGGGAGAGGCGAAGGCAGTGCTTGAAAAGGTCAGGGCGCAGAATTATTTTGTGGCATTCATTTTGCAGTACACCAAAGGAAAAGTTTCCAATATTATTAAATAAAATTAAATTATTATGAAAAATTATTTTAATCATTTATTGTTGACAGCGGCTTTGTTTCTTTCTGCCTCCTTGTCTGCACAGACTGTGTTTACCACAAATGAAGTTCGCCAGTTTATGAGCAAAGGTGAACAGAATGGTATTGAGATCGTGCTGAACGGCAGTGACCAGGAGGGTGCCAAAGACGCCATTGAAAGATGGGGCAAAAAGATGAAAGGGAAAGTCGCGAGAGATAAAAAGAATCCCGAGATATTCATTGATAATGCTCAAATACCAACGGTGAGCGCGAATGTGGTAGATATGTATGTTATCGTTTCACCGGTGGAAAAAGGCTCTAAGGTGACCGTTTTTACAGATTTGGGAGGTGCCTTTATCACATCAGCAGCTTATGGATCACAATACGCAGGAATGGAAGCGGTATTGAAAAAATTTGCCAGAGACCGTGCCATTGATGTGACCGACGACCAGCTGAAATCAGAGGAAAAAGTGCTGAAGGGACTAACAGGGGATTTGAAAGACCTCGTGAAGAAAAAAGAGGATCATATTAAAGAAATTGAAAAAGCGAAGGCGCTGATACAGCAACGCGAGCAGGACATCAAGAAAAATGATGTGGACCAGACTACGAAACAACAGCAGATTGTCATACAACAGCAAATAATAGAAACTGTTAAATCAAAACGCGCTTCTTTGAATTATTAAACAATAATCTTTAATTTTGCATATACAGTTTGTATGGAAATACAAACTGTTTTTATTTAATTTCAAAATTGATGTGCCGGTTGTTCCGTAATGAATATCCGTCACCGGCTACTTACACCTGCGATTATATTATGAACACACGATTGGTTTTATGGGGAGAAATAGGCACGGACAGAAAAGCCCTGATTGCTGTCTACCTGAATGAAGAAACGGCAAAAATTCATCTCTACGCTTTTCCTAAAGAAGAGGTCACCAAAGAAATCCAGGATGCTCTTTTTGTGGAATGGAAGAACGGAGGGGATTTTACCTTTCCGGAAAATACCATCCATTGGGAAGTGGATGCGAACAGCGATACCATTTTGCCGGAAAATGTAAAGGTGGACAGAACGGATATTGTTCTGCAGTCGCAGCACAAATGGGGAAAGAAACTGATGAGCACCAAAATCAATCAGCTGCTGACCGATGAGGTGAAACTGCTGGAAGAAAAGGCATCCGTACTAGCAGATTACGATGCCTCCCTGTGGGATAAGGCAAAGGCACAATGGGAGAAGATCGCTTCTTATCAGAAAAAAAATGAAATATCCTGGGAGCAGACCACTGTCCTGAAAGATAAGATCAACCGTGTGTTTGAGGCGCTGAAAGCGGTCAAAAGAATTAACCATGAAAATGAAGATCAGGCCAATGCGGTTCTGGTGAAAAGTTATTATAAACGCACAGAAGAGCTGCAGTCCAAACTGATTTATGCGGATCAGTGGAAGCATATTTTCGATGAGCTGAAGAAAATGCAGGCGGAGCTGAAAGAAGCGGCTATCCGCTGGAATCATAAGAAGAATCTGTATAATCAGATTAATGAAATTTTTGATGATTTGCGCAAGTACCGCATGACGGAGGTCGTCAGCAAGACGAATAACCGCATTGCCCAACTGACAAAAATATTAGCCGGCCTGAAAGATTCCGTGGCGCGTGATACCGATAGTTATAAGATGCAGCTGGAAAAGATGCAGCATTATACCAGAGGTAAACTGACCGAAGAGGAAATTAAAAACCGGTTTGGTTTCATACTGGATACCGTGAAGGAAAAGGAAGCGAAAGTATTGGGAATACAGCAGACAATAGCCCAGCTGAAAGCGGATTTGGAAAAAGAGAAGAAACAGCAGGAAAAGCGAGAACAGGAAAAGCTGAAGCGCGAACAGGAGCAGCAAAACAAGAAACAGGAACAGCAGGCTGAGGAACCTGCCAGAGAAGAAGAATTACCAACAGAGGAATTGACCGTTGAAATACAAGAGAATCCTGTCCAACGAGAGGAAGGAAAGGGTGCAATATCCGAGGAAAAGGAGGTGAAAGAATCAGGTACGGAAGAAAGTAACATCTCAGAATAAATATCAATCGAGGTAATACAAACGTTTTACCCTGCCGGGAGCTATGGAGTTTTGGCTAATCAACAAAATAACTATGTTTTTAGATGTTCAATTCAACTATTAACCGTACAAGCGGTTAAAACTAAGTAAGTTTAATAATACTCAAAAGTATAGGTAAAGAATCTGAAGGATGGAGTTCTGAAATTTACATAAAATTTAGAAAGTTGATTATTAGAATTAAAGTCATAATTCATATAAACAATGTTTGTGCTGTCATCAAAAGTTCTAATGGTATTCACCAAATTTCTGTTTGGTGTATAAAAAACAAATCCTTCCAATTGCAGGAAATACAATATATCATAAAAGACTTCGCCTGGTGCTCCTAAATTAAATAATGTGTTGGCGCTATACATATACTGCATAGGCGCATAAGAAGTAAAGGGTAAGTTAGTATAGTTAATCTTTGCGGAGTCTAAAACATGCACGTTGCCGCCAAAAATGGCATACCAGTCATATTCGAATTTAAAGCCGGTATAATTATTACCATCGAAAACATAATCATAACATTGCCTGTTGAACGCTGTTGGCCAATTATATTTTTCGTAAAATGAATCTATTCTACTGCCTTGCTGAATACATGTCATGTATGGGGCTTCCATATTAAAATTAACATCAACTGTGTTAAATGCATTAATATGTTTATAGTTATCAAAATGAATTTTGTACTGGTGATATATATTAATATTATCTAATCCTATTTCATCTATGGTTATTATATTTTTATCATATCTAAATACAAATTCAGCATCTAGTCCGAATGAATCAATATCTGGAGGTTTCCTGAGGAGTTTAATATTTGTGATTTTTGCTGTTAATGTATCGTAAAAAAAAATGATATTGAATTTAGAAGAATCTTGTAAACTAATGGTCATTGATTTTACTTTCCCATTTAATGAGCTATAGGGATATATACAATTCTTTTTACATGAAAAAAGAATTACTGTTGTAATAGCCAGATAAATATATAATTTCATATATGATATTATTTGTGTCCGTTTAACCATTTGATGGCATCAGTTCTAATGAGACTGTAAAGGGTTGATTGTGGAGCAAAGATAGTATTGGTTGTTTCCCAACTATGATTGGCATAATCATAATATTTAATGCCGTGTTTTAAATTGGATGTATAACTTGTAGGTACGCTTCCGCCAGAGGAATTAATGTTAAATAATAATCCTCCATTGTTCGTTAGGGTCGTATCCATTTTATTAGTGGCTTGATTCTTTGGAACAAATACATCATTTTTTCCATGCATAATAAAAGTTGGGATAATCCTGGCTGAATTCAAGATATTACACGGCGATACATCGAATAATTCTGATGAACTAAGTGGTGCTGAAATTATAGTCTTTACTAAACTTTGAATAAGTTTATATGACTGCAATACTCTTGAATTAGGATAAGTTAAGGCTTGACAGTTAAAATTTGTTGTATTATATACCATGTAAGGATTGTATATATTTACAATCGGGAAATACCATGGAAACCCATTAAAAGCGTTACCACATGTAAAATTTGCATACGTAGGTATGTTTTTTAAGTAGTTACCATATTGTTGCATATTTGTTGGAGCATACATAGATACCACGGATTTTATGTAAGATGTACTAGCATTGGCATAAGCCCAGGATAAAACAAGATGACCACCAGCACTCTCACCTAAAACTTGTATACTATTTGCATTTAACCCGAGGCATGTTGGAAAGTTGCTACGGATATGCAATATGCCAGAGTTAATATCACTAATTTGGTCTTGAATTGGAATTGGATTTGTTGTAATATCAGCATCAACATCACCATACCGTGTTAGTCTATATAAAAGGTTTACCACAACAAAACCACTGTCTAATAAATTCTTTACAAAGTTATTAGGTTTGTTAGTCGTAAAACCAAAATGCCAACCTAATAATTCATCTGGGTTTGGGCCACTAAACCAACCACCACCATGCACTAATATAATAATTGGCGAGCTTGAATTTTTATTTGCGGGATAATGTACCACATATTGTTGCCGAATATCTGTTCCATATTGACCAAATGCATTAATTATATTATTGAATGTGTCTTTGGGTGGAATTACATCACAAGCCCACCCGGGTTGAAGTGGAAAAGTAATTCCATTGCAAGCAGGAAGTTCATAACAATCACCGTTGTTACCACCACCACCGCTAGTAGTTGTTTCAATGGTGTTTTTCCATACATTAACTTCTTGTAAATCACCATATATATTATCAAAGTTGTCAATATCTCTGCTTGGTGAAACTAAATTTGCAAAGTATAAGAATGAGTCAATTACTGCCTTTCTGGCATTTATAATTGCCTCTTCATTTAATGGTTTGCTTAATTGGTTCGAGTCTGTGATATTAGAAATATCGTCTAGTGTTTTTGTGCATGCTGAATTCAGGGATAAAAAAGTAATAAAAAATACTATAGGGTTTATTTTTATTTTTTTCATGTTTTTAGTACTATGTTAATATAGAATCTATTAATTGTAAATATAATTCAAAATAACGAAATTCAGCTTTTTTATTCAGCAATCGTTGATTTGCTCTTTTGATTGTCTTCCTCAATCGAGGTAATACAAACGTTTTACCCTTCCTGAAATGCGGGTCAGTAATTCATAGGCAATCGTTCCGATTTTCCTTGCCTGTTCAATGATGGAGATTTCTTTGCCGTAGATTTCGGCTTCATCCCCTTCGTGCACGTCATCGATATGCGTGATGTCCACCATACACATATCCATACAAATATTGCCGATGATGCTCGCCCGATGCCCTGCTATAAAAACTTCCCCGATTCCGTTGCCGAATCGCCTGTCATAACCATCCGCATAGCCTATTGCCAGCACGCCGATTTTTAAGTCCTTGTCTGCCATTCCCTTTCTGGAGTAACCGATGCTTTCTCCTTCTTTCACCTGCTTGATTTGTGCCACCCTGGTTTTTAACTTACCGATAGGAAGCAATTTATCCTGAATAGTGGAGGAACTGTCAACACCGTACAGGCCAATGCCTAATCTTACATAATCAAAATATGCCTGAGGAAAACGGAGAATGCCGGATGAATTTAATAAATGCCTTTTGACCTGATAAGGAAGACCTTCGGTTATTTTCTCAGAAAGCCTTTTAAAGGTTATTATCTGTGCTTCCGTGAAAGCGTCCAACTGTGCTTCCTCACTGGCTGCGAGGTGCGAAAATACAGTCCTGACTACCACGTACGGATGTTGCCGGAGGATGGCTAACAGTTCATTCAATTCGTCTTCAACAAACCCTAAACGATTCATACCTGTTTCCAGTTTCAGGTGAATGTTAAAATGGAATGATTCCGGATGATGTAAAGAGTCCAGAAAATGGATTAATTCTTTTAAGATTCTCAGTGAGTAAATTTCCGGTTCGAGGTTAAACTCCAGCATCCTGTCAAAGTCTACTGCATCAGGATTCATCACCATAACCGCTGTTTTGATATTATCTTTTCGCAGTTCAACACCTTCATCAGCATAAGCAACCGCGAGATAATCTACACCTTGTTTTTCGAGCAAACTGGCCACTTCTACACTGCCGCTGCCATACGAAAAGGCTTTTACCATCGCAATGACACCGCAATTTTTTGGCAAATAGCTTTTATACACATTTAAATTATTCGTCAATGCATTCAGGTTTACCTCTAAAACGGTGGCATGTGTTTGTCCGATTAATTGTGCAGTGATTTTCTCAAAACTGAATTTGCGAGCGCCTTTCAGCAAAATAAGTTCATGCTCAAATTTTAATACATTAAACTGCTCAATCAGTTTTTCCGTGCTTTCAAATACATACCATTCCTTAACCGTGTAAGCAAGGGATTCTATTTCATGCATGAAAGATTTGCCTACACCAATCAGTTTATCGAATTTATTTTCCTGCAGTATACCTTTTAATTTTTGAATAAAATCTTTTTCACTTAAACCGGAACCCTCAAACTCAGAAATAATAAGCGTTTTCTTTTTGTGTGTTTCCTGTTGTTTGAAAAAGTCTAAAGCTACCTGAAGCGAATGAAAATCGGCACTGTAGGAATCATCTATTATAGTACAGTTGTTTATGCCGTATTTCAATTCCAGACGCATTGGTAAATTGCGAAGCGATAAAATTTTGCTTTGAATGATGTCTGTTGAATAGTCTAATTGCAAAAGTGTAACAACACAATGCAGACAATTTTCTAAGGATGCATCATCTGTAAATGGAATCTTTAATGTAAAAGCCGGGAAATCAAGTGTCGATCCATATCCATTTTTTATTGAGAAAAATGAAGAGTCGTTTTCTCTTTTAATAAAATTAATTATGACAGCAGAATCAATATTTACGCTCCAGGAGACAGACGTTAATGATGCTTTTTCTTTCGCCATTTTTCCGACTTCAGTATAGACAAGCGGATTGTCATAACAGGAAATCAGCGTTTTACTATTCGTAAATAATTTTAATTTTTCTTTCAGTTTTTCTTCTTTTGAGGAAAAGCCGGCATCGTGAGCGGTGCCAATGTTTGTTAGTATTCCGATACTGGGCTGGATTATTTTTTCTAAATTTTTCATCTCAGCAACTGTAGAAATACCGGCTTCAAAAATTGCCAGCTCGTTTGCGGCGTCCATATTCAACACAGAGAGCGGTACGCCAATTTGTGAGTTATAACTTTTAGGACTTTTTACAATATTTTTTTCGGCAGATAATAATTGATACAGCCATTCTTTTACTATGGTCTTTCCGTTGCTGCCGGTTATGCCGATAACCGGAATGTTAAACTGCTCGCGGTGATGTTTTGCTAATTGCTGCAGGGCTTGCAGGGTATCATCTACTTGGATAAAATTTGCGTCAGGAAATTGAAAAATTTCCACTCCTTTTGATACAATAAAATTCCGGATGCCTTTATTAAAAGCCGTTCCGATATACTGATGGCCATCGTTGCGGGCGGATAAACAGAAGAACAGTGATTGAGCAGCGTTCGTTATTTTCCGGGTGTCAATACAAACCTGCGTAAGAATGGCATCTGACGGCTGCCGGAGGAAATGTCCGTTTAGGATGGACTTTATTTCGTGGATGCTGTATCTCATTTCAGGAATACTAAAAAAAGCTTTCTATCTTAAACCAATATACAACTTATCTTCTTCTAACTTAAATGCATAATGGGTAATTTTATAATTATTCCCGTCTGCACTCTTTCCAGTTTTACAGTCAAATTTATAGCCATGCAGCGGACAGCTTACAATCCCTTTCTTATTGCAGTGTCCGTAATGCAATTGCGCCCCTGCATGCGGACATTTATTGCTGATCCCGCAGATATCCTCTTCTGTTTTTACGACACAGATGTCTTTTCCTGCAAAGGTTATTCTTATAGGTTTGAATAATGGTGCAGATTCGATTTTATGTTTTACCCCTTCTTCTAACGGTAGCCAGTTCATCTTCCAAAAATACAGTTAGATTGAGATATTTTTTGTATCTTTAAGTATAAAATCAATAAAAATGAAAAATCTAATTGTTTTATTGTCCGTTTTTGCAATAAGCATTTCCGCATGCAAGAACAGCAGTACAAATTCTGAGGCTGTTTCAGAAGAACAGGCACAGTCTGTAAACACAGAAACCAGAGGCGTTGAAGGCAGATATGATTTTAAATCCGGTATCTTGGAAACGCAAACTGAAATGATGGGTATGGGAAATGCCAACATTAAGACAACATTTGAGGGGTATGGGAAAACACAGCTGATAGAAAGTACGGTGAGCATGGAGATGATGGGTAAAAAAATCAATACATCAACAAGATCACTTATAAAAGACGGTTTTCTGTATACCTGGGCGGTACCATCCATGGGGGCTGCTACAAAAATGAGAATAGAAGAGGGCAAGTTTGACGATAAGAATATTGATTTCAAGAATTTAACGAAGGAGATGAGAGATAAATTCCAGATAAAGGAGATCGCCAATGAAACTATTGATGGAAAGGATTGCAAGGTCTTCAGTTTTAGTGTAGAGGGAATGAATGGAAAATCCTATGTTTGGAAAGGGTTGCCTATTCAATCAGAAATGAGCGTCAGTGGCCATACCATCAAAACCAGGTTTGTACGATTCGAAGAAACCGATGTTCCGTCATCGGCATTTGAGCTTCCGGCAGATGTAACGTTCAATGAGATGCAGGCTCCGGCAACAGCTGCGAAGTGATTTAAACCGCAGCCTTCCTGGCTGTGTTGAAGATATTATTCAATCCAATCCTCAATTCTTCCTTTTGAGGATACCCGAACCCAATCCGCATGCAGCGGTCGTCTTGTTCGAACCAATGTCCTGCGCCAACCAGTGTTTGATGTTGTTCATATAAGATGGTGTAAAACTTCTTTATATCAATATTGTATTCTCTCTTGATTCGCGGAAAACAGACAACACCGGCGTTGGGCTCCACCCATTCCAGTATATCCTGTTCACGGGTTATCCAGTTTTTCAGGATGCTGAACTGTTCCCGGATAAGCTGATGGGTAGGTTGCAGGAACTTATCTTTCTGTTTTAGGATATGATGGGCAATGGCTTCGTCCACTACGGAATTACAAATGATAATCTGTTCTTTGGCGGCCAGGAAAGCGGCTTGAAGCGCCTTATTCTCAGTGATGAGCCAGCCCAGGCGGATGCCCGGCACACCGAATGCCTTGGACAGGGAACAGACAGAAATGACATTGTCTGAAATACCTGCATAATACGGGATTAAGCCGGATTGGAAATGGAGGTAGCGGTAGGTCTCATCCACCAGCACATATATACTCCGTTCTTTCGCGAGATCAATAACGCTTTTAATTAATGCATCGTCAAAGACCACACCGGTTGGATTATGTGGGGAGGTAAGGCTGATGAGTCTGGTTTCCGGTGTTATTGCCTCTTTTATCTGTTCTAATGTAAACTGAAAGCCTTCTTCAAAAGACAAATCTATATAGCTTATCGTGCAGCCTATTGCCCTTGGCGTTTCAATATTGGTCGCATAGTTCGGCCGCAATACAATCAGATGATCCTTAGGTTGCAGTAATGTGGTTGAAATGATAAACAACGCAGTAGCCGCGCTCGGACAAACCAATACATCCTCCGCATCCAGGCCTTTCTCATCCAACACAATCTCCTTTCTCAACCCGGCATTGCCGCGGTGCTCACCGTAGCAGATGAATAAATCGTTTAAGTCGATATGTAAGTCACGGAAATAGATATCCCTCACCGAACTTTCTGCCAGGTTGTACTGAATCGTGCCATAGCCCATTTCTTCGGGAGATTCGGCTTCTATGGGCATACGGCGGTATAACATAGTCAAATAAAGGAGTTAGAAATACAAAGCGGTCATTTCATGGCAGCAATCCATTCTTTGATAAGTATGATAGCTTCGGCATGTGCCACCGATCTTCCCAGTTCAGGCATGCGTATTTCCGGATCATCGCTTTCAGTGCGGTAAACCAAAATGGATTCACCGGGTTTTCCGGGTACGATATCATATAGGTTATTGCCGCTGGCTTTGCCGGCAGCTACCGGACTTTTCATGATTCCCCAGCTTTCCGGATTTTTTTCACTCAATAACAGGAATAGCCCTGAGGTATTGGCGCTGCCTTCTTTGCGGTGACAATGGGCACAGTTCACTTCGAGATATGATTTTGCCCGCTCCTCCAGGGATCCGGTTTTTTCATCAAATACATCTGCAATCTTATTCGTTAAGTTTTCTTCTTTCTCATACCCCTTCAGATACCCGATTTCCGTCCATTTTTCCAGCTGATTTCTTACTCCGTCCGTATATTTAAAATCTTTGTTCAGGTAACGCACTTTCGGACCGATTGGCATTTGTACATTATTCAGGTTGTGACAGTTTTTACATTGATTCTTATTTGGAATGGAATAGTCGATATGCCGGGTGACACCCTCTGGGTTGATAAAGTCCACTTTCTTTGAATCGCCTACAATGTTCAGCGCAGCATCGGTCTGTTCGTTATTCCAAACATAATCCAATGCATCCCACTTGTCTTCTCTTTTTACCAGCAGGCGTGTTTCCAAGATTCTTTTACCCTTACTTTCATCTCTGAAATCATGCGGATAATAGAAGTTCTTTATCAGCACGGTCCCGACAGGAAATTCCATTACCTCGTCTTTTGAGTAGGTAGCGGCAGCTCCTTCCGGCATCCATACAAATCTGGATTTGTGGGCATAGTCGGTAAACAGCGAAGTAATGAGATCATAAGGCAGTACTTTTTCATTGGGTATCAGATCTTTTAATGAGCCTTTGAAGAAATGATATTGGGATAATTTCTCAAATGGTTTTGCGGCAACATCAAGCGTAACTTTGCCGTCACCGGAAAATTTACATTGGTTAAATAGGATGACACAGGTAATCGAAAGTAAGATGGCCGCGATGGATACTTTTTTCATAGAATTCTGTTTGCGCACTTCATTAGAAAGAAACCAATAAAGACTATTTGTATTTACAGATTCGTATTATTTCCGTTAATGCCCGTATAAGAACAGTCGAATTTAGTCATATCCTTGTCGAAAGTACGGAGCACATCCGTTAAGTTTTTTGCTTTCCACAAGTTCATGTTGACGAATTTTATGTCGCCGTTGTTGCGAATGCAGATTTTCTTGCCTTCCGGCAGATTCCCATTCGCATCTATGAGGCTCTTCTCTGCACTTCCGTCGTATACAATATCTATAGGGGATTTACAGGCTGCCATGGCAAGTTTGCCAAAATCTGTATCCAGTGCCGGTATCATCATCGCTTTTCTGCTGAATTTATTATCATGTACATAGATGTTATGGCAGTATGGACCATAGGTGGAATCGTTAAGTTGTTTACCTGTTGTAAAATAACTTACAATTGCGCAGCCAACCGTTTTGTTATCCGTGATACGATTATTATAGATGTCTACACTGTCCGTGGCCATGATAATCATTCCGCTGCCCGGAGGGATGCTGGCAACGATACTTCCCGGCTTCCCAAAGTTCGGAAAGTTATTGTTGACGCAGTCGTTGTCCCAAACTCTTGCATTGCGGCCATTTGCCTGAAATAATTTAGGCAAGTCAAAAACTAAAATCCCCCCTGAATTGTTTTCCGCCTTATTTTTATAGATATCCGAGTTGATGCAGTTTTCAATTTCTATACCAGCTACGTTGTGGTGTGCGTAACAGTCGTGGATGGTGACATTGGTGGATTGTCCGATATACACACCGGCATCCGCGCAATAAGATACCTCACAATGCTCCATGACCACATTTCTGCATTCTACCGGGTAATATCCGTAATTTCCATTGGACGTGTCTGCCCCTGTGGTCCAGGTGGAGTTCATATGATGGATGTGCACACCATCGCATCCTTTCAGCTTCAGGTTGTCGCCTTTAGCATCCTGTATGGTAAAGTCCGTTACCGTCACATTCTGACAGTTGGTAATATTAATTCCCTCAGCGCCTTCTGTTTGTCCCAAAAAGGAAAGTATCGTTTTGTCAGCACCCGCACCCTTAATGGTGACATCTTTTTTGCCTTCCATCGACAGGGCCTTTTTGAACAGAAATCTACCGGCAGGTAATTCCACCGTTCCACCGTCTTCTACGAGGATCAGCTTTTCCAGAAAATCCTTTTCTATTTGCTCATCATAGGTGAATCCGGCGCTGTCTCCTGCTTTTTTGCCGCCTTTGCAAGACTGCAATGCAACTGTAAGAAGTACGGATACTGAGAATAAAAAAAACTTGCGCATGGGATATTTTTTTTGTTTCGTGAATATAACAAATTATATCCTTTCAATGCTGAAATTACAAAGTATTTTTAACCGGGTGGAGCAGTATGATAGATATTTTCCAACGCATCTGTCAGCAAAGGGAACTGAAAACGGAAGCCTGCGGCAGTAATTTTCTCCGGAGAGCAGTTGCTGCTCATCAGCAACATCTCTGACATTTCTCCCATAACGGTTTTAAGCAGAAATGCCGGAGCCGGAGCCGGAATGAAGGGACGTTGCAATACCTTTGCGATGGTTGCACTCATCTGTCGGTTGGTTTTTATATCCGGAGCACTTGCATTATAAATGCCTGCATACTTTTTATTTTCCAGGAGATACAGAATAATGGCACACAGGTCATCGATGTGTATCCACGGAACGTATTGTTTTCCGCTGCCAATATACGCACCGATACCAAACCTTATCGGAAGGTCTAATTTCGGTAAAGCGCCTCCGTCCTTACTTAAGACAATGCCGATCCGGATTTTGCTGACCGGAATATGGAGAGTTGCCAATGTGTCTGCCCCGTTCTCCCATAACTTGCAGACATCCGCTAAGAAACCGGTACCTGCTGTTGACGTCTCAGTCAGCACTTCGTTTCCCCTGTCGCCGTAGAAACCGACAGCCGAAGCCGATATGAAGTTTGAAATGGTATGTTTGTTATTGGCTAAATAGTCATACAGCAATCCGGCAGACCGTATGCGGCTGTCTATGATTTCTTTTTTTCGTTCCGCCGTCCAGCGCTCATCCGCCACGCCGGCACCTGCCAGATGGATGATGGCATTTGCCTGTTCAAATACGTTTTTGTCGATATAGTTTCCGGAAATGTCCCATTTGAATTCATTCGGTCTTTTGGGGTTCCGGCAGAGGATATTTACCCCATAACCTCTGTTAAGCAGTAATTGGGTTAATCTTTTCCCCACCAAACCTGTTCCACCTGTAATGATTACTTTTGCCATAATTAACGAAATAACGGTTTAAAACACTTATTTTTGTAACCTAAATTAAGAGTAATATGTTCAATAAGTCAAAATTTATTTGGGTAGCGACGGTTGTTTTGATTGCACTATCCGGTTGTAAAGGCAACAAAGGAGGGTCTAACAAAGTGTATAAAGACCAGGTGGTGATACACGGTTTGTCGGACGCCAAAGGATTAAATCCTATGACGACATCGGATGCTTTTTCCAATAGTTATATCTCTCCCAATATTTTTCAGCAATTATTGAATTATGATCATGAGACGATGAATTTAGTACCTGTTTTGGCTAAAGCCAGACCACAGTTGGTGCAGAACGGTGACATGGCGGAGCTGACCTTTGAACTGCGGGAGGAAGCTGTGTGGGATAACGGGCAGCCGGTTACCACGGATGATGTGTTGTTTACCGTTAAGACCATATTTTGTCCAAAAGCAAATACTGACAATGTAAAACCGGGAGTAGATTTTATAAAAGATATAAAAACGTATCCGGATAACAACAGAAAGATTACGTTCGTTTGTTCCAAACATATAGGGATGGAAGACGGGACAGGCGGTATTCCAATCATACCTGAATATATCTACGATTCTAAAAAAGTGCTCAGGAAATATACCATTGCTGAACTGATTTCCGGGAACAGCAAAGCAAACAGTGACCCGGAAATAAATGAATTTGCCGATTTCTTCAATTCAGAAAAATCAAACAGAGATACCACGATTGTTATGGGTTCCGGAGCATACAGGCTGGTTTCATTTGAAACGGGACAACGGTTGATTTTAGAGAAGAAGAAAAACTGGTGGGGAGATAAACTGGCAAAAGAAAACGAATACTTCGAGGCCTATCCGAAAAGACTGGTGTTTGAAACAATCAATGATTTTAATACGGCACTTACGGCGCTCGTTGATGAAAAGCTGGATTTCATTTATGTCACACCGGTAAAGGAATATGTGGAATTGGATAATTCTCCGAAGTTCAAACAGAATTTTGTGAAATCGGAGCCCCAGATGCTGGCTTATCAGGCGATAGGTGTGAATGGAAGAGATAAGGTGCTGACGGATCAGAAGGTAAGACAGGCATTGTGTTACCTGACGAATGTAGATCAGATTATTGAGAAAGTGTTATATGGCAAGGGGATACGCACCATCGGTTCTATCTTACCCATGAAAAAGGACGCATACAACAGCGGCATTACTCCATATCCGTATGATGTGGAAAAGGCAAAGGCATTGCTGGCAGAGGCAGGCTGGAATGATTCCGACGGTGACGGCGTACTGGATAAAGTCATTGATGGCCAGAAAACGAAATTTGAAATCAGCTATTCATACAACAGCGGAAATCCGCTGAGGGAAACAGTGGGTTTGTTGATTCAGAATTCATTCAAACAGGCAGGTATCAAATTGGAAATAAAGGCCTTAGACTGGGCTTTATACCTGGATGAATTAAAGAAACATAATTGCCAGTTGTTTTATCAGGGTTGGGTGAAAGAACCGCGTCCGGATGATGAGAAACAGATTTTCCATACATCTTCTGCAAACGGAGGGTCCAATTATATGAATTTCGGCAATGCAAAAACCGATGCTTTACTGGAACAAATAAGGGCAGAGCTGGATGTCACCAAACGGAATGAATTGTACAAACAATGGCAGCAGATTGAACACGATGAAGTGCCGTATATTTTCTTATACGTACAAAATTTCAGAAACTGCGTTCACAAAAGGTTTGAGAATACCGGTGCCGGTCCGGTTTATCCGGGCGTATGGTTCGCCGGATTTAAGGTGAAAGAAGGATATAAAGTGGAAGGAAGGGAATAAAAGACAATCAGAAAGTTGAATCTATTGCATCCTGCCGCAAACGGCAGGATTTTTTTTATTTAATTACAGCTAAAATCGTATTTTTGAACCTATATGTTCAAATACATCGTCAAAAGGATATTGATTTTCATCCCTACCTTGCTGGTTATTTCTTTAGTCACCTTTATGCTGAGTACCAGCGTGCCCGGCGACCCAGTGGAACAGATGCTTAACAGTAACAGTGAGATGGGAAGTTCTGCTAATGCCATTGCTTCAGAGAGAGCGTACATTGACAAACGGAAACAGTTAGGATTGGATCTGCCCATCTTTTATTTCACCCTTTCGAATGCTGCCACCCCCAACAACATGTATGAGATTCCTAAAAAGTTTCATCGTCAGAATTTAGAAAGGCTGGTGGATAAATACGGCAACTGGAGTGAGATTGACCAGTATTACAAGAATATCCGGGCATTTGAATTGAAAACGGGCGATACGCCGAGAGATTCAGCCAATGGGGATGCATTAATTATTATAAAGGACAATATTCAGAAGACTTACCTGAACTATGATGGCAATGCACTGCAAACTGCTTTCCGGAATATTGAAAAAGAAATCAGTAAGGCACCCACATTAGCGGCATTGCAGCCTTCATTTAGTACGTTGGAATCATCATATACGGATGGCGTCGTAAAAAAGGCCACACCCTATAAAAAATATATTCCGGCCCTTCACTGGTATGGCAGAGACAATCAATACCACCACTGGATTACCAAATTCTTTAAAGGGGATTTTGGTATTTCCTATCAGGATGGCCGTCCTGTAAAGAACGTGTTATGGGATGCTGTACGTTGGACGGTTATGCTGAGCATCTTATCCATTATTTTAACCTACCTCATAGCCATACCCTTAGGCATTCTCTCAGCGGCGAGAAAAGGAAGCAAAAGAGACCAGACCATTTCTACATTCTTGTTTATGTTATATTCGTTGCCCAATTTCTGGGTAGCCACTCTGTTGATCTTGTTTTTCGGAGGTGGAGACTTCCTGGGATGGTTCCCGGCATACGGGGTAGGAGAGCTCGACAGCAGTATGAGCCTGGCGGAAGTGGCAGGTACCCGCGTATACCATCTGATACTGCCTATGATTTGTTTTACCTACGGTGGCCTGGCATTCTTATACCGGCAGATGCGGGGAGCCATGATTACGACATTAAGCCAGGATTATATCCGTACGGCAAGGGCCAAGGGATTGGAAGAGAAAGAAGTCTTATGGAAGCATGGATTTAAAAATTCGTTATTACCCATCATTACCCTGTTTGCCAGCGTATTTCCACTGGCTATAAGCGGCTCGATTGTAATAGAAATTATCTTTTCCATTCCCGGAATGGGAAAACTGGCCTATGAAGCGCTGGTGGCAAGAAATTATCCGATAGTATATACGGTTGTCATGTTTTCAGCTATTCTTACATTAGTCGGATATCTGGTGGCTGACATATTGTATGCAGTGGTAGATCCAAGAATCTCGTATAATAAGAAATAACATGGGCGACTCCAACAACACAGATCAAAGGCAGGATTACTGGTCATACGTCAAACGGCAGTTCAAGAAAAACAAGCGGGCCGTTATCTCAGCGTATATTGTAGCGGTAATGGCATTGATAGCCATAACCGCGGACTTCCTGGCGAATGAAAAACCGATAGTGTGTACCTATAAGGGCCATACCTATTTCCCTATTTTCAAAGAGTATGCCGTTGATTTAGGCATTGCAAAATGGCCAAAGGATTTATTGAACATCAACTGGACAGATACAAAGTTTGATTTTGCCATACGGCCCATTGTTCCGTATTCTCCGACTACCCAGGATTTCTTCAATTCAGGCTTTGTCTCTCCGTTTGCCAAACAGAGCGTAGCTTCCACCCGGTGGCGGCACTGGCTTGGAACGGAAGGAATAGGCCGTGATATATTAGCGGGTTTGATACATGGTACCAGAATCGCCTTTACCGTAGGTATTGTTTCCATGTCTATCGCTTCATTGATCGGGATTCTTTTGGGGTCTCTTGCCGGGTTCTTCGGGGATAACCGCATTAAGATTTCGAGAGCATCCATGCTGATGGGTTTCATCTTTCTGTATTTCGCATGGTTTTATGCGTTCGGTTCCAGGAGCTATATATTAAGCGATGCAATTGGCAAATCAATCGTTTCTTTCTTAGGACAATTGCTCATCAGTATTGGAATTTTCATAGGAGCGCTTTTCGTTGGATATGCGTCAGGTTTTATATTAAAGATTATACCGTTTTTCAGAAAGAAGACCGCGATACCGGTTGATATCATTGTTCAGCGGCTGATTGAAATATTGGTGTCCATTCCGCGTTTATTCTTAATAATAGCGGTCATTGCTATTTCTAAACCTGGAATTATGCTGGTAATGGTTATCATAGGTCTTACATCCTGGACGGAGATTGCCCGTTTCATACGGGCGGAATTGTTGAGAGTGCGAAGTTTAGAATATATTGAAGCATCCGAAGCGCTCGGATACAGCAGGACCAGGATATTACTCAAACACGCCATACCGAATGCCATTTCACCGGTATTGATTACCGTCGCATTTGGTATTGCTGCAGCTATTTTGATAGAATCTTCCCTGTCTTTCTTAGGGCTGGGTGTTCCCCCGGAAATCATCACCTGGGGTAAATTGTTGTCATTGGCACGTGGAAGTGCTTCCCAGTTGTGGGTGGCTATCTTTCCCGGTGTTGCCATCTTCCTGACGGTGACGCTGTTTAATTTGATTGGTGAAGGACTAACAGATGCATTGGATCCCAGACAGAAAAAATAATGGTTGAATCCGTGAGAAAAAAAGGATGAAAATTAATATGGCATATAGCAACTGTACAAAGAACCTTTCCTCCAGAATGTTCGTCAAAGTGAACTTGTTCTGTTTCGTTGTTCTGCTATTGTTTATTTCTTTTCTTTCCAACCCTTCTTCTCTGTTTTCACAAACGATTGTAAAATCAAGTCCCGATAAAGTGGCAAGCCGTTTTTCCGATTATGAAATCATTGGTAAGAATGATTTGGGTATCCTTATTCATTTCTTTGGCAGCAACGAAAGTGAGTTGGTTGCATACGATAATCAACTGCGTATTGTCAACAGAAAGGAATTGCCATTTAAGGGAAGGGGCATTAATCTGGAAGGTTTCTTGTTATTGAAAGATAAGGTTCTGACCTTTTATACTACGAACAATGAAAATTTTCAATTCTTCAAGTTAAAGGTACTGGACAATAAGCTAACAATACCGAACGAAACCATTCTCTTGGATTCTCTCCCTTTGGTAAACGTTGGAAATTCAAAAGCTTTTTATGTAAAGGCGTCACCGGACAAATCCAAGATACTGCTATTTAATATAGTGAAGACAAAGTCTTCATTTTTTGTTCGGTTTACAGTTATGGACGATTCACTGAGAATTCTGAAAAGAAATATCTTTACGCTGACAGATGTCAGTAATGTGTCTTTAAAATCTATTAAGGTGAGCAACCAGGGTAGTGTCGTTGCAGCGATAGGTCATGAAGGAGGGTATGACAATCAGGATTACAATTTTGATAAATATACCATCTTCGCATATAATCCATCCACCAATACCATCAGTGAGCAGATGCTGATGAGTCAGGATGCGATACTTAAAAATATTATTACGGAAGTTACCAATCAAAGCGGGTTGGTCTATGTGACAGCCTGTTATAAGAGCATCAAAGACAAGAGGGATATTGGGTTACTCAACCAGACCATTGACTTGGGAGCCAATACGGTATTACTCAATTCCAAGATGCCTTTTGACGAGGAGATATTACAGCGGTCACAAAACAATGAATTCAAGACATGGCAGGATAAGGCATCTCTGGTGCGTCCGAGAAGGATCATCCCGCGCAGTGACGGTGGTGCCATTGTAGTAACGGAGGGGGAGTATAAGTTTACAAGGGTGGAACGTATGCCTATGACCAATTATGGATACTATAATACCTATCCTGCAACCACTTCCGCCAGATATATTGAACAAAACCATTATTACGACATTGGTATTTATTCTATCAATAAGGACGGTACATTGGACTGGCAATCCTCTTTACCAAAAGTACAGGTGTCAGAGAATGATGAAGGATATTATTCTTCCTTCGCATTCTTTGAATCGAATAATGTACTGAAATTCTTGTTTAATGAGGATTTTTATAATATTGGGAATTTTGTGGAATATAACATTAATCCAAATGGGCTGACCAAACGGCTGAGTGTTATGAACAGCGAGAAACAAGATTTGGTATTGGTGCCGCTGAAAGCCAAACAGCTGGACGGTCAGACCATCATCGTTCCCAGTGAGCAGAAACGTAATTTACAATTAGTACTGTTTCAATACTAACAGGCTAATGGTCATAAATAATCTTCCCTAAACCTGAAATGTGATATCTTTTTTTAAATCCCAGCAGCCTACTACTACCTTAGCCTTTCTGCTGTTTTTTCTTGTTATCAGGCTTCCCTTTCTTTTATCAGGCATTTCCCCTGCTGTTACGGAGTTGGAGTCCCTGTGGGGTGGCATTGGCATCATTCTGCCAGGGTATCCATTGCTCAATCTCATTCTTGCTCAATGCTGCCTTCTTTTGCAGGCAATATGGTTTAATTCTCTTTTCAACAAGGCAGATTACCATGAAGTCAGCAGTCTTGTGCCAGCCGTGTATTTCAGCATGATTACAGCCGCTTTCCATCAATTCAACCTATTCTCTGTCTTTACGATTATCGGTTTTATTTTATTGGCCATTCTGCATATGCTGCTTATCGTGGGGGCTAAAGAGAATAATAAGCTTGAATCTTTTAATCTGGGAGTACTGACTGGAATTGTTATCTTACTGGATGTGCATTTTATATTCATGCTGCCCTTTCTGCTGGTGATATTTTACATTTTAAGTTCTTTTCGGTTTCATCATTTTGTCTTATTGTTTTTTGGTATACTGTTTCCCGCTTATGTCGTTGTCAGTATCAGTTATTTGGCGGATATTCCGTTAAAATTTAAGATGTCAGAGTTGTTGGATTTTCATCTGTTAATACCTGATTTTGATACGAGCAGCGCGATAGCGGTCGGAATGATCTTATCCTATCTGTTGTTCTCGTTTGTCAGTTTGCGGGGTATAATGTTCTCCGCAGGCATCAGAAGAAGGAAAAATGTAAATATGCTTATTCTGTTTTTCTTAGGTGCTTTAGCGGTGGTACTGTCAAGCTACCGGCAAAATTCGGTGGTGTTCAGCTATCTGATACTTCCGGTAAGCATCTTTCTGACACTGCTCATGTTAAGAATACGTAAAAAGCGATTGGGCGAAATCCTGAATGCTATCTTTGTATTAGTGATATTTGTTACAAACATTGTAAGGATTATTAAATAATTTCGTAATCTTAAGGTATGAGATTAGAGAGGAGAGATATGAGATGCTTTAACATCCTGTCAATCTTTCTCCAATCTCGTTTCTCGAATCTAAAAAATTCTTATTATGAAATTTGGCGTTGTTGTTTTTCCGGGCTCTAACTGCGATCAGGATGTAATTCATGTGTGCAGTAAGGTGATGCAGTGCGAAACCCGCATTTTATGGCATAAAGACACTTCTTTACAGGATCTGACTGTCGAAGACTGCATCATGATTCCCGGGGGGTTTTCTTATGGAGACTATCTGCGTTGTGGAGCTATTGCCCGTTTTTCGCCCATTATGGAAAAAGTGATCCAACATGCAGGTAGCGGCGGTTACGTTTGGGGTATATGCAACGGATTTCAGGTATTGTGCGAAAGTCATCTGTTACCGGGTGCTTTGCTGATGAATGACCATCAGCGGTTTATCTGTCAAAACCAGTATCTGCTGCCGCAGACAACGGACAGCGCCATCACCCGCAGCCTGGATTTAAGCGAACCGTTGAACATCCCGATAGCACACGGTGAGGGCAGATATTATGCAGATGAAAAAACATTGCATTCCCTGAAACAAAACGATCAGATTTTGTTTAAATACTGTGATGTCTCGGGAAGTATAAATGATACTTCTAATCCAAATGGCTCCATAGAAAATATCGCCGGTATCTGTAATGCCGGCAGAAATGTATTTGGCATGATGCCGCATCCGGAGCGTTCGGCGGAAGACGTACTGGGTAATACGGATGGCAGAAAACTGTTCGAGTCATTATTGAACTTAACTATAGCCTAAATGAATCAACAAAATATAAGGTATTTCCTTTTTCTTTATTTTATCCTGTCTGCTTTCTTTTCTAAAGCGGCATTTGACCAGCATATTTCATGGAAAAGTGAGGTGGAAAAGATAAGCGGAGATGAGTTTAATATCAAGATTATCTGTTCGCTGGATGATGACTGGCATGTGTATTCTCAATTTACGGAAGCTAACGGCCCGTTGCCAACTGAATTCAGATTTGAAAAAAATGCCGCTGTCGTATTAATCGGCAAACCCAAAGAAATAGGAAAGTTGAAAAAGCAGTTCGATGAACTGTTCGGTGTGACAGTCTCTTCTTTTTCCAATACGGTTACCTTTGTTCAGAAGGTAAAAATAAAAAGTCCGAATGCCACTCTCAAAGGGGAGTTTGACGGACAGGTCTGTAAGGACGAGGAAGGCTGTATCCCTTTTGGTCCGGAGAAATTTTCAATTCCTCTGAGTGGAACCGTTTCTGCCGCCACTGCGGATACGTCCAGAAATATTCCGGAACAAACCGAACCGACAGATACGCCAACTGCTGTTACCAAAGGAATGGCTTCAGCCGTTGCGGCAACGTTTGACTGGAAATATGCGGAAAACAGCTGTAGTGTGCAGGCGCAAAGCAAAGATAAAAGTTACTGGTGGATTTTTGTCGCCGGGTTTTTGGGCGGACTGCTGGCATTACTGACACCCTGCGTTTTCCCGATGGTGCCGCTTACCGTCAGTTTCTTCACGAAAGGGGGAAAAGACAGAAAACAAGGCATACGTAAGGCACTTATTTATGGTATATCTATCATAGTGATATATCTGTTGCTGGGAATAATCATCACCGGCGTATTTGGCTCCGATGCACTGAATGCCATGTCTACCAATATGTGGTTCAATCTGCTCTTCTTTATCGTGTTTGTCATTTTCGCCTTCTCCTTTTTCGGATATTATGAAATTACGTTGCCCGCTTCCTGGGCTAATAAATCGGATGCTTTGTCCAGCAAAGGGGGCAATATCGGTATCTTTTTTATGGCATTTACACTGGCGTTGGTTTCGTTTTCGTGTACCGGCCCTATAATCGGAACACTGTTGGTGGAGGCAGCAACCGGAGGTGGTCCCACTTTGTTAAATCATATCCCTCTGAAACCATTGTTGGGTATGTTTGGGTTTTCACTGGCTTTGTCCCTGCCGTTTACCTTGTTTGCTTTGTTTCCGCAGTGGCTGCACTCATTGCCTAAGTCGGGCGGGTGGCTGAATACTGTAAAAGTCGTGCTGGGATTTCTGGAATTGGCATTGGCGTTCAAATTTTTATCGGTGGTGGATTTAACGCAAAACTGGGGATTCTTCCGCATTGAATTATTCCTCGGGGCATGGATATTGATTTTTACACTGTTGGCATTATTTTCATTTGGACTCATCCGTTTCCCGCATGATAACCCCAAGGAGAAATTAGGCAAGGGAAGACTTGCCGTTGGCGTTGCTTCAGTTGTTTTTGTTGGTTATCTGCTAACTGGATACTCTTATAAACCTTTGAAATTATTAAGCGGCCTGGCTCCTCCGTCATCGTATAATTTTAAGAAAGAGAATAAGGAGGAGTTGTTGCATTTTACCGATTACAATGAAGGACTCGCTTATGCAAAAACACATGACCTGCCCATATTGCTCGATTTCACCGGTTTTGGATGTGTCAATTGCAGAAAGATAGAGGAAAATGTCTGGAGTGATGCATCCATACAAAGCCTGATGAAAAAATATGTCGTAATTTCATTGTATGTCGATGACAGAAAACCTTTGCCAGAGTCGGAATGGTTTGCCTCGGATGCTACCGGAAAACAAAAAGAAATAAAAACGGTTGGTGGAAAGTGGAGTGACTTTCAGGCCAGGCATTTCAAAACCAACGCACAGCCTCAGTATGTGCTGATCAATACGAAAGAACAGCTTCTCAACCAGCCGGTAGATTACAGTTTTTCTGCCGACAAAAATAATTATGCCGCTTTCCTGCAGTGCGGACTTTCCATGCAGGAACAATTAAGACAGGATTGACCTCGAGGGTTGCCTGAAACTTATTACCTTTATAGGCGTTAAAAGAATAGCTATGAATATTGGTATTGTCTGTTATCCCACTTTCGGGGGCAGTGGTGTGGTGGCCACGGAGTTAGGAAAAGGGTTGGCACAGAAGGGACACAATGTCCACTTCATCACCTACAAAGAGCCTGCCCGTCTGCTGGATACATTCAATGAAAATATTTTCTTCCACGAGGTGCGTCTCAACGATTATCCCCTGTTCGATTATGCTCCTTACGAGACGGCGCTGGCAAGCAAGCTGGTGGATGTGGCCATCAATGCAAAACTCGATATCTTTCATGTGCATTATGCCATTCCGCATGCCTCTGCTGCCTATATGGCACGTCTGATCTTGTTGCAGAAAGGATTGGATATTCCGGTCATCACCACTTTGCACGGTACGGATATCACGCTCGTTGGCAAAGATCCTACGTATGAACCGGTGGTCACCTATTCCATCAATCAGTCCTGTGGTGTGACGGCGGTTTCTGAGAGCTTAAGGAAAGATACATTCGCCCATTTCGATATCAAAAATGAGATTGAGGTGATACCCAATTTTATAGACTTTTCCAGATTTAAAAAAACAAACAAAGACCATTTTAAAAAGGCGATTGCACCCAACGGGGAAAAAATATTGGTACATACATCCAATTTCAGAAAGGTAAAACGGGTGGAAGATGTCATCCATGTCTTTTGCAAAGTATCTTCTCAGATTCCTTCCAAGCTGCTCATGATAGGAGATGGTCCGGAACGCCAGGCGACAGAAATTTTAGCGCGTAGTCTGTGCACCTCTATGGATGTCCGGTTTTTGGGTAAGCAGGAAGCGGTGGAGGAACTGTTGGCGGTAGCGGATGTGTTCCTGATGCCTTCTGAAAGCGAGAGTTTCGGATTGGCAGCATTGGAAGCGATGGCCTGTGAGGTTCCCGTAGTATCTTCCAATGCCGGGGGCATCCCGGAAGTAAATATTGAAGGAGTGACCGGCTTCTTGCTAAACGTAGGAGATGTGGAAGGGATGGCGCTAAAATCGATGGAACTGCTGAAAGATGATGCAAAGTTGGCTCAGTTTAAAAAGAATGCTTTTGCACAGGCACAAAAGTTTGACATCAGGAATATCTTACCCCTTTACGAAGATTTTTATCAGAAAATAAGAGAAAAAGGAGATTGTAAGTAGTTAATAGACCGAGAGGAACACGTCATTTCGATCCGCCAGCCGGCGGAGAGAAATTCCGCAAATGTTACAGCCATTTTAATTCGTTTCGAGATTCCTCATTTTATTCGGAATGACGGTGCTCAATTCGCTTCTGTAAAACCAATACAATAAAAATCCGCTCATACCGGTGAAGATATGCCATAGCGAGTGCCCCTGATAAATGGATGTTGGGTCACATCCAATTTTTTGTACATCCAGCGTTCGTAATATGATTGCACCCCCCATCAGCAAAAAACTCAACAAGGCCATAGTAAGAGGATAAGCGTTTTTGTTCTTGCTGACATTAATGATGGTAGTGGTTATGACAGAAATAATTAGTAAGGGCAGCAGGATAATACTTGGAATAATTAAATGAACCTGCACAAAAATCACAATAATAAGAATGATTGCTGCAATATAAATCCCTTTAAGTTTTTCGGATATAAAATGCCGGTGGAATAACCTGTACAGGCTGATTGCCAGTAAGGTAATGCATAGGCTGTAGGTGGCATTCATATCCACCCGCTGGCCCACCCAGGTCAGCGATGCATGAAAGAAGGCGCTGCCAAAACATAAATAAACCAGACAGCACCCAAAAAGAGAAGATAGAATCGGAAATTGTTGCAGCGGGTTTGCAGTATCCGCTTGTTTGTGTTTTCTGTCCAATAGTGCTGTCTGCAGGACAATACAACCCAAAAAGAAATAAACCAGATTGGAATAGGTATTCATCGACTGATGAAAAAGATCTTGTGTCCGGTTGAGCTCACAGTATTCTACTGTTAATGCCGATTTGCTGATTTGCATACCATCCCATATACTGCCGTCAAACGTTGTGTTTAATAGTAAGAAAATGAACAAAAGACAGGTGGTGGCAATGAGTGATACGAGGTATATTCTGGTAATGGGCATACGCTAAAATATAGAATCTGCCTCTATATTTTTAGGAATGTAAAGTTAAATCAATAAAAAACTCCCGCTAAGTAGCAGGAGCCGTTGTTATCTTACTGGATATCGATTAATCTATGGTCACGGCAACAGGAACCGTCTCTTCATCGAAGGTGCGTTTACCAATCAGTTCGTCCAGGTCTGCTTTAAACAGGATTTCTTTTTCTAATAACGCCTTTGCAATCTTGTTCAGCTGTTCGCGTTTCTCTGTCAACAGACCCAGCGTGCGCTGATACGCGGTGTCGATTAATTTTCTGACTTCTTCGTCAATCACCTTTGCCGTGTCGTCCGAATAAGGCTTGGTAAACATATTCTCATTTTGCGGGTCGTAAAAAGATACGTTACCCACTTTGTCATTCATTCCGTATACGGTCACCATGGCATAAGCCAGTTGTGTGATGCGCTGCAGGTCATTTTGGGCGCCGGTAGATATTTTGTTAAATACGATTTCTTCCGCCGCACGGCCACCCAATGTCATGCAGATTTCATCCAGCAACTGTTCCGTTCGGTATAGATATTGCTCTTTCGGCAGGTATTGTGCATAGCCCAGCGCTGCAATCCCGCGAGGGATAATGGTAACCTTCAATAACGGATGGGCATGTTCCAGATACCAGCCGCAGATGGCGTGTCCCGCTTCGTGATAGGCAATGATTTCCTTTTCGTGCGGAGAGATGATCTTATTCTTTTTCTCCAGACCGCCGATGCTTCTGTCAATCGCTTCATTGAAGTCATCCACTTCCACCTGTGTTTTTTCCTTACGGGCGGCCACCAGTGCTGCCTCATTACATACGTTGGCAATCTCAGCACCGGCAAATCCGGGTGTTAAGGATGCTAATTTCTCAGGGGTGACATCCGGACCTAGTTTGGTCAGTTTCTTTAAATGAACTTTGAATATTTGTTCCCGTCCTTTCTGGTCAGGTTTGTCAATCGAGATTTGTCTGTCAAATCGTCCGGGACGCAGCAAGGCAGAGTCCAGTACATCCGGACGGTTGGTGGCCGCCAGCATGATGATGCCTTTGTCGCCGCTGAACCCGTCCATTTCTACCAAAAGCTGGTTGAGTGTGCTTTCGCGTTCGTCATTACTTTGCATCATATTCTTGCCGCGCGCACGACCCACGGCATCAATCTCGTCAATGAAGATGATACAAGGTGCTTTTTCACGGGCCTGTTTAAATAAATCTCTTACACGGGAAGCACCGACACCGACAAACATTTCCACGAAGTCAGAACCTGATATGGAAAAGAAAGGCACTTGTGCCTCGCCTGCCATCGCTTTCGCTAACAAGGTCTTACCGGTTCCCGGAGGGCCGACCAGCAATACGCCTTTCGGAATCTTGGCACCCAATGCAGTATATTTCTTGGGATTCTTTAAAAAATCCACGACTTCTTTCACTTCTTCCTTGGCTTCATCCAATCCTGCCACATCGTCAAATGTGATATTGACTTTCATGTCCTTATCGTAAAGATTCGCCTTCGATTTTCCGATATTAAAGATCTGGCCGCCTGCCCCGCCCATGCCGCCGGTTGCCCGGCGCATCAGGAACATCCATACGGCTATCAGCAGAATGATGGGCAATAACCAGCCGATGATATCAAAAATTCCTTTTCGATATTCAGTAGTATAAGGGATTATCAAATTGTCTGGAACCCCTTTTTGTATGTCAACCAATTGTTGTTTGAAAACTTCTACTGAAACAATATCAAATGAATAGTGAGGACCCTTGTTCGGTGTTCCTATCTTTGTTTGGCGCAGAGGAGCATATTGTTTCTTTGCCTTAAGGGAATCTTCCTTGATGAAAATTTCCACCTGTTCCTTATTGACGATGGTGATTTTTGCAACATCACCCGAGGGAATCATCTTCCGGAAGAAATCATCTTCCGTGGTTTGTTTGATCTGAAAGTTTAAGGACAGAAACTGTGTGGCTAATAATCCAATAATCAATATGGCAAACAGCCAATAGCTGTTGAATCCTCCTTTTTTCTTCTTCGGCTCCTCGTTTTCGGGTAAAAAATCCATGTATTTGTGTTAATTGGTAAGTAATAGGTTGTATAAAATGCGTATGTTGTTGTTAGTCTTTATAATGTTGTATTACGGCGTCGCTCCACAGGTCTTCCAGCTGATAAAATTCGCGTTTCTCCCGTTGAAAGATATGAACCACTACATCACCAAAATCCAATAAGCACCATTCACCGTTAGAACGTCCTTCAATATGAAAAGGCTTGATATTGGCTTGGTTGCGAACCTCTTCTTCGAGATGGTCTGTAATGGCGCGTGTTTGTGTGGTAGATTCGCCATGACAAATTACAAAATAATCTGCAATTGCTTCCGGAATTTTTCTTAAATCCAAACTTACTATATCCTTTCCTTTCTTGTCCTGAATGATTGATACGATCAGTTCATTCAGATTATCCGTGGATGCGTTTTTTGTTCTTTTCTTTGCTTTAATTTTTTCCAAATGCTTTATTATTTATAATTTCACTCAAATCTACTAAATTTTGGAAATTAAAGTAAATAACACTTTTTTCACGGGAAAGTTCCTTATACACCTTCCTTCAATAGATTCTACGAACAATTACGCTAAGGAGTACATAGCAAAAAGCAGTCCAATTGACGGAACTGTCATTTTAGCAGATGAACAATATGCGGGCAGGGGGCAAACCGGCAACGTATGGCTGTCCGAACCTAACAAAAACTTAACGTTTAGCCTCATCTATCACACTTCGTTTCTGTTTGCAACAGAACAATTTTACCTGAATATGGCCGTTTCGCTGGGAATTTGGTCAACGGTGAGTAATCAACTGTCGACGGTAAAGATTAAATGGCCAAATGACATTTACGTTAATCACCAAAAGATAGCAGGTATATTAATAGAAAACACCATTTCCGGAATGCATCTGAAATATTCTGTAATTGGAATAGGGCTGAATGTAAATCAGGATACCTTTCCGATGGAAGTGCCTGTCACCAGTTTGAAATGTTTAACAGGTCAGGAGCTGGACAGACAATCTGTTTTGAATAAACTCTTAAATGCGGTAGAGGGATATTTTTTACTGCTTAAAGAGCGGAAATTTGAACGGCTGAAGACGGAATATGTAGAAAATCTGTATCGGTATAATGTATTTGCCAGCTTCAAAAAAGACGATGTGATCTTTGAAGGAAAAATCATTGGCGTAGATGAAGCCGGAAGGCTGCTTGTTGAAACAGCTGCCGGTATTCAAAAATATGGATTTAAAGAAATCAGTTTTGAGAAGTAAATAAATGAACCGCTGCAAAGAGCGGTTTATTTATTTTAAAGGAAATTTTCTGAATCTGTTTTATTCTATGATATTGATTTGTCCATCAGTGATTTTTACAGAATCCGTTTGGGAAGAGTTATAAATCACTCCGGAAAAAGTGCCTTCCACATATCTTATGTAATCTGCTGAACTTCCGGCAATGTTGGAGATGTTAAATGTAAGGTGAGATTTGGCCGTTCCGAGAGAACTGAATAATTCACTGCCGTCTTCCCACTGTACAAAGTTGAAAGCATTCCCTGCGCCAGTCATATTGTAAGAGCCTGTGGAGGGAACATTCTGATTGTTGATGGAGAAATCTTTGGTGCTGGTAGTGGCGTCTAATTGAAATTTATTACCATCGCGAATATGCGCATCGGATTGGGTAACGCCGGCATCACCGGTGGTTACAGAAAATAATACGCCATCGGCCTTTAAACTGATTTGCTGTTTGACGCTGCCGGAAGTGGTTGTTTTTTTACAGGCTGCGGAAAGCAGCGTTAGTGCCAGGATTGTTAAGAGATGGATTGTCTTCATAAGCTGTATTTTGATTCGATATTGTTTGGTGAAAATAATTTATTTTTACAATGGAGCGCCAGTAAGGGCACATATTTCTTCATAGGATTTTGATTTGTAATAATCCTGGATAGAAAGGCCATTTCCGAGCCTTAAATTCTGAGTGCCTCTTATCAGGAAATAGCGAACCTGAAGTGTGTTTGTCGTTATAAGTGTGGTAAATTCTGTTTGTAAATTGCCAAAATCCTGTCTGTGGGCTGCAAATCGAAGCTCACCGGTAACACCAAATGAGATCCCGGTAGCATCCATTTCTACAATAGGAGATGAAGTAGAATTAAACCGCTGTGAAAATGGCAATTGATAGTGGACATTATTCTGCCATCTTACAAATGCTAAATAAAATCCTCCTGAATCTACAAAATTATCTGTGTATTGAGGAACTACGACCCCCATGGTTTTATTCGTGGCAATATCGGTGAAATTAGCGGCAAAAGTAATCCAATTCGAATACATCACATTGGCGTTTCCGTCTTTTCCGGCAGGGCCCTGAAGCCCTTCTTTAGAGCATGAAAAAATTGAAATCACTATAGCTATAGCGATAAATGATTTTGAAAATAAATTCTTCATAGTTATGATTTTATAGTTAATAAATTTGCTGATAGTATTATAATTTTACAAATTCCACCCTCCGGTTATTGGCTTTTCCTTCGGCAGAGGTATTTGGTTCTGCAGGCTGAGTTTCGCCCTTTCCTTCCGTTTCCATTCGGCTGTTGTCAATTCCGAATTCTTTGTTTAAGGCAGCTTTCACCGCGTCAGCCCGTTTTTTGGATAGCGTCATATTGCCGGCATCGTCACCATCGCTGTCGGTATGGCCCACAATTTTTACTTTAACCTCCGGATTTTCTGTCATTACAGCGGCAAAATCTTTCAAGGTTCCGTAGGATTCTCCTTTGATTTTATCGCTGTTCACATCAAATTTGATGCCTGTGGTAGAATATTTTCCCAATTCTAAAAATTTATGACGGGTATCCGGTGCACCAACGGCAACCCTTAAATTGCTGAGAAAATAGGCGTTGTTCGGATCATGATAACCATCTGTACGGAATCCAAGAAAATTATATTTAACGCTTGCGGAGAACGCTTTTGGGATATCCCAGATCTTCGTTTCGTTGACATATACCCTCAGCCGTGTCTTTTGCCGCCAGACGGACACTTTCACCACATTTTTACTTTCATGGGTAAAATCGCCAAAGTCCGTTTGGTTCCTTAGAAGTTCCGCTCCCGTCTCATCATAGGTAACTAAAAATTTCTGTCCGTTTGCGCCGCCACCGGCTGCTTCCGGATGTAAGGCAATTAACACGCCGTTATCCTTATCTCCGCCATATTGTTTCCATTTCACGTAGTTTTTTACAGGGCTTGCCAATGGAACAAAGAAAAAATGAAAGGCAGTGGAATAATAACTGAATGGTTGTGTACATGCCAGCATAAACTCCACAGTAAAGTTTTCGGGTAGGTTGGTTACAAACTCCGGATAAATAATACTTTCAGGTCCAAATTTCAACCATTTGCCCTGTTGTCCATCTATTGATACTAATTCTCCAGTTCCATTTGTATTCCACTTAGCCGGAAAATCACCGATGGCATCCTGTGAGAAATCTTCCACGGCGATTACCTTTTCACCGGGTACGAAATCAAACTTTCCGTAAGCCTTTAAACTCCCGTTTCCGGAGGAGGAGCTTCCGCTGTTGCCTGCTGTCGAACCGTTTCCATCACTACCGTTATTGCTATCCGAATTGTTGCTCCCTTTTGACTTGGAGGATGAATTTTTTACATCATTCTTTACACCCTCCTTGGTTTTGTTGTATGCCTTCTCAGCCGCGTTATCTACCTCTTGCTGTATTTTTTGCTGCGCTTTATTGCTTAGGCCATCTGCAATCCTGTCGCCCAAACCACCCCATTGTGCAAACGTATTGTATCCGTTAAAAAATAAAAGGGTAAATACTCCTGCTAATACTATCTTTTTCATGTTTATTCTTTTAATGATTACCTAAATTTAGGAAATACATAGATACTAGACAAGGGAAATTAGTATCTGGTCAAACTGAATGAGTATCCGTAAAAATTGGGAAATGTAGATTTGCTTTTTTATTTTCGTTCAAACTTAAATTCAGTATGGCAGCATTTTCAATAGGTACAAGGATTGAACACCCCAAATTTGGAAACGGTGTAATCATCGACGACAGGGATGAATACTCTTATAACATTTATTTCCCCGGGGAGGGAGAGAAAGAAATCTCCAAGAATTTTGACGGAATGGTAGTCGTAAAGCTGGTAGAGAAAGATAAGGATGCGGTGTCTCTGGAGCAGATAACGTCCGTTTTGCAAAAAATCATACAACCATTGACAGAACCGATTGAAGACTGCAAAATGGCGGAAAAATGGGATGGCGGCAATCTGGTGATGCAGCCTAAAGACAAGTCTTTACAGTCGAAGGAAATACCCGTGGAGGCATTTTTTCATAAAATTGTCATGACGCGCGACCGCCTGAGGGTGATGGAGCAGAAAATCAATGCATCCAAGCTGACGGATTCAGAAAAGGTTGAATTACAGCAATATATAACAAGAATCTACGGCAGCTTAACGACGTTCAACGTGCTTTTCCGGTTCAAGGATGATTGTTTTAAAGGCACCGGCGGGGATTAAAATCAGCAGCCGAATAATTTCATATAAAAATTTGTTGCCATATAAAATAATATGGTTTAACTTCCGTTTACCCATAAATACTTTTTATGCAACAAATATTTACACCCGAACTTTTAATTAAACATCTTTACAACGAAACTACTCCTGCAGAAGCGAGAGCAATTGCGGTTGCTTTACAGAATAACTCTTCTTTGCAGGAAGAATTCAGGCACTTGAAAGAAACAAAATACAGGTTGGACGAGTCTGAAGGAGGCGAACCGGGCCAATCGACGATTCAGAAAATTCTCGTCTATTCCGGACAGACGCAAATGCAGCCGGTTTAGTTTTTCTCTTCCAATTACGCATAGCTTTTTATCTTTGCAAAAAAAATCAGGTGGCAAAGAAGGGAAAGCTGCAAAAATTCGCAGAATTAGCTGAAAATCCAGTCGTATTTGAAAAAAATCCTGTTCTGAAAGGAAAATGGAAGGCTGAATTTTTTAAGAACACCCATCCGGTAATTTTAGAATTGGCCTGCGGAAAGGGCGATTATACACTGGGAATGGCAAGGCTGTTTCCGGATAAGAATTTCATTGGCATGGATATCAAGGGTAATCGTATCTGGAGTGCCGCCCGGATTGCCGGAATCGAAGCGTTCAGCCATGTTGCTTTCATCAGAGACCAGATTGACCATTTGACAGACTATTTTGAAAAAGAGGAAGTGGAGGAAATCTGGATTACATTTTCAGACCCTTTCCCAAGAGACGGAGATGCCAAGAGACGGCTGACCGCCAAAAAATTCCTGCAGTTGTATAAAGAAGTCCTCAAACCGGGTGGGCTGATTCATCTGAAAACAGACAGCGATATTCTCTATCATTTTACGAAAGAGACCTTATCGGAATTTCCTTCCGTTATACTGAAAGATTATGCCGATGTGTATGCCCTGCACAAGAATGATGAATTGTATGGGATACAAACGTATTACGAACAGATGCACCTGAGAGATGGTAAAACCATAAAGTATCTGTGCTTTCAGCTATTATGAAAACCCAATCAGTTCGAGGATATCCGCGTATTCATCTACAGCGCTCCATCCTGCTTTTTCTTCCTTTCTGCAGCTGATCTGGATGCCGTATGGTCGCAGACTTCCGGTAATTGTCAGAATATTCTCTTTGGAGAAGCCGGCTTCTATATATACGTTATGGTTGGAAATAAAGTCCCGGACTGCTTGATTCGAGAGGTCTTTCGGATGTAATTTCAAAACAAAAAAATCTGCCGGCTGCCGGCTGCCAATCACGGACAAATCATTTACATCTATCTGTAAAAATTTTTCGAACGCCAGTTCTTCTCTCTGCGGGTGTAAATAAGGAATCTGGATATCGCTCATGCTCAGTTCTTTTGCGGCATATTCAATCTCTTCTTTGGACTGATGTATACCAAACTCCCCCACAATAACCGGTTCGTGCAGCCAGCTTATGATTTCTTTTGCCTTCGGAATGGAAATATTGTATTCGTTTAATACATCCAGACAAAACCCCAGATAATGTGCACCTATTGCGCTGAAGAATCGTGCATCCGTTAAGTTGGTTATGGAAGAAATCTTCAGTTGCATGATTCTTATTTTTGCTCTAAGGCTCTGTATTTAATGAAATAATGACCTTCGATAGAAAATATCAGCAAAAGAAATGCGCCCAGCTGATGTAATACGCCCAGAATAACCGGCACCTTTCCCTGACTGTACAACAATGTTAGAATCCCCAGCGGTAACTGAATGCAGACCATGATTAGCAGAAACCATCTCGTACGGTGAAATTGAAATTGTGCTGCTGCCTTTTTCGTCTTGAAAAAAACGAATAGCACATAAAAGAAAATAAGATAGGCCATATTGCGGTGCAGGAACTGAAAAAGCAGCTTCATAGAAAGCTCATATGCATCACCGTTGGAAAAGTTCATTTCGACTGGGTAATAATGTCCGTTCATCAAGGGGAATGTGGTACACACCAATGCCGCCTTTGAACCCGCCACCAATGCGCCTAACCCTATCTGAAGAAAAACAAGAATCATCAGGATGAGAAAATATCTTCTGTTCGCAGTATCATACGTTGTGTGTTGTCTGGGATAGAGATATTCCAGCGCCGTTCGCAATACATATCCGACGATAATCGTTGCCACTAAGATATGAGATGTCAGGTTCACCGGATTCACTAAAACGGTGTTTTGTTTCAATCCGCTTTGTACCATCATCCAGCCGACTGTACCGGCGACGGCGCCCAGTACGATTGCAACTGCAATCTTAATGATATCCTGCCTGTTGACAATTTTCTTATACATAAAAAAAAGCAGCGGGAGAATGGCGGCGAATCCGAGGATACGCGCCCACAAACGATGAAACCATTCCCAGAAATAAATGGATTTGAATTCAGAAAGCGTCATCGTGGTATTAAGAAGTTTGTACTGTCCGAACTGCTGGTATTTGGAAAATGCCAGATTCCAGTCCTGTTCATTCATTGGCGGCAAAAAACCTAAGATGGCTTTCCATTCCGTGATGGAAAGCCCGCTGCCGGTCAGGCGGGTGATGCCTCCTAACAGGATTTGCCCCAGCAACATGCCCACGCCTAATATCCACCAATAGGCGAGCACCTTATTTTTGTTTTCTGCAGAAAAAAATGTCATGCTATATTCTTATACAGGTTCACTGTCAGATTTAATTGTGTTTGCCACTTTTTTAATGGTCTTTTCTAAAGGGATAAAATTAAATTTCAATGCTTCTCTTATTTTATGATTGTCATACTCAAATTTTTCCATCGCCACTTTCAGGGCTTCCTGAGTCACTTTCCTTTTTCTGTCGGATAATTTGGAAAAGAACCAGTCTGCCGTTACAAACACTTTTGCCAGCAAAGGGTTCAACACTCTGCCAGGTGGAGCAACTTCCAATGCCCGAGCGACCTGCTCAAAATAGTCTTTAAAGGAAATGTTCTCGCTAACGACAATAAAACGCGCTGAATGTATCTCGCTGTTCATTAGTTGAATTGCGGCTTTTGCGGTATCCTCCACGTCAATAAATCCATTGGTGCCATTTGTGTAAAACGGCAATTTCCGGGTTGCAATTTGTTTAAACAGCCGTATCGTTGCCTTATGTTCATCGTTGCAGATGCCGACGATGATGCCCGGATTAATGATAGCGGCCTCCAGACCTTCCTGTATGCCCCGCCATATTTCACGTTCCGCCAGCATTTTCGTAATTCCGTAATGCGTGGTCCATTGATTCTTTTCCCATTTGGTTTCTTCCGTAATCAGCTCTTCCGGTTTGCCTCCGATAGCGGCTATCGAACTGACATGCAGGAGTTTTTTAATCCCGTTTGTCAATGCCACATTCACCACATTCGCCGTCCCTTCAATATTCGTTTTGTACATAGCGTCGTAGTACGAACTGTCGTAACCGATGATGGCGGCCGAATGGTAGATTTTATCGACACCCTCCAAGGCGGCTTCTAAGGAAGGAATGTCCAGGATATCGCCCAATGCAATTTCTATTTTATCCAGAATTGGAGCGAAGTGGGTGATACTGGAAGTTGGGCGAACAAGGATCCGTACAGATTCTCCGTCGGCAACGAGTTGTTTCACCAACTCACCGCCTAAAAATCCGGAAGCACCAGTAACTAGAACCATGATGCAAAGGTATTGGAATAAGTCTTAAGTTAAAAAGCTTTCTTATGTTTGGTTGTTATTTTATGGTAAATACACCGCTCCGCCGATAACATCCTTGTGTGCGCCCGTAACAGAGGACAGGCAGTTTGGAACTCCCAATACTCTCAGTAATCCAATAAAAGCCATAGCCAAAGCTTCTTTATAGGAAATGGTTAGTTTGTCAGGCACAATTACGGTTGATCTGGTGTGTGCCTGAATCCGTTCGATTAAGAATGTATTGAATGCGCCGCCACCTGTAATCAGGATATTAGAATGAAAGTTTGGGATTACGGATTTTGTTTCCTTCCCAATCTGAATCGAAATATGTTCCACGGCAGTAGCCAATTTGTCTTCTGTATTGTTATTATAGTTATCCAGCAATGCAATCCATTCTGAGTAAACATGCTCTGTCCCCAAGGACTTCGGAGCGGGTTGTTTGCAAAATGCAATCGTATTCAATTCCTCTAAGATGGGCTGGATAATGGTTCCTTTTCTGGCTAAATCTCCATTTTCGTCGAACGCCAGCCCGTTTTGTTGTGCTAAATGATTCAGCAGGGTATTCGCGGCACAAACGTCATATGCAATAACTTTTTTACCAATCTCGGCTTCTGAAACTTTCTCGGGAGAATTAGGATGATGGAATGAAATATTCGCAATGCCTCCCATATTCAAAAACGCGTTGTAATCCGGAAACAGATATTGCTCTGCAATGGGAACCAGCAACGCACCCTGTCCTCCATAAGCCACATCGGATGTACGGATATCGCAAACGACTTTGCAGTTGGTATTTGCCGCAATCTGAGCACCACACCCGATTTGGGTGGTAAATCCGGCACAAGGCTGATGGAAGATGGTGTGTCCGTGCGAGCAGATGAAATCAACGGTTTCGATATTGTTTTCTTGAATAAACAGAGTCGTAAGTTGTCCAAAATATTTCCCCACTTCAGTATGTAGTCTTGCAAATTCGAATGCTGATAAATGGGGCGCATTTCGCAATTTTTCTCTAAATCCCGCAGGGAATTCTTTGCAATCTGCTTGTAGGATTTTGTATTCAACAGTAAATGGCCGACAGTCAATTTCTGTGTCAGTATCGATTATCGCCCTTGAACTATCGACTATAAACCTCACATAGCAGATATCCAATCCGTCCAGCGAACTGCCGCTCATCAATCCAATGACGTGATATGTCCTGCGGACTTCCATGCAGGACAAAACTATCAAAGATTTCGGTACTTTTTATTTTTTGTGATAAATGTTACAGATAAATCCGACTATATACTGTAGTTTTGAAAGTTGAAAGCGCTTATGGTAAGCGCACCATTTAATATGCAGCAGATAGATAAAGATTTTTGGGACGATCGCTGGAAAAACCAGGAAACCGGCTGGGATTTAAAGTCCGTTTCTCCTCCTCTGAAACAATATATAGATACAATTGAAGACAAGAATGCGGCTATTCTGATTCCCGGCTGCGGCAATGCTTATGAAGCAGAATACCTGCTTGCGAACGGGTTTGCCAATGTCACCGTAATTGACCTTGCCCCGACATTGATAAAGAATCTGTTGCAGAAGTATGAAAAATATGCCGGTAGGCAGCTCACGGTTATCTGCGGAGATTTCTTTAAACATACCGGCAATTACGATATTATCCTGGAGCAAACTTTTTTCTGCGCGTTACTGCCACCTCAAAGGGAAAGCTATGCAGAAAAGATGCATTCACTGCTGCATACCGGAGGAGAGCTCGCTGGGTTGTTGTTTGATAAAAAATTTGAAAGCGGACCGCCATTCGGCGGAAATAAGGAAGAGTATATGACAATATTCCAAAAGAAATTTGAGGTAAAAGAGATGGAGCAGTGTATCACCTCCATTGCTCCAAGATCCGGAACGGAATTATTCTTCATAGTAAAAAGGAAGTAAACTATAATGAAAGAATCGGTTAGTATACTAAAGCCCAGATGGCGTTATGCGATGCTGCTCAAATGCCCGAGTTGCGGAAAAGAAAAATTATTTAAGTCAAACCCATACGTGTTGAACAATATGCTGGACATGAATGATCGATGCTCTAAATGTGGAGAAGATTTTCAGGTGGAAACCGGTTTTTACTATGGTGCCATGTATATGAGCTATATTATCACTTCTGCCATGTGTCTGGCTTTGCTCCCCATCTATATGGCATTCAATTTCAGCCGGGATAAATTTCTGGATAACGCAGGGTATTATATTGCATCCTGTGCCCTGTTAATTGTATTGGCGGCTCCTTATGTGGCGCATTTGTCGAGAGCCATCTGGCTGACAGTTCATATAAAATATATGAAGAAACACGATCATTAATCAGGAGGCCTTTTGAAGGATGGATTTCCGATTTGTTCAGAATGTCAATAAAATTTACACCCTATATTCACATTGATATGTGCATTATTTTGTAACTTTTCGCATGCATTTTACCAGACTAAGCTTGTTTATCCTTGTTTTAATTTCCGGCACGGGATTTTCACAAACAATTACGCACGGACCGATGACAGGCGGTGTAACGGAAAACAGCGCACGCATTTATATCCGAACCAATCAGGCGACTGATTTTACGATGGAATATAGTACTGACTCATTGTTTGGCTCATTTCTGTCGGTTAATTCAGCCACCGATGCCGTATTAGACAGCAGTAAGATTGTGAACCTGTCTTCTCTGATTCCCTCTACCGACTACTATTTCCGCTATCGTATCAACGGGGCCGTTCAACCGGTAAGCGGACACTTTAAAACATTCCCGACTGTTGGAACTCCGGAACATCTCGTATTTGTTACCGGTTCCTGTCAGGAAACGGAAAATATGAAAGTGTTTGATGTGATGCCCAGGCACCATCCGGACTTATTTATTCATACCGGAGATTTTACCTATCCTTCATACCAGATTCCGAGGTATTTTGGATTCAATTATCCCGAGGACTGGAAAACCATAGAGCTGGCATGGCGCAGACGAAATGAGGAGCCGGTTTGTAAAGACATGTTGAAAAAAATGCCCATCGCCTATATGCCTGACGATGACGACACATGGGGCAATTCAAGGTACTTCAAAGGTGGAGAGGCAAAAATACGCACCGAGAACGGAAAGCTCATTAATTATATAGAATTGTTGCCACGCACACAGCAGATGCGCACCAACTGCCTGGAAGGGTACAGAAAATTCTTCCCAGGGTACCCTCCGGTCAATGATACGGATGGCTATTATCATTCCTTTAAAGCCGGCAATTGTGAGTTTTTTGTGATTGATGTCCGCAGTTGCAATACCGGAGGCTGGAATAATCTAAAATACAATGCCCAGTTTAATCTATGGACGTATGACGGATTGAATCCTGCCAATAAATTGCTGAATCAACCACAGATGGGATGGTTTCTGAACGCGCTCAAAAATTCCACGGCAACCTGGAAATTTATCATTTCCGGAGTGCCTTTCAATAAGAATATACAGCAGTTGGTGGAGTTGCCATTATTTCTGCAGGGCGTCCAGTTCAATATTGCCGGACAGGCGGGAACAGGATTCCGATTGTCCTACAGCTTGTCTGATTATTTCGGTGCGTACGCATATGAGCGCAACCAGATACTGAATTTCATCAAAAACAATAACCTTAAAAATATCATTGTCATCAGTGGTGATACACACGGCTGCGCTATTGACGATGGAACGAATGCTGGCTTGCCGGAGATGAATGCGAGCGGATTGAGTGTGTCATCCACAGAACTGTATTACCAGTTTGATAATATTCTGTCCGCGATTGGGTTTGATCTGAACAAATGGTTGTGGAACAAAGGCGGTATGGGTATCGGCAACAACAACACCAAAAATGCATTTGGCAAGATGGAGGTGTTTGGCAATGACTCCGTACAATTATGCATTATCGACGAAGACAATGTAACGGTTGCCTGCCATACGGTAAAGAGCAACATGGTTATTTCTTCCGTGAATGATTTTAAACTGGTGAATGACATGCTTACGGTTTCACCCAACCCGGCGACTGATCATCTCACCGTTTCATTGAACACTAAGTATGGTTCGGAGAAAATACGCCGGCTGAGAATCATAGACATATCGGGGAAAGAGGTTTTTGCAACCGATAGATTCAATACGACACTCGATATCCCGGCTCAGGAATTTTCCATTGGAGCCTACTTTATCAGCGTAGAGACGGATAAGGCTTTCGGTGTTCAGAAGTTCGTAAAGCAGTAGTTCAAATCTCAGGCGTAAGCCTTGTCTTTGAAAAACTGTTCGATCAGATACCGGTCATCAATATTATCGGGGTGAAAGTCGCGTTTGAAATATTCGAGCAGATGTCTCGATAAATTTTTGCCTATTTCTCCGAAAACGACAGTCTTTAACAGGAGATAGGTTTCAAACGGCATCTTGACAATACTCTTGTCTTTATCCTGAGAGATGAAGTAGATCTGCCCGATGCCGAGATAACCCCACAATAATACGGTGGCAAGGCCCATGCCGGATACGCGCAGGAAATAACTGTCGTCTACCTCTTTCAGAACATCAAAACAAACCGCTTTATGTTCAATCTCTTCGGAGGCATGCCAGTGCAGCAGTTCCAGCATCTGCGGAGCGATATTGTCATTGGTTGCAATCGGTTCGTGAAACAAGGCATTCGCCAGGATAGCGGTATAATGTTCCAAAGCCGTGGTCACCGACAATGCAAACTTATCCCCCAATCTGGGTTGTATGCGGTTGAGCAGCCCCCGGCTCATATTTTCATAACTGTATTTTCCACTGAATGCGGTTGATTTCAAAAAATCAGCAAACCACATGGGTTTCAGTTTTTGCTCCTCCATCACTTCCCAGAAGCGCTGGTGTTCGCGTGCGTGTACACCTTCCTGTCCGCAGAAGCTATTGATATCTTTTTTAAGCTGTTCGTCTTTGATGTCTTTGGCAAAGCGTCGTACGCTGCGTACGAAGAATTTCTCGCCTTCGGGAAAAACGACATGCATGCTGTTTACAAAATGCGTGGCAATGGAACTGCCCAAAACCCAGTGTTTAGGAACCTTGTCAAAATTGAAATGTACGTTGCGTACTTTTAATGCAGGAGACGGTGCTGTCATATTCTGTTTTTTGTTTACTTAAAAGTAAACGCTATTCTTCAAACAAAATTTAGCTTAAGATAAGAACCTTGAAAATATACCGGCACACCCTTCTGTTCACTCATAAGAAAATATATTGAAAGGAAACCCTAAGAGGGGATTCAGTAGCATGCCTGTCAGCATACAGGGCAAAAAAGGGAGCGTATTTAAAAAACTGGGTGGTGGACAAAAAAGAAGTAAAATGGCATACACTATTTCGACATTTTCAGATAAAGGACGAAGAGCGCACAATAGCGCTCTTCGTCGTATCTTTCAGTTATGCCGTATATTCCGGATAGTCTGTATACCCTTTCTCATCAGCGGTATAAAGTGTATTGAAGTCAACCGGAGCCAATGGATGGTTGTACGTGAATCGTTCCACTAAATCAGGATTGGAGATGAAGGGCTTGCCGAATGCAATCAGATCCGCCTTTCTGCTGTCCAGGTCTGCGTCTCCCTTTTCTTTATCATACCCGCCACTCAGAATCAGGATTTGACGGAATTTCTCCCTGGCGGTTGCCTTAATGGAAAAAGGTACTTCCGGTGCACCGCCACTGCTGTGGTCAACTAGGTGGAGGTACAAGATCCCGATTTCATTTACACCTTCAAATATTCTTTCATACAGGTTGTCTAAGGATGCATCATAAGGCATGTCGTTGAATATGCCGTATGGTGACAGACGAATGCCCGTTTTTTCTTTGCCGATTGCTGCAGCCACCGCAGAGGTTACCTCCAGTACGAATTTTATGTGATCGCCATATTCATCCATGCGCTGATTGCTGGACGGACGGATGAACTGTTCAATCAGGTATCCGTTTGCTCCGTGTAATTCCACCCCGTCAAAGCCAGCCTCAATGGCGTTTTTGGCAGCCGTTACAAACTCCCCGATGGTAGCTTTCACTTCCTCTGTCGTTAAAGCGGAAGGAACCGGATGTGTCTGCATGCCTTCTGTGTCCGTCCACATTTGTCCTGCGGCAGCAATGGCAGATGGGGCTACCATTTTGGCACCTTCCGGCAAATTTGCCGGATGTCCAATCCTGCCGGTGTGCATCAGCTGGATGAAAATCTTTGCTCCTTTGGAATGTGCGGCGGCAGTTACCTTTTTCCAGGCTTCTTTTTGTGCGGCATTGTAGATGCCCGGAATACGGGCATACCCGATGCCGTTCGGAGAAGGTGAAACACCTTCGGTGATGATCAGACCCGCACCGGCTCTTTGCCCGTAATAGCTTGCCATTAAATCATTAGGAACATTGCCTATCGCTCTGGAGCGTGTCATAGGTGCCATTACTGCCTTGTTTTGAAGGAAGAGGCCGTTTTTGTTGAATGGTTGTAGTAGATTTGACATGATTGTTGTTTAAACATTAATTGTATATACATGTATTTACAAATAGCAGGCCATTTTGTCTAGTAAGCCACTTTGTCATGCGGAGGGTGGCCCTTTTGTGTTATGATATTTATAGATTACCATTTTATAAAAAAAGTTTAAAACGAAAAGAATTGCACGAGTGGCTTCCCCTCCGGGGAGGGGAAATGCGGACAGTGTATATCAGAAAGGATTACCATTTAAAAAAGTCAGGAACAAAATGAATAGCACTTACGGCTTCCCCTCTTGAGAGGGGATTGAGGGGTGTGTCACAGAGATTAAAGAACCCACCCCTTTGTCCCCTCCGGGGAGGGGAAATGCGGACAGTGTATATCAGAAAAGGATTACCATTTAAAAAAGTCAGGAACAAAATGAATAGCACTTACGGCTTCCCCTCTTGAGAGGGGATTGAGGGGTGTGTCACAGAGATTAAAGAACCCACCCCTTTGTCCCCTCCGGGGAGGGGAAATGCGGACAGTGTATATCAGAAAAGGATTACCATTTAAGAAAGTCAGGAACTAAATGAATAGCACTTACGGCTTCCCCTCTTGAGAGGGGATTGAGGGGTGTGTATCTGAGAATAGGTTGGTGTATTCACTATCACCACCGCCATAGTTCATATCATTTAAACTCTTCTTTCAAATATTGACCGGTAATGCTTTTCATGTTTTTAGCCACTTCTTCCGGCGTACCGGTGGCTATGATTTCGCCACCGCTACGGCCGCCTTCAGGTCCTAGGTCGACGATATGGTCTGCTACCTTGATGACGTCCAGATTGTGTTCTATCACAACCACCGTATTGCCTTTGTCCACCAGCTTTTGCAGTACATCCAGCAATACCCGTATATCTTCAAAGTGCAGGCCCGTGGTTGGTTCGTCTAAAATATAAATCGTTTTCCCGGTATCGCGCTTGCTCAGTTCTTCAGAGAGTTTTACACGCTGCGCTTCGCCGCCGCTCAGGGTAGTGGCGGCCTGTCCGAGGCGCACATAACCCAGACCCACCTCATTCAGCATTCTGATTTTATTGTAAATGGATGGAATGTGTTCAAAGAACTGTGCGGCATGTTCTATCGGCATTTCCAGTACATCATAAATGCTTTTGCCTTTGTATTTGATTTCCAGTGTCTCCCGGTTGTAGCGTCTGCCCAGGCATTTAGGACACTCCACATACACATCCGGCAGGAAGTTCATTTCGATCAGTTTCATACCGCCGCCCTGGCATTCTTCGCACCTACCGCCAATCACATTAAATGAAAAGCGGCCATTCTTATACCCCCTGATTTTGGATTCCGGAATATTGGCATACAATTCCCTGATTTTATCAAACATACCGATATAGGTGGCCGGGTTGCTGCGCGGAGTTCGCCCGATTGGTGACTGGTCTATTTCAATGACCTTGTCCAGATGCTCTAGTCCATCGATGCTATTATACGGCATCGGGTTGAACGGAGAACGATAGATATGCTGGTTTAATATCGGGTATAACGTTTCATTGATTAACGTGGACTTGCCGGAACCGGAAACGCCGGTGATGCAGGTAAATGTGCCTAATGGAATTTCCAGTGTCACACTCTTCAGGTTGTGGCCTGTCGCCCCTTTTAAAGTCAAACGGAGCCCGTTTCCCTTGCGTCGTTTTTTAGGAATCTCAATGGATATTTTATTGGCTAAATACTTTGCAGTAGTGGTATTTTGTTCCAGAAATGCTGCGGGTGTGCCCTGCGCCACAATTTCCCCGCCGTGTTCGCCAGCTTTTGGTCCCAAATCCAGGATGTAATCGGAGGCGAGCATGATGTCTTTGTCGTGTTCCACCACGATTACGGTATTACCGATATCCGCCAGGTTGCGGAGAGCTTTAATCAGCCGTCGGTTGTCGCGCTGATGCAATCCGATACTGGGTTCATCCAGGATATACGTGATGCCCTGGAGTTGCGAGCCGATTTGCGTTGCAAGCCGTATGCGTTGCGATTCGCCGCCGGATAAACTTCCAGTAGGCCGGTCAAGGGATAAATAATTCAATCCAACATTCAGCAAAAATCCTATTCTGTCTTCCAGCTCCTTGATGATGTCTTTGGCTATGATATTCTGGTTCTTCGTTAATTTTTTGCCGAGCTGAGCTACCCATTCCTGCAATTCATTCAAATCCTGTCTGGCAACTTCACTGATATTTTTATTGTCCAATTTAAACCATAAGGACTCCTTCTTCAGCCGGGTGCCGCTGCATTCGCTGCAATCCACTTCACTGACGTAATTTTCCGCCCAGTTGCGCAAGGCATCGCTCGAGGTTTCGGTGAAAGATTTATTAATCTGGTTGATGACGCCATCAAAAGAAAGGCTCCAATGGGTATTGGTAGATTTGCGTTCTTTATTTTCCTTTGCTTCCACTTTTATTTTTTCTTCACTGCCATACAGCAAGATCTCCAGGCATTCTTTTGGAAGCCTGTTAATCGGTGTTTTTAAGGTGGCTTTATAGGATGTCAGTATTTGAGTGACAATTTTATAGGTATAGGTGTCGCGGTATTCACCAAAGGGAACAATTCCCTGTTCCAAAACAGATTTACTGTCATCGGGAATCACTTTTTTCATATCCGCTTCCTTGATGACACCCATGCCCTTGCAATGCGGACAGGCTCCATACGGAGAGTTGAAGGAAAACGTGTTCGGTGAAGGCTCCTCATAAGAGATGCCGGTGGTCGGGCACATGAGGGTCTTGGAATAGGTCGTGATTTTTCCATTTTCCAGATTCTCGATAAAGAGTAATCCTTTTCCTTCTTTCAGTGCTTTGTTGATGGATTCCCGTAAGCGCTGCACTTCTTTTTTGTCCACCCTTATCCGGTCTATCACCACTTCAATGTCGTGGATTTTGTAGCGGTCCACCTGCATCTTAGGGTGGATTTCCTGGGTTTCACCGTCCACCCTTACCCGCAGATAGCCTTGTTTGCGGATGTCCTCAAACAGCTCGCGGTAATGTCCTTTGCGGCCGCGCACAAGCGGAGCCAGGATGGCGATTTTCTTATCCTGAAATTTATGCAGAATATCGTCAATGATTTGTTCCTCGGAGAAGCGCACCATCTTTTCACCTGTATTGAAGGAATAGGCATCGCCGATGCGTGCATATAGCAAACGCAAAAAGTCATAAATTTCTGTAGTGGTTCCGACCGTGGAGCGCGGGTTGCGGTTGGTGGTTTTTTGTTCGATGGAGATGACGGGAGACAGACCGGATATTTTTTCTACATCCGGACGCTCCATACTTCCCAGAAACTGCCGGGCATAAGAACCAAAACTCTCCATATATCGACGCTGCCCTTCCGCATAGATGGTATCAAAGGCAAGGGATGATTTGCCGCTGCCGCTTAGTCCGGTGATGACCACAAACTGGTTGCGCGGGATATGTACATCGATATTTTTCAGGTTATGCTCTTTCGCACCATACACGTTGATATGCGTGATTTCTTCTTGTGAGATGGACGGGAGCGGTTTGGTTGACATAAAATAAGCAGCGTAAACTTAGGAAATATCTGTGAAAAACCTGTCAGCAGGAGAAATTGTTCAGCTTTATCTGACCTTTGTGGAGCGAAATTATTGCTGCCGAAAAATAAACAGGACGAAATGGGAAATACAAAGGGACTAATCCGGAACATTTTTCAACCCTGATGCGACAATCTTTCCCCACAGCCAATAGCCGTAGGCGGTCAGGTGGAAATCCAGGCGGTGGAAATATCTATCGACATCATTGGAGCGGTTGATTTCATCCGTCAGGATTTGTTGTGTGTTTATATAGTTTACCGGTGTATCCAATTCCTTTATGGTGGTCTCCAGGTTGAAGGCATTGGCGAAATGATAGGTATTATAGAGTTCATTGGGTCCTGGAGTAATGATTAAGACAAAAATTGCCTTGTTCTTGCTGCAGTATTCATTAAAATCAACCACTTTCTGCTTTATCACCTCCAAAGCGAAATTAAAGTCATCTTTAGTGGAGGTATCGGGGTTCAGGTGCAGTAGTCTGTTAGAGATAATTCTGTAAATGCAGGAAAAGGAATAGAGGTATTCCCACCAGAATGCCTTGCGTGTTCCGTTCGTAAATCGTTCATCTCCGCCTTTGAACATGATATCATCGATATCGGAATAATGAAGGTTGTACAATACTATTTTGGGTTGCGTCTGTTTGAAAAGAGTGTCTAATAATTCAAAAGCATAGACGATATCGCTTCCGCTGACACCTGCGTTGATGACAGTGTAGTTTTTACCCGTTTCTTTCAGGTGATATTCAACGGACCGTGGCCCTGTGGAGTCAACCGGCGCACCTACACCTTCCGTGTAAGAATCACCCAATAGGAGAATATTCTTCTTGTTCCTGTAAAAGGACAAAGCAGTATCGCGGAGCCCCATCTCATTATATTTGTGGCGGTATTGAAATTCAACTTTCTTTTCTGTTCTTTCCGAATTGGGCCGGTTTATATAGAGGCCGTTTGTCAGGCGGCCGGAGGCGCCGAAAGACCTTGACTGATACATACAAAACAGGGAAGTGGAATTATTTTCAATGTAATTAGGGAACCCCTTCCCGGATATCCGCAGATACACTTCAGACACCAGCAGCAATGACAAAAAAACAATAAGATTTATCCTGATTACATTGCTTTTTATGGTCGCCGCAAGTATATACAACAAGGTTAAATAGACAAGAACCGTTACATGGAATCCTGATATCCCATACCTGAAAAATAGAAATGCAAAAAAATATTAATGACAACCAATAAGAATATCCATATCCGTACCTTTTTTCCCATTTTCATATCACTAAATAGCCTACTAAAGATACTGGAAGAAACTATAAAATGTTATCCTGTTTTATCTTTAATTTTACAGAGCCTGTTCAACAATCAATGGATTTTTATATTTTACATACCTAAAGGCCATCTAATTGTTTTCATATGGATAGGATCACTAAAATAGTTGAACACAATAAGGAGTGGGTGGCCAACAAGCTGGCCCTGGATCCGGATTATTTTAGTAACTTATCCAAAGGACAGAATCCGGATTTTATATACATCGGTTGTTCTGACAGCAGGGTGACTGCGGAGGATCGGATGGGAGTTACAATGGGCATTTATAAACTGATTTAAACCTGCAGGCTTTTTTAGTATTTGGGATCAATGCCTTAGGATGATATCCGCCCAAAGCCGGGCGTGTTTATACAAACCTTCTTCATTAAAATGGCAGCCGTCAAAACGATATTCATCGCCTAATGCATCTGTATCGGGCCCGTTGAAAATAGCCAGACTATCCGAAGCCAAACCTCGTTGCGCCTGTTGCAGCAAGGTGTCCGCTGACTGTTTGCATTGGGTGGCAATGGCAGGAAAAACAGGGGCACCTACACCTATGGAGCGGATTTGTGCGATGAGCTCCCTGAAATCATGCTGATATTGCTGTGCATTCTGCTGCGCGAACGGATATGACAGGGAGCCGGCATTGTTGGCTTCTCCCTGATGCCAGAGAATATGCGTAATGGTTAACCCTCTTGACTGAAGATGCCGGATGGTTTCAGTTAAATAATGATTGTTGATGCCACCCGGTTTCCATTGCTGCAGCGTTGTACCCCCGATTGCACAGGGTGCAATAATGACTGTTTTGGCAAACCCATTGTCAACGAGCCTATCGCCCAGCCTGCTCCATACGCTGCCGTTGGTGCCGGCGGCTCCTTTCAGCGGATCTGCACAGGGATAAAAACTACCTGCGTAGAAATTCAGAACATTTTCACAAACAGCACTATAAGGTGTCAATCCAAAATTAGCGGCGTTCGACTGGCCGAGCACGAGCAGGACAGCTGTATCTGTCTGGGTAATGGCCGGATGGCAGTTTATGGTATGAGTTTCAGTATTCTTTGAACATCCTATGAAAAATATACCCAGGCCGCATAATACAAGTTGTATACTCATTCTGAATGTTCTGTACATTTTTATCACACGACTCAATTAAGATTTACTACTTCCCCGGCCGCCCTTAATCCACTCTCCATCGCACCGTCCATATAGCCGTTCCATTTCATGGCGGTTTCGGTGCCTGCAAAATACAGGTGCATAAATGGTTCGCGCAGTGTTTTCCCGAATTGCGTCAGCACGCCGGTCGGCATATTGCCGGCGTAGCATCCCCGGCTGTATTCTTCTTCGGTCCAGCATTTATCTTTGTATTCGAGGATGTTTCTCGCGTCTTCTCCAAAATAACCGACCAGCTGATTCAATACGCTTTCTCTTCGGACGGCTTCCGGCTGTTCAATGAAATCACGGGCATTGTGGCCTTCCACAAAAACCAGTAACACGCCAAAGTCATTATCCTTGTTGGTGCAGTCAAAGGTCACCCTTACCGGTAAGGTATCGCTTACAATTTGCCCGGAGAATCCCATTTTCCGCCAAAACGGTGTTTTGTAAATACAGAAACATTTCATGGCTGCACCCATGGGCACACGCTGTATCATCTGTGCTTTTCGTTGCGGCAAAATCGGACTGAATCGTATACTACTCAATAAAGTGGGAGGAATGGTGGAAATGCATTTTTTTGCGTGAACGATTAGATTTTCTGATCCAACAGTTATTCCATTTTCATCCTGATTAATCTTTAAGACAGGATTATTTAAGTAGATTTTATCCTGGAGAGGTGTCGCTATTTTTTGCAACAAACCTTGCGTGCCGCCTTTTAACAGAGTTTGTTGCGCCCCGTTGGAAATGGATATCAGCGCTTCCATATTGTCGCCGCTGTGGCAGTAAAATAAGGCATGCAGGAAAGAAATCTCATGCGCACCCGCTGCAAAAACCGTTTCAACGCCGATATTGAAAAGATGCTTTGCTTTCTTCGTATACATGTTCTTTTCCATCCAGGTATGCAGCGTCATGGAGTCGTATTCCAGCGCTCTCGGATGTGTCCAGGGTGCCTCTAACGGAACCTGTTTGCAAAGCTTGTTGATTTTATCCAGAGCGATTCCAAGGTCAATTAATGAAATCGGGTCGATTTTTGGAATGGTGCCTTTATAGGTCGACACCTTATTTTTCCAGGCCAGGATATTTTTTCCGGAATCGTAACAATCATACGTTTCCGTATTCGTTTCATGTACCCATTTCCAGATATGGTGTTGTGTAGGGCCTATCCATTGTGCACCTAAATCCACGGTGGCGCCGCAGTCCAGTTGTTGTGTGAATGTTCTTCCGCCTATTCTGTCACGTGCTTCGATGACTATAAAGGATTTTCCGGCTTCCTGTAATTTCCGTGCAGCTGCAATACCTGCGTAGCCCGCACCGATGATGACTACATCTGTCTGAATAGTTTCCATAGTTCTTATCTAGTTGATGCCTTCATTGAGTAGATTCTGTTTGAACTGCAATCCTGTAGAGGATCCCTGCTTGTAAAATACCGCTGCCCTGTCTGCAACATTTGAAATGGTAAAATATTGTCCGGAGCTGTTTATTATCTGGTCTGTCCAAAGATTTACCCAATTTCCGTTTGGTAAATAGACACTGACAGTTGTCTTGTTCTGGTCAAGAACGGGTGCTACCAGCAGTTCGCTTCCGACCATAAACTGACTGGATATATTAAAGGTATTGATATCGTTCGGGTATTCTAAAAACAATGGACGGCAAATCGGATAACCCTTATCCGCGGCTTCCTGCATCAGTTGTTTTCTGTAAAAATACCATGCCTGATAGATTTTTGCATTGCGCGCAAAATGTGCCGCTGTTTCTTCATCCTGATACACCTGGTAATTTTTATCAGGGCCAAGACCTTCATGTGTTCTGTAAACAGGCGTAAAGGCTGCCATTTCCATCCATCTTCTCAGCAGCTCTTTGCTTCGTCCCAGTACGGGAATATTTAATATCGGTATGGTTACGGATGTATAACCCCCTATATCACTGTGGTTAAGTGTAAAGCCGGATAAGCCACCGCTGAGCAAGCCGGTAACTGCTGACTTAAGTCCGTCATTTTTACCCCAGCTGACTAGCTGGTCACCCTGCCAGAACAAGGTAGCATACATCGGGCTTTTGGTATAGCCTGCCCTGGAAAAAAACACCACCGTGTCCTTCAGGTTACTTTCTTGTATTGCTTCTTTGTTTATTCGTTCCCATACCTCAGGGTACCTGTTGTGAAACGTGTAAGTGCTTTCTCCGCTATGCAGTTCTGCCTCAAAGGGGAGAGCTTCTGCAAAATCCGCCATCCAACCTTTCAGGCCACGTGCGAGCATTTCATCTTTGATGATATCTTTTATCCAGTGTACACAACCGGTGTCGCTCAAGTCTAAAACACCGGAAGTAAAGGAGGTATTCTGCACCTGATAAGGCTGTCCTCTGTCATTTAAGACCAAAAAATTATTTTGGGTTGCTTCTTTGTACAAGTCTCGCCGATAATTTGGTTTTTCGCGGGTGACATCCACCAGAAACGGATTGATATAACCCAGCAGCCCTATATTTTCCGTATTAAGTGTATCGTGTAAGGTGTTCCAGCCGGGATATCTGTCGTTATCCAGTTCCCAGTTCCACCATAACTGTTTACCCACCAGCGTGGTGCGCTGTCCTATCCAGTCCTGCACCCAAAATGCGGCAATAGGAGTTCCGGCATTTTTCAATGTATTCCAGACGTCATACAGTTTTGCAGTACCGCCCTGCATACCAATTACCGCCCCGCTGCTGATCCATGAAGGAAGCGGTTGCATACGTCCGCAATAGCTGGTGTATTCTTCTATTGCCTGATACGGGTTCTCTGCATAAATGATATTTGCATCCATCTTGTCGGAATACAATTCTATCTGTACCTGGTCGTTTCGGGTAAAATCAAATTCACTGTATTCATAATTTTCCAGATAAAGGGAATGTGATAACGATGAAATATATTGCGGTACAACCTTGTAAGAGGTGTATTCATCACCTGCAGAAACGCCCAGCGGCAAATTGACAATGAAGTTGATGATTGGGTTATCGGAGATAGCATCCCCCCTTCCTATACCTTGTTCCTGAACCAGAATTGGAACGCGTTTGCCTTTGTGGTTCAAGTTCGAAGGCTGTTCACCAAAACCAAAAAACTGTTCATTATTCTCACATGCGTGTGTTAGATAAAGCCTGTTGTAGGATGCATCATCTGTTTGAAGCTGGATATGCAGCTGTTTGTCTGATTTTTCAGCTATCAGTAAACGGTAGGTCGTATTCTGACTGGAAAGAAATTCTCCTGTAATCTCTATGTTGTTGCTCCGGTAGTTGATGGAGCGGATGGTCTGTGTTTGGGTAACATTTGTTTTTGTGTCGCGAATCGTGAAGGAGCCTGCTTTCTCTTCAATAACGGCATTCCCTTGTGCAGCTCCGCAAAATCCTTTGCCTGCTAAATTCTGCCACAGTTTCTTTCCGGGATTATTTTTATGTATTATGTATAAACTGCCGTTGTTGTTATCCCAGTGAACAATAAAGTTTTCCATTTCATAGTTTGCCGAAGGAAGCAGAGATGCATCATACTGCAGGGTAAAGGAGTAAAAGGTGCCGACAGCCTTGGCGGGGCTGCTATCGTGTATAAAGATAACAATAACCAATAAGAATAGTGATCTTAATTTCATTGTATGATGACGTTTTTAGAGATGACTTCAGCCGCTGTTTGAAGCCGAATGGTGTAGATGCCTTTGCTAAATCCAGATTTATCCAGCTGAATCAATGATTGGATGACAGCAGGGAGTGGTTGTTTGTATACCACAGAACCTTTAACGTCTGTTATTTGTAATGTTCCGTTTTTTAGCGCCGGGTTATTCAGCCTGATTTGGAAAATTCCATTATTCGGATTTGGGAACAGGGTAAAGCTTATATCACTGATGTTTTGTTTTATGAAAGTAGGGGTATTACTTTTCAATACTACATTATCCAGATTAAAATATTGTGACGGAAAGATGCCGACGGAGAAATATTTCCATCGTAATTTTATGTTTCCGCCAATGTTATTTAATGCCACAGAGTCGGGTTGCCATGTTCTGTTGTTGCCGTTGAATATTGTATAGACTGCCTGCCAGCTGCTTCCGTTGGTTTCAGAAACTTCAACTAGAACAGAGTCTTCATTTGAATTACCGGCTTTGTTCCAGTCAAACAGAAGAGCATAATTACCGGCTGGAACAGTGATTAATGGTGTTTCAATAGATTGCTGCTGATATTTTGGATGGAAGCGTATATATCCGCTGTTGCCTTTTCCCAATGCCAATGCTTTCTCTATTCTGGGCGAAACCGTCCAGTTCGCTGGGAAATAGCTGGCGTTGAAATCTTCCTGAAAGACGGCCTGTGCACTCATGATATTATACAGAAAATAGCTTGCTGTAAATAATATATTTCTTAATTCTCCCATTGTATGTTTAAAATTACGATTTGATTTTGGTTTATGCCAGCGAATACATAATATACTGAAGTTTATATAGTTATTCCTGCCTGCCTGTCAAGGCGATTCCAGAATCGAGAATACAAAAATCCGGTTTTAGTTTTGTTGCCTTCAATTGATTTTGACAACATATAATCCCGGACGTCTATGCTTTCTTTTATAGCCTTAAGGGAAACTAGCCTGGCATTGATCAGATTCCAGTTTTCCTGGATAAGGATTTTGTCTTGTTTTATCCATGATTTTTCGAGTTCCTGTTGTTTGAATTGCAGGAATGAAATCGATTTCGCATAATTCTTTAAAACAGCACGATGCAGTTTCTCCCATTGCCACCAATAGGAATTATCAGCTTTTACAGAAGGAGGAATAAAATTTTCTTCCTCCAAAATATCATTCCCGAAATAAAAGGGTTTGAACAAACTCAGACAAGGTGCTGAAGTGCCTGTGAGCCACACCGTCGCTGGTTTGTCTTTGCGCAATTCTGCTACCATGGACCCTACTGTCTGATGTGGCGTGAATAGACCCGATGCATGCATACAGATACTTCTTGTATTGCCTTGTTCCGGTGTGAATGTTTGTTCTTTTTCACCATGTGAACGTAGAATACGGATAGCATTTTCCACGGTAAAACCTGAAAACGATTTTCCTTTATCCTCGCTATTGTTTCTTCGGTATTCACAACCTGCAAGTTTAGGCATCAGCCACTGGCTGTAAGCCTTTTTGAAGTTGAAGTTCTCCTGCTTTTTTGTCCATCCTTTCTTTTGAGCAAATGCTATCGCATCCTTACTGATGCCATCATATTTCTCTGCTATGCTTAATCCGTTGGAAATGGCCCGATAGCCGGTTACCTTTTCATATATCCAATGTCTGCCGGCTGTTTCCAGCACATATCCTTCATTTTTATCTGCAATGATGAAACTGTTGTGATAATAGAAATTCTTGTCCATATAACCGCCGCACGCATCCTGCCCGTATTTTTCCAGAAAATGAATGATATTATCCACGCCATCTTTGGCTGTTTTGGATATTTCCAGACTCAGGCGCAGCAAGTCCATTCCCGTTAAACCAACCTGCTTCTTATCAAAGGGCATTTTGGTAAAAACGGCTTCATTTCCTATGGTCACTCCAAACTCGTTGCATCCCATTTCCGCACCCCATATTTGAAAGGGTTTGCTTAAGATTACTTCATAGGATTCAACCGGAACCTCGAGCTCAATAAATGTGGCCTTCCTGCTAACTTTGACCCTGATTTTTCTCGGATAATGCACAATTTGTTGTGCTTCATTGGGTTCTCTGTCACTGTTTTTCCCAAAAATGACAGAGCCTGACTTTTGGGACGGTATATGAACAAAGGTATCACACATTACTATAAAGTTAAAACTCTGAAATTAAAAGTCAAAAAATTATTGTCAATAGGTGTAATATTAGCAAAAGCGTTTATAATCATGTACCTTTGCACCTCGAAATTCAAAGAATTATTTTTTTATGCAAAAAATCAGAAATATTGCCATTATTGCGCACGTTGACCACGGTAAGACTACTTTGGTAGATAAAATCCTGTGGGAATGTAAAACATTCTCCGAACATGAGAACACGGGCGTTTTAATCATGGATAATAATGAGTTAGAGCGCGAGCGTGGCATTACCATCACAGCGAAAAATGCCGCAGTAAAATATAAAGACTATAAAATCAACATTATTGATACACCGGGCCACGCGGATTTTGGCGGGGAGGTAGAACGTGTATTGAAAATGTCAGACGGCGTTTTATTGCTGGTAGATGCTTTTGAAGGGCCTATGCCCCAAACGCGTTTCGTGTTGCAGAAAGCATTACAGTTGGGTTTAAAACCAATCGTCGTTATTAATAAAGTCGACAAGGAAAACTGCACACCGGATGAAGTGCATGAAAAGGTATTTGACCTGATGTTTCAGCTGGATGCAACCGAAGAACAATTGGACTTTCCGACCATTTACGGCTCTGCCAAGAATGGCTGGATGAGTACAGACCATAAACAACCTAAGACAAATGTGGTTGATTTGCTGGATTGCATCATCGAGCATATTCCTGCACCAAAGATTGCGGAAGGGACCGCACAGATGCAAATCACATCCCTGGATTATTCCTCGTTTGTTGGCCGTATTGCCGTTGGCCGTGTTTTCCGTGGTACGCTGAAATCCAATATGCCGGTCGCTTTAATCAAGAGAGACGGCAAAATCGTAAAGTCACGCATCAAGGACCTGATGCTGTTTGAGGGCATGGCTAAAATAAAGGTGGATGAAGTGCCGGCTGGTGAAATCTGCGCAATAGTAGGTATAGACGGATTTGAAATCGGGGATACCATCGCCGATGCGGAGAATCCGGAAGCAATGGCAGCTATTTCTATCGACGAGCCAACGATGAGCATGTTGTTTACCATCAATGATTCTCCTTTTTTCGGAAAGGAAGGAAAGTTTGTAACATCCCGCCACATTAAAGACCGCTTAACCAAAGAACTGGAAAAAAACCTGGCGCTTCGTGTACAGCAGGGGGAGACAGCCGATTCATTCCTGGTATTTGGCCGTGGGGTATTGCACTTGTCCGTACTGATAGAAACCATGCGTCGGGAAGGCTACGAACTGCAGGTAGGCCAGCCTCAGGTAATCTTTAAAGAAATTGACGGACATAAATGTGAACCTATTGAAGAATTAACCATCGATCTGCCGGAAGAGAAAGCAGGTACTGCGATTGAAATGATTACCAAGCGTAAAGGGGATATGAAGAATATGGTCTTAAAAGGCAATCGTTCTATCATGGATTTCGAAATCCCTTCCCGCGGTTTGATAGGTTTGAGAACGGAGATGATTACGGCCACCTCCGGACAGGCTGTGATGGCACACCGCTTTATAAAATATGACAGGCATAAGGGAGAAATACAGGGTCGTATCAATGGCTCTATGATTTCGAAAGAGACAGGTGAAGCGATAGCCTACTCTCTGGATAAATTACAGGACAGAGGCCGTTTCTTTGTGGAAGCAGGAGATGAGATTTATACCGGTATGGTTATTGGCGAAAACTCCCGTCAGGATGATTTGGTGGTAAACGTCACCATCAAAAAACAGTTGACGAATGTACGTGCATCCGGAACAGACGATAAAGCCAAATTAATTCCGGTCACCAAATTCTCCTTAGAGGAAGCATTGGAATATATTCAGGGCGATGAATATGTGGAGGTCACACCGAAATCCATTCGACTGCGTAAGATTTACCTGGATGAAAATGAGCGTAAACGCAAAGGAAAATAATGCTGGAAATATAATACTTAGGGAAGCCATCGCATTTGCGATGGCTTCCCCTTTTTTAGTTTATACCAATCCGATGATTTCACCATTCATCACATCAATATGCAGGGCATTCGGTTCATCCGGCAGACCCGGCATCCGCATCATTTCGCCGCAAACGGCCACAATAAAGCCGGCACCGGCATTGACAATCAATTCGTCTACCGTAATATCAAAATTGTCATAAGCGTTATTGTTCTCGGCATCATCGGAAAAGGAGTATTGTGTCTTGGCGATGCAGACAGGTAAACGGTCAAATCCAAGCCGCTGGATCCTTTTTAACTGATTCCTTGCTTTCTTCTCAAAATGAACGTTGTTCCCGTTGTATATCCTTCGGACAATCTTGTTGATTTTCTCTTCTACGGTATCCTCTAAATTGTATGTAAATGCAATCGTACCTGTTACGGTATCGGTTAATGCAATAATCTTTTCAGCAGCATCCTCTGCTCCAGCACCACCTAGCTGAAATGCATTGTTAACGGCAAAATCCACCTGCCTGTCTCTGCAGGCATCTTTGATTAATTCCAATTCTTCCTCCGTATCAAAATCAAATTGATTCAGCACCACCAATACCTTCTGTCCGAAAGATTGCAGAATCTGTATGTGACGTTCTGTATTCCGCATGCCCTTCAGTATTCCTTCCGCATTCGGTTCCTTTATTTTGTCATAGGCCACCTCGCCGTGTAATTTCAGCGACTGAGTGGTAACGACCAGTACACTCAAAGCCGGTACGATGCCCGCTTTACGGCATTTGATATTGAAAAACTTCTCAGCGCCAAGGTCGCTGCCGAATCCGGCTTCCGTCAGGACATACTCGCCGTATTGCATCGCTGTCTTGGTGGCGATAAGGGAATTGCAGCCGTGAGCGATATTTGCAAACGGGCCGCCGTGAATAATCACCGGATTGCCTTCCAGTGTCTGCACTAAATTGGGCGCTATCGCATCTTTCAATAATGCGGTAATGGCGCCTCCGAATTTTAAATCTTTTAGATGAAGTGGGATATTGTCAGCCGTATAGCCAACTAAAATCGAGTCTATCTTTTGTCTTAATTCTTCAAAATTCTCCGACAGGCAAAGGACTGCCATCAGTTCGGATGCCGGAGTGATATCAAATCCCGTTTCCGCGGGAAGTCCGTTCTTCCCGCCATGCAGTCCGGTAATGATATAGCGAAGGGAACGGTCGTTTACATCCATCGCTCTTTTCCAATACAGTTCTTTCAGTTCATGTGGCGTTCCCTGCACCTTGAAATTGTAATTATCGACCAAAGCCGCCAGCATATTATTGGCGATACTCAACGCATGAAAATCGCCTGTAAAATGAAGATTGATATTGTTTGCCGGTATCAACTGTGATTTTCCGGCACCTGTGGCGCCGCCCTTCATACCGAAGCAAGGCCCCAGTGAAGGTTCACGCAATGCCAGCACCGCTTTCTTTCCGATACGGTTCAGGCCGTCTGCCAATCCGATAGAAGTGGTGGTTTTTCCATTCCCTGCTTTAGTCGGTGTAATGGAAGTAACCAGGATAAGTTTAGAGGCTTTAATCTTTTCGTCGCTGAAACCATCTTGCTCTATCTTGGCCATGTATCTTCCATAGGGAATGAGCTGTGCGGGATTTAAATTGATTTTTTGGGCAATGGATTCTATTGACTGCATGTAACGGAGAATATGAATATCAAAAATGAGTGTTTTCTTCTTTAAAAACTAAAATTAAACTAATTTTAGTGTATGTCCAAGAAAGTACTCATTACAGGCGCAACCGGTTTTGTCGGAACGCATCTGGTAAACGCGAACCTGGCTGCTGGGAATGTTGTCCGCGCACTCGTACTGCCGAATGATCCTGCTTTGCCGCAGCTCGAAAACAAAAAAGTGGAAGTGGTTTTTGGGGATATTCGTAATTATGAAGATGTGCGAAGAGCCATATCAGATGACATAGATGTTGTTTTCCACTGTGCGGCATTTGTTTCGGATTGGGGTAAACGGGAAGTCTTTGAACAGGTGATGATTGCGGGTACGGAGAACGTATGCAAGGCCTGTGTGGAGGCTAAGGTTTATCGTCTGGTGAAAATCAGCACCAATGATGTGTTCGGATTGGATGAATCAGAAGTGATGGATGAAACCTTTCCACTCAAACCCTGGAATGAACCTTATCCCGATACCAAACTGGCGGCGGAAGAAGTTGCCTGGAATTATTATACGGAAAAAGGACTGCCGGTCACGATGGTATATCCCTGCTGGATATTCGGTCCCGGTGATAAGACGTTTGTACCGCATCTGGCAGATGCCATCCTGAAGAAAGAGATGGTGTTCATGCGCAAGAACGCAATTGTCTGGCCTACCTATGTGGAGAATCTGGTGGATTTGCTGATGCTGATATCCGAGGATGAGCGTGCGATTGGCAATGGATACCTGGTCCATGACGGCGAAAGCACCACGCTGGAAGAATTTACCAATAGTATTGCCAGAGAGATCGGAGGGAAAGAAGTGACGATGCATATTCCATACGGACTGGCTTATCTGGTGGCTATCCTGATGGAATTCTTTGGCAAATTATTCAACAAGAAAGACAGGCCGTTGCTGACCACCTATACCGTAAAAAACCTGGGGTCGAGATTGAAATTTTCCATTGCCAAGGCAGAAAAGGAATTAGGATGGGACCCTAAAATATCCTACAGGGAAGGTTTTCGGAGAACCATGGTCTGGCTGAAACAGCAGAATTTCGCCGCACTAAAACAGAAATAGATAATACATGGGATTTTATCAGGATAAAACGGCTTTTGTCACCGGCGGTTCCACCGGTATCGGACTGGCAATTGCAAAAGCATTCGCCAAAGAAGGGAGCCATGTCGTAGTCTTTGCAAGAACGGTTTCTAAATTAGAGCAAGCTGTCCATGAAATTAAACAAGTGGCGGTAGATGCTGCTCAAACAGTTTGTTTTTATTCAGTGGACACATCCGATCCGGATGATACTAAAACTGTCTTTGAAAAAGCCATACAGGAACATAAAGTGCCGGATATATTGGTGAACTGTGTTGGAATCGCACAGCCGGATTATTTTGAAAATATCACGTTTGATATCTTTGATAAAACCATTAAGACAAATCTGTATTCTACCTGGAACTCCGTGTACACGATGGTTCCGTATATGAAGGAAAGGGGCGGGCAAATCGTCAATACCTCTTCCATCGCCGGATTTCTCGGTGTGTTCGGGTATGCGGACTATTACATGACAAAATTCGGCATTATCGGTTTTTCCGAAGCCCTGCGCAGCGAACTGAAACGATACAATATAAAAGTGCAGGTGCTTTGTCCGCCGGATACGGATACGCCGGGTTTTGAGGCGGAGAATAAAAACAAACCGGAAGAAACAAAAGCTATCGGCGGTAAGGCGACCCTGCTGAAACCGGAGTTTGTTGCTACAACCGTTCTTAAGGAGATGCAGAAAAAATCATTCCTGATCATTCCGGGATTTGACGGCAAGATGACCCGTATCATCAAACGTTTTTTTCCGTGGCTGATTGACTGGATCATGAACAGCAGTATAAATAAGGCACAGAAGAAATAATATGAAGAAGTCTACACAGGTATTACAACTGCTTACGGCTATCGGACTGATTCTATTCTGGACGATTTTCTTTTTAGTGGGGTTTGAGAATCCAGCCTATCCAGCTTATTACACCAAGTTTGAGCACAGTTTCCCATTGCCGGATGCTTTCCTGTGCATATTGCTTTTGCGGGCATATTTTAACAGAACAAACGACCAGTGGAAAAACTACACGTTGATGGCAGCCGGTGCCATGATTTTCTTAGGGCTTTGTGATTTCAGCTTTAATATCCTAAATGGCATGTACACCGTAGGTGTGGCTGATGGTATCATAAATGCGTTTATCAATATCTGGTGCGTGGGCTTCGGTGCATGGCAGGTTAAGGTAGTAAATCAATAATCTATTCTAAATTTAATAACACCCACCAGGCTTCCTTAATCTTATTTTCGCTCAATAAACGTTTAAGTTCATTAATGCTTTGGTCTTTGTATTCGGTGATTAGTTCTGCTAATTCTGCATCCTGTTTGATATCTTCTTTGTTGGGGATCTCTGCAATGCTGGCGAGTTTGCCCAGTTCATTGCCATCTAAAACCCGCTCATCTTTTATCCATTGCGGAATGGCATCCACGCCCACGCCGTATGACTTCAATGGCTTGGGTGTTTCGAAAATAGCTTCTTTGGTAAAACGCACATAATTGTTGTACCCCAGACGTGCAATCGGGTCTAGCTTTTCGGCAATGACATTGCCTTTTTCATCCAGGATATTTTCATCCACATGTATCATCAGGATTTCACAAATCATCAGATTGCCCGAACCGCCTTTGTCTCCCAGCTCTACCACCTGGTTCACTTTACATTCAAAGGCAATCGGCGCCTCCTTGATGCGCGGAGGTTTGACCAACGTGGATTGCTCTTCCGCGAAACCACCTTTGATAAATTCATTCACCCCTGCAGGATAAGCGCCGCTTGTTACAGACAACTGTTCTGCCATCGCATAATTCGCAATATGGATGACGCATTCCGGTACAGCTTTAATATTGTAGTAGGTATCTTTTTGTTTACCGGTCAGCGCGCTTTTTGCCGGTGAAAAGACAAGAACCGGAGGGTCCGAGCTGAATACATTGAAAAAGGAAAACGGGCTTAAATTCGGGGTGCCGTTTTCATCGACGGTACTGACAAATGCAATGGGACGCGGTATAATGGCAGATGTGAAAAAATTAGATATTTCCTTTAAGCCGGTTTCTTTTGGTATAATTGTTTTCATTTAATTTTTTTTTAAACACATAGACACATAGTCTATTGGCCATGTATTTCAATTATTTATTTTTCAAAAAGTTATTTTCAATCTGCACAATTTTTTATTCTGCACCTTCTTTTTATCAGGTTGCACTTTCGGCGCAAATCTGCCGTCAAAAAATCCATCTTTGATTTGTTTTTTGCGTATGCTCGATTTTATACGTTTGAGTGTTTGTTTTTTCATGTCATTTCGAACGTAGTGAGAAATATCATTCTATTTACAGATTCAGGTCCAACGGTGTTGCATAAATATCTTTTCATGCGGAATCTTTATCAGCGCCATCTCCATCAATCTGTCTATCTCAGGAACGGCATCAAACAGGTCTTTGTAGGTATTTATGACATAATACCTGTCCTGGAAATGGTCTTTGTAATAATGTTTTTCCATGATTTCTTTCACATGGAACGGCTTACGGTTGGCCTTATCACCGAGGCAAAATATGCTTTCACCGCTCGAAGATAAGATTCCGGCGCCGTATATTCGCATGCCTGCGGCTTCCTTTATCAATCCAAACTCTACCGTAAACCAATAGATGCGGCCAATCAGTTCGATCGCCAGCGCATCATCAATATACCTTAACGCAATCTTGGATAATTCCTGCAGGTAGTCTACAAAAAACTGCTCGGTCAGCAAAGGCATGTGAGCAAAGCAATCATGGAACATATCCGGTTCTTCGAGATAGTCCAGGTTTTCAAGTTTGCGCAGCCAGGTGGAGGACGGGAATTTTTTATTTGCCAGTAATTCAAAGAAATCCTTATCGGGAATCAAACCGGGTACCACTTCAATCTGCCAACCTGTCGTTTCAGCCAGTACCTTATTAACATGGTTGAAATCCGGAATCTTATCGTCGCTGAAATGCATTTCCTCCATCCCGCGAATAAACTCTTTCGACGCCATGTTTTGCAGCAATACCCGTTGGCGCTGGTACAGCAATTTCCATACTAAGAAATCTTCTTCGGTGTATTGGTCGTATTCTTGTTTTAGATCGTACATTGATTTTTATTTTTTTGTACTGTCATTTAGACAACAGGAGAAATCCTGTCTTGTTTTTATTGTAAGATTTCTCGACTTGCTCGAAATGACTTAAGGTAATATTTTATTTCTCACTTCACCAAAACCGATTTGTATATCACCTTTTCTGCAAATGCCACTTAGTATTGTCGTATCGCCATCTTGCAGGAAAGTTCTCTCTTCATCCCCAATCTTTATTTTTTCCTTGCCGTTCCACGTTAATTCCAATAAACTTCCAAAGCTGTTCCTGTCTGTTCCGGAAATGGTTCCAGTCCCCAATAAATCGCCGATGCGCAGGTTGCAGCCGTTTACCGTATGGTGTGCGATTTGCTGCTCAGCTGTCCAGTATAAATATTTTGAGTTTGTGACGGCGACAGTGGCCTTGTTTTTTTGGGTTTCGATTTCAAAGTGAATTTCGATATCGAAATTCTTTCGGGAAGATTGTTGCAGGTAAGGCAATACCCGTTGTGTCTGTTCCGGCGCATCCGTCATAAATTCTTTCAGCGCTTCAAAAGTAACCACCCAGGGTGATATGGACGTGGCAAAGTTTTTACCAAGGAACGGGCCGAGCGGCTGATATTCCCAGCGTTGGATATCGCGCGCGGAGAAATCGTTCAGCAGCACGGCACCAAAGATGTAATCATCCGCTTCATTACTATTTATTGGTGTCCCGAGCGGATTCTCTTTCCCAATAATAAATCCAAGTTCAATCTCAATATCCAGCGTCTGACAGGGTGAATAAATCACTTCCTCTCCTCTCAATACCTGTCCGTATGGCCTTTTGACCGGCGTATTTGTCGTGATGATGGAGGAACTCCTTCCATGATAGGCAATCGGCATGTGTTTCCAGTTGGGCAGCAGCGGTTCCATGGTTGGGCGGAACATTTTACCCACATTGGAGGCGTGCTCTTCCGAAGAATAGAAATCGGTGTAATCTCCCACTTTTACAGGAACATACATGGTGGCATCGCTTTGTTTGTCCAGTATCTTGGCCTGGTGCTCTTCGACGAATGCAGTATTGTTCATGAATACATCCTGTATTCTTTTGCGTACAGCCAGGTGGGTTGTTCTTCCTAATGCTATAAAATCATTGAGTTGTTGTTTTTGGAAAATATCTTCAGCCAAACTATTCTGAAAAAAGTTCAATTCGAACAAGGCGGATACATCCAGGATGTAATCGCCTATCGCAACACCCGTTCTTTTTGATTTTACCGAAGTCGAATAAATACCATACGGTAGGTTGTGGAAGGTAAAATGTGGATGAGTTTGTATAGATTCCAGTAATGTCATAGCGTTCATTTCAGTTTTCAGAGATTTGTACGGTTAAATTATCCTGTATTTTTTTAGTAATTCTTTCTAAATGCTGGACATCCTTCTCTGTTAAACAATCCCAACCCTTTTTGCGGAATTCGATAATAACCGGTAAGATTCTCTGTACCAGTGCCTTTCCTTTCTTGCTGAGGGAAATGTTGAATTTTCTTCTGTCTTCCTTACAGCTTTCCCGTGCCACCAACTCTTTCTTTACCAGTAATTCGATGATACGTGTGATGGTGGGGGCATCTTTACAGCAGCGTTCACACAATGTTACCTGATTCTGGGTTCCATGTTTATGCAATTCCAGCAGAACCACCCACTGGTCAACGGTGATATCCATTTCATGTTCGATGAACTTTCTTTGCAGCGCAAGTTTTATTTTCTTTGCCGTGGATTCCAGTATGAAGCCGTAGTTTAAATTCATTTTTATAATGTAATGATTGAGCAATAAGGCAATGAGATAATGTATGAAACAAATCTTTCCAAGGAATAATTATTTAATGGATTCATTTATTTATTGTATATTTAAAGAGTTCCACGCTTTTCCTGTTCTCTTTCAATGGATTCAAACAATGCCTTGAAATTACCTGCACCAAAACCCTTCGCACCCATGCGCTGTATGATTTCAAAGAATAAGGTCGGCCTGTCTTCCACCGGTTTGGTAAAGATCTGCAGCAGATACCCCTCTTCATCTGCGTCTACTAAAATCGCCAGTTGTTCCAGTACATTGATATCTTCTTTCATCATGGAAACATGTTCGCTTAAACGAGCCGGTACTGCTTCATAATATGCATGCGGCGGAGCGCTCAGGAATTCCACACCGCGTTCGCGCAACTGGGTGACCGTCGAAATGATGTCATCCGTGGCAACAGCGATGTGCTGAACACCCGGACCTTCATAGAAATCCAGGTATTCTTCGATCTGTGACCTTTTCTTGCCTTCCGCCGGTTCGTTAATGGGGAATTTGATACGGCCATTGCCATTGCTCATCACCTTGCTCATCAGTGCGGAATATTCTGTATGGATTTGCTTGTCGTCGAACGATAGAAAGTTGACGAATCCCAAGACGTCTTCATACCATTTCACCCATTGGTTCATTTCGCCCCAGCCCACATTACCCACCATGTGGTCGATAAATTTTAAACCAACGGATGTTGGATTGTAATCCGATTTCCAGGGCTGATAGCCGGGTAAGAAAGTGCCGTTGTAATTTTTGCGTTCCACAAAAATATGGACGGTCTCACCGTAGGTATAGATACCGGAACGGATGACTTCCCCGTGTTCGTCCTTTTCTACGCTTGGCTGCATGAACGGTTTTGCACCACGCTTTGTAGTCTCTTTAAATGCCTGAGTTGCGTCTTCCACCCACAATGCAATCACTTTTACGCCGTCGCCGTGTTTGGCTAAATGTATGTTGATGGGCGAGTCCGATGTTAATGGTGTGGTGAGCACCAGTTGTATCTTATCCTGTTTCAACACATAGGATGCTTTGTCACGGATACCCGTTTCCAAACCAGCATACGCGAGCGACTGAAAACCGAAAGCAGTCTTGTAGTAATGGGCGGCCTGTTTAGCGTTGCCTACATATAACTCGACATAATCTGTCCCGAGTAATGGCAGAAAATCTTGTGCCCCTTCGAAGATTTTTTCGAGTCCGTATTCTACGTTTTTTATTTCTGTTGACATATACTTTAATTTTTTATAACCAGAAAGAGCACAAGGCTTTAATGCTTAGATCTCCAATTCATTCCCTTGAAAAAGGGAATCTCATTCGATGATTATGAGATTCCCGCGCAAGCGGGAATGACAGAGCGGCATTATTCCACCCAGCTTTTATAATATTTACCATTATCGATTTTCATGGCTTCTTCCGTCACCATCAATGGACGGAACGTATCAATCATCACCGCCAGTTCCTGCGTTTCTTTTTGCCCGATACTGCGCTCCATGGCGCCGGGTGCAGGCCCGTGCGGTATGCCTTTTGGATGCAGCGTGATATGGCCTTGTTCAATATTGTTTCTGCTCATGAAATCGCCATCCACATAGTACAATACTTCGTCGCTGTCAATGTTGCTGTGGTTGTACGGTGCAGGAATCGCCTGCGGATGATAGTCGTACAAACGCGGTACAAAAGAACAAACCACCAGCGCACTCGTCTCAAAGGTCTGGTGTACCGGAGGAGGCTGATGTACGCGGCCCGTTATTGGCTCGAAGTTGTGAATGCTGAATCCATAAGGGAAATTATACCCATCCCAGCCTGCCACATCAAACGGATGTGTTGCATACAGGAATTCGTGCAATACATTTTCTTTTTTTATTTTGATGATGAAATCACCTTTGGCATCGTGCGTTTCCAAATCCTGCGGCAACATAAAGTCGCGCTCGCAGAACGGCGAGTGTTCCAGCAACTGCCCGGAAGAACTTTTATAGCGTTTGGGCGTATGAATGGGAGCGTAGGACTCTAGCAGCAGCAGGCGGTTGTCTTCAGAAGTGAAATCTATCTGATAAATCATGCCGCGCGGAATCACGAGATAATCGCCGTATTCAAACGGAATTTTTCCCATGAGGGTGCGCAAGGTTCCGCTGCCTTTGTGGATGAAAATTAGCTCGTCTGCATCGGCATTCTTATAAAAATATGAGGTGAGCGATTTGCGCGGGGAAGCTAAGCCTATTGTACAATCTCTATTGACTAATAATGCCTTTCTGCTGTCTAAGAAATCATCTTCCGGTGTTAACCTGAATCCTTCCAGCAATAGTGATTTGATATTTTTTTCTATCGTAATTTTGGGTGTGACATCCCTTGAATCTAAGATCTCTTTTACCTGTGTAGGGCGATGAATATGATACAGCAGGGACGAATGCGAGTGAAACCCTTCCGTTCCAAAAAGTTGTTCATAATAGTGTTGCCCGGTTTCCGATTTAAAGACGGTGTGCCGTTTGGGCGGGATATTTCCGAGTTTGTGATAGATGGGCATGATTAAAATTTAGTAATGAAAAAATTTAACAATTTACCAATGTTTCCTCCTGTTCTCTGTTTTTCATTATTACATTGTTTAATTGATACATTGTTACATTAACTTAATTCTTCTATTGCGATTTGCAACGCATTTCTGGTAATGTAAACAGCACGAGGGTCATTCTGGTGTACCTTTTTCAACGCATTATCAATCACCTTTGATACGTCATGAAAGATGGCTTCATCGGAAATCTTACTGTTTTTCCCCATCAGATAGGCGAATACCCTTGCCATACCGCAATTGGCTATGAAATCAGGAATCACGGTCAGCGTTTCGTCTGCTTTATTTAAAATTTTACCGTAAAAAGTCTCCGGGTCGTTGAACGGCACATTCGCACCGGACGAGATAACCTCAACACCTGCTTTAATCATTTCGTTCAATTCATGATTTCCGATTAAGCGCGAGCCGGCAGCCGGAATAAAGATATTGGATTTGATTTTCCAGAAATCTTTTTGCGCATGCTCAAAAGGAATCAGGTCTTCGTGAAACAGCTTACGGTTCTTTCTGTGGAGAAATAGCAGTGTGATTTCTTCAAAGGTAAAACCGGTTTCATTTATATAAGCCCCTGTGGTATCAATGATTCCGACCACTTTAGCGCCCTGTTGTGCCAGAAAATATGCGGCAGCAGCACCTACATTTCCAAATCCCTGTATCGTTACTTTCTTTCCGGCTATTGATGCATTTCTCCAGATGGCATAGAAGTGTCTTACAGATTCTGCAATGCCATAACCGGTTATCATATCGGCCACCACAAATCCTTCTTTTTTTGAAGGAGTATAATCTTCATCCTCGAGAACTTTTGAAACCCCCACGCGTAATTGTCCAATCTTATTGATCTTGTCCTTTTCTTTCGGATGATAATGACCATTTACAATTCCTTCCTGCGGATGCCAGATACCAAACTCTTCTGTAATCGGAATCACTTCATCTATTTCGTCGATATTCATATCGCCTCCGGTGCCGTAGTAATTTTTGAGAATAGGCGACACGGCCTTAAACCACCGCTCAAGAACTTCTTTCTTACGCGGGTCATTCGGGTCGAAATTGATGCCTGATTTTGCACCGCCGATAGCAGGACCGGAAACGGAGAATTTGATTTCCATGGTTTTTGCCAAAGAGATCACCTCGTGCCTCGTAAGCCCTTTGCGCATACGTGTACCGCCTCCCGCAGCACCACCGCGCAGTGAATTGATGACCAGCCAGCCCTGGGCGGCTGTTTTGGAATCATTCCATTCGAATACAATTTCCGGCGCTTTCTCTTCAAAAGGTTTGATAAAATCAGTCATATTGTTTTTTATGAAACAGTTGTTATAGCAACTAATTTAAAGTTACAGAAATAAATTTCTATTTTCCAAGTTTCTGTTTCTGATTTTAATATTTCAAGTGTTAAATTTTATAATCTGAATAAAATGGAAGATATTTGTGTATAAACCTGCAAGATGATACGTTGGATTTTCAGATTGATTTTTAAGTTATTGGGATGGAAGTTAAAAACCGAAGCGATAGTAGGCATCAAACAGTCCATAACGATAGCGGCTCCACATACCGCCAATATGGATTTGCCGATTGCAAAAGCGGCATTTGACCTGATGGGCTTGCCGTTGCGGTTTACCGTTAAGAAAGAATGGGTGCGGTTTCCATTTAAACGCATCATGCTCAATCTGGGTGCCATCGCCATAGACCGGACACCTAAGAAACCGGGTGATCCCAGGCCCAGTATGGTAGAGGCGATGGCTAATCTGTTTAAAGATAATCCGGAACTGCATGTAATGGTTACGCCTGAAGGCACCCGAAGCAAACGCACAGAATGGAAGACAGGATTCTGGTATACCGCCAAGATGGCGAATGTACCTATTTTACTGGGGTATCTGGATTATAAGAATAAGATAGCAGGCATTGGTAAAATCATCTATCCAACCGATTTGGAGACGGATATGCGTACCATGATGGAGTTTTACAAAGACATTACGCCCTGCCATCCTGAAAAATTCAGCCTGGACCAGCGCTACATCTAATGAGATACAGGTAGTATTGTCCGGTGATTGAGGACAGGATAGAATCATCTATCTTCACAGCGGTTATAAATTAAAGGTAAAGCATGCTCAAAATCATTTCAAGAATAATTTTAATCGGACTAGGCTGGAACTATCAGGTAGATCCATTAAAGAAGCTGGATAAATGCGTATTGATTGTTGCTCCGCATACATCTGCCTGGGATATGGTTATTGGCAAGGCTGTATTTGTCATTGCAAAGATTCCGGCGAAGATTGCCGTTAAAAAAGAAGCCTTTTTCTGGCCATTAAATTGGGTTTTGCGCTATCTGGGGTGTATTCCAATTGACAGATCGCCGAAAGATGGAAATACGAAACGAAAAATCAGTTTGGTAGATGCGATGGCGAACTCCATAAAGAAAGAAAAGAAAATCTGCATGGTGGTTACGCCGGAAGGATCTAGAGGCAAACGTAAACAGTGGAAAACCGGATTTTATTATATAGCTGTGAAGGCAGAAGTGCCCATTGCATTGGGTTATCTGGATTTTGATGTAAAGGAAGCTATAGTTGACAAGATTATCTATCCAACCGGTAATATCAATCATGATATGCAGGAAATCATGGATTACTATAAAGACAAAACGCATTTAGGGAAATACCCAAACCGATGTGTAACGGATGAGCGCTGGAGTTAGTAAAATTTCTTCCTTAGCTTCTATTGTTCGGATAAACTATGTTTCAGTCCTTTGTCTTTAGAACATTCAAAACAGTATAAAATTATACACTTGGCAATATAATTGCAGTATTGTTTTGACAAAACGGGATAGTAAAACAGGAATGAGATTTTTTGTAAATTAGCGACTCTTAGACAATGCGCATTAAAAGATATGCAAGTCTTTAAATGTAAATTAGTATATTAGTAATAATATTTTCAAACTAAAAATGAAAACAATGAATGCAATGATCAGAAAGATGAGTTTTGTACTGTTGTTAATCGGCAGCATTACAACAGCCTGTAAGAAGACAGAAGAGCTTACGGTGACGACTGCTACACCAACAAACGTTACGGAGACTACCGCCACTCTGGGAGGGAACGTAACAAATGATGGAGGTAACCCCGTTACAGAAAGAGGCATTTGTCTTAGTGACGAATCCAACCCAACGATAGATGATGCAAATGATGTGCATTTTGAGATGGGGAGTGGATTGGGCGCTTTTACAGATAATTACGAAGGCTTCGACCCAAATACCACCTATCATGTCAGGGCGTATGCTAAAAATGCGAATGGTGTTGCGTATGGTGAGGATATTACCTTTGAAACAACGGCTTCCGCAGCCTGTTCGGTGGTCAATGTTCCATCAGGTGCTAATATTACCACCGCTACCACCTGGACAGCTGGAAATGTATATGTATTGGATGGCTGGGTAACTTTAACCTCCACGCTGACTATTCAGCCGGGTGTCGTTGTGAAGTTCAAACCGGGTGCCCGATTAAATGTAAATTCCGGACGGGTGATTGCAGAAGGTACTTCTTCGGATAGGATAGTGTTTACTTCTATTAAAGATGATGCTCATTGCGGAGACACGAACGGTGATGGTACTGCCACAGCACCTGCAGCGGGAGACTGGGTATGTGTGTATTTAAACGGAGGCAGCAGCCACAGTTTTACTTACTGTGATTTTCTTTACGCAGGCCAGAGTGACAATCCATATAATAATGCCGTGCGAATTACCGTAGCCGGTTCTTCGTTCACTTTTGACCATTGCGTATTTGCACATACAAAATCTGTTACGTCTAACTCCGAGTCGTTTGCATTTTATGGTGGTTTTTATATGATTGACAATACCGTATCTGTTTTCACCAATAATGTATTTTATGATAATGACAGACCTATTTATTTAGATGTGAACTATAATTTCGACACATCTAACTCATTCAGCAACCCGCTCAATCCGTCTGAAAAAAATACAAGAAACGCCATTTGGACATATACCAGTTTAAAAGCAAACTACACTACTACATACAGTGAAACGGAAGTTCCTTATGTGATAGACGGCTATTATCAGGGAGCTAATAATCATACGTTCAATATCGGGCCGAATGTAGTAGTAAAATTCTCTTTAAGCGCCGGATTAAAAACACAAACATCCAGACCCTTAAATATAGATGGTACAGCCATCCTGACGTCTATTGAAGATGATGATTACGGAGGTGACACCAATGGGGATGGAACAGCCACATCACCCTCAAAAGGGGATTGGGATGGCATATGGAATGGAAATACTTCCAGCTATATAAGTGGTGCAAATATTTTGTATCCCGCCCATCCATAATTTCTCGGATCAAAAAATAAAGAGGCCCGTCATTCATTTGACGGGCTTTTTTGATTATAACAAACTCAGTTGCTCAGGTTTTAATAACCGGAAGGTCTGCCGATGATAAATACAGCTACCCTTTTCTTTTACCGCATTCCTGTGTTCAACCGTTGAATAGCCTTTGTTTTTCTGCCAGTTATAATCCGGATACTCCATATGTAATTTCTCCATGATCTCGTCCCGGCAGGTTTTGGCTAAAACGGAAGCTGCTGCGATTTCCATATATTTTCCATCTCCTTTTATAATGGTTTGGTGGGTAATACCCGGATAAGGTTTAAATCGATTACCATCGATGATTAGCAATTCAGGAAGATAGGTCAGTTGTCCGACGGCAGCGTGCATGGCGCGATAGGTAGCCTGCAGGATATTAATATCGTCAATGATAGTGTTGTCGATAATTCCCACACCAAATGCAACGGCATTTGCTTCAATAACGGGCCTCAACTCATTGCGTTGCCTTTCATTTAACTGCTTGGAATCATTTAAAAAAGGATGTCTGAAATCTTTCGGCAGGATAACGGCAGCGGCGACTACCGGACCGGCAATACATCCTCTTCCCGCCTCATCTACGCCGCAAATTATTTTTGATGAATTAAAATGCTGTAACATTACCTGGGTTTGCCGTTTGCAAGTTAAATAGTTTGCAATGATATTTCACGTAAAGTCTCAAAGAAAACTTTAGTACCTTTGAGCATAATTTTACATAAAGTGAAAGACAGGCACTGGATTTCCAGAACCACGGCATTAATCGGAGAAGAGAAGCTAAACAAACTCATCAACAGCCATGTGCTCGTTGTAGGTTTAGGAGGGATTGGTTCGTATGCCGCAGAATTCATTGCGCGTGCCGGGGTTGGGAAGATGACGATAGTGGATGGCGATGTGGTAGACCCGACGAACAGAAACAGACAATTGCCCGCGTTAAGTTCTACACACGGAAAATCGAAGGCAGACCTGATGGAGGAACGATTAAGGGATATTAATCCGGAAATTGAAGTGGTAACCATCCGGGAATTCTTATTCCCCGAGAAGGCCTACGAAATCATACAGGAAGCCGAATTTGACTATATCGTCGATGCCATAGACAGCATTACACCAAAACTCAATTTATTGATTGCAGCCTATCGCCTGAATAAGAAAATCATCTCCAGCGGAGGGGCGGGTGGCAAGACAGACCCTACCTTAATTGAAATTGCGGACATCTCTGAAACACACGATTGTTTTTTTGTGAGGATGGTACGGAAACGGCTGAAGCGTGAAAAAATCTATACAGGAATAGACGTTGTCTTCTCACCGGAGTTGCAGCCAAAATTCGCTTTAATTATGACAGACGGGAAAAACTATAAACGCTCTGCTTACGGAACGATTTCGTATATGCCCGCCGCCTTCGGCGGCATGTGCGCAAGTGTGGTGATACGCGAGTTAATTAAGGGTTAAACCCCCTTGTTTTCTCTATCACTTCAGCTTCTAGTTTCTTTTTATAATCCTTTACTTTTTGTTGTAATGCAGCGTCATGCGTTCCTAAAATCTGTGCAGCCAGAATACCGGCATTTTTGGCACCGTTAATAGCCACCGTAGCCACGGGCACTCCGCCGGGCATTTGCACAATGGATAATAATGAATCCAGCCCGCTCAAACTTTTGCTCTGCACGGGTACGCCGATAACCGGCAATGGCGAGATGGCTGCCACCATGCCCGGCAGATGTGCGGCGCCTCCGGCGCCGGCGATGATCACCTCAAATCCCTGCTCATGGGCGGTTCTCGCAAACTCATACATGCGTTCCGGCGTCCTGTGGGCCGAGATGATGGTGTATTCAAATTTAACTCCGAATTCCGTTAATGCTTTTGCGGCTTCCTGCATGACCGGTGAGTCGCTGTCGGAACCCATTATGATGGCTACTTTTTTCATACCATTAAATTTTTAAACACATAAAATATAGATTTTTTATAGCGCTTGAGTTTGTAGTTTATATTCGTAAGTTTAAGTGTATCATAGATATTCATCGAAGATGAATCCTGTATTTTTCTATCAACTCCTTTTTTTACTAAACTCAAAACTATGTGTCTATGTGTTTTAATTATAAAATTTCAATCTCCGTTAAAGTTCGGACTTTTTGGGTGATTTCCAACACTTTTTCCCGCGATGGCTGCACTATGGTAATATGCCCGAGTTTGCGGTTCGGTTTGCTTTCCTGCTTTCCGTACAAATGCACAGATACGCCGGACAAAGAGTTCAGTTCATTGAAATATTTCAGCCGGTATTTTCCGCTGCCTGTTTCAGGCCCTACGATATTAATCATCGCGCAGGGCATTTTCAGGTGTGTAGAACCCAAAGGCATATCCAGCAGGACACGCAACAGTTGTTCGTACTGCGAAGTATAGAATCCTTCGATGGTATGATGTGCGGAATTGTGCGGCCTTGGCGCAATCTCATTCACGAGCAACTCATCGTCTTCCGATAAAAATAATTCCACCGCAAATAAGCCCGCGCTGCCGAAGGCCTCTGCACACTGCAAGGCAATTTGCTCTGCCCGCTGTTCTAAATGCAAGGGCATATTAGCCGGAGAAATCAGGAAAGAGACCAGGTTGCTTTGAAGGTCAAATTCCATTTCTATCGCCGGATATACGGCCAGCTCTCCTTTTCGGTTGCGAGCCACCAATACGGCAATCTCCGTTTTGCAGGGTACAAATTCCTCTATCATCAGTTCCCGGTCGAACGGAATGACATCAGGATTTTCCAGGATAGAATCTCTGTCAGCAATAAAAACGCCTTTGCCGTCATAACCGCCGGTGCAGGTCTTGACCGCCACTTTCTGAAAAGTAGTTTGTGCCAGTTTTTCCTTTGCGTCTTGTTTATTTTGTGCAATAAAGAAAGGTGCGGTAGGGATGTTGTTGTTCCGGTAGAATAATTTCTGTTTGCCTTTATCCTGAATGATCTTTAAAATCTCGGGATTCGGGATAATCGTTTTTCCCTTTTGCTGCAGTTCAATCAGTTTGTCTACATCGATGTGTTCAATCTCCCAGGTAAGTACATCAGAAATGTCGGATAATTTCTGAATTTCATTGCCGTTCGTAATGCTGCCGATCAGGTGGCGGTTGGCTAATACGCTCGCAGGACAAGTCTCGTCTCTGTCGAGGATGTTTATCCGTACCGACCATTGAGAGGCTTTCTGGATGAACATTTTGCCCAACTGTCCGCCTCCGATAATGCCGATTGAAGGAAATGATTTTTTGGAAGATTCCATCTTGTACAAAGATACGAGTCATTCATCAAAAAGGAAGCGAAAAAAACGATTAGGCCGCTTTGGGTGTTTTGGATTTCTTTACTTCTTTTTTAGCCGGCTTATTAAATGCCAGTCCATTTACTTCGTCCCAGTGCGTGGTGGTAAAGCCAAAGCCTTTATCCGAATCCAGGTAATGGTGCTTCAGATGATGTTTTTTTATCTTTTCGAAATAAGGATGTTTGATGTCAAATTTATGTGCCGCCACGTGGATGAATTCATAAAAGAGGTAATACAGTATCATTAACCCGAAGAGTGTTTCCCCTTTCTCTTTTCCCAGTGCCGTCCGGCAGACACTGTAAAATACGATAGCGCTGGGGATGCTCGTCCAGAGCGGTACGACAAAGCGATAGGGGTCATTAGGGAAGTTGTGGTGTATTTCATGAAATTCCCGTATCGTGCCGGCATCAATTTTCAGTTCCTCATTCTCGTGCAGTACATTTTGATGCAGGAAATATTCCATATAGCCCCAGAATTTGGAAATCAGCGGAATCATCCAGAACAGGTGAAGGACAGAAACACGTCTGACGACAAAGGACTTAAACAAGAGGTGGAAGGAGATGGGCAGATAAAATGCAAACGGAACCAGATAATGCTGTTTTACAAAGAATTCTTTCCAGGCCTTATCATATACCGGATGATACGAAGCCGCCTTGTCTTTTATCTCTTTCATGTATTAAAGTTAGGGAATCCATTTTTAAATAGTGCCACCCGAATTGCGAAGATGTATTTCTTTTCCTTCGTTTATTATTGTATTTTAGAAATATGAAGAAAGGGTTCATTTTTTTAGTGACGATAGCAGGCTTGCTGTCCTGTTATAAAGAAAACAGGATAGTGGGGGATACCACTGTCCTTATCAGGGGAAAGGAGTATATGCTGGACTGGTCTGATGAATTTGAATACAACGGACTGCCTGATTCCACGAAATGGGGCTATGAAACGGGTTATGTTCGAAATAATGAAACCCAATATTATACGAAAGCCAGAATAGAGAATTGTAATGTTTACAGTGGAAAGCTGCATATTACAGCCCGTAAAGATACCTTTGACGGGCATCCGGTGACTTCTGCCAGTATTGAAACTTTTGGCAATAAAGAGTTTAACTACGGATTGATAGAAGTGCGTGCAAAATGCCTCATCTAGGCAGTGGTACCTGGCCGGCTATATGGACATTAGGCGTCAATCACAATGCAGTTGGCTGGCCTAAATGCGGCGAGATTGACATTATGGAATGGGTAGGCAAGGCACCTTTTCTTGCCCTGGGAAGTCTGTATGCACAGGGAAGCTCCGGCACTCCTTATGTAGAACGGCACTGGCCTTATGTTTCTTTAAACACGCAGTTTTTCACAGAGGAGTTTCACAATTATGCGATTGAATGGGACAGCATACAAATCAAATACTACGTTGATGCAGCTAATTATATTACATACACCCAACAGGATTTAGGAGCAAACTGGGAGTCAGTAACAAAAGCGCACTATTTGAAATTAAACTTAGCCATGGGTGGACTGATTCCCCCTATCGGCGGTGGCGGTGATATCGATTATAGTAAATTCCCATATACGTTTGAGGTGGAATATGCGCGGTATTATACGAGGGAGGAATAGCTGCTGCTACACAATCATTCCAGCCGCTATCGTTTCATTCGTCGCTTCATCCACTAAAATGATACTTCCGGTGATTCTGTTTTTTCGGTAGCTGTCAAAAAATATCGGGACCGTTGTGCGGATGGAAACCCTGCCAATATCATTCAGGCCAATCTCCACCTCTTCTTCGACGCGCTGCAGGGTGTTGATGTTCAGCTTGTATTTAATTTCCTTGATGACACATTTACATTCTCTGGCTGTATGCCGTAAAATGTATTTGCCGCGCGGCACCAATTTTTTCTCATTCATCCAGCACAGCATCACATCGAATTCCTGTTCTGTCTGCGGTACGTTGTTTTCACGCACGATCATATCGCCGCGAGAGATGTCGATTTCATCTTCCAGCGTAATGGTTACGCTTTGCGGGGCGAACGCTTCCTGCAAATCACCATCCATCGTTATGATAGATTTTATCCTGGAGGAAAACCCGCTCGGTAACGCCTTTACCTTATCGCCGACGCGGAATACACCACCAGCAATTCTTCCCGCATAACCGCGGAAATCGTGGTAGTCATTTTTCATCGGTCGAATCACGTATTGCACCGGGAAGCGTGCGTCGATATGATTCAGGTCTGAGCCGATGTGGATGGTTTCGAGCAGGTACATCAATGTCGGCCCCTGATACCACGGCATGTTTTGAGAACGGTTCACCACATTATCCCCGGCCAATGCGGATATGGGTAAAAAATGCACATCCTTAATGTCCAGTTTGGAGGCAAACGCCTTGTAATCGGTCACGATTTTGTTGAATGTCTTTTCATCCCAATCCACCAGGTCCATCTTATTGATACAAACCACAATATGCGGTATCTGCAATAAGGATGCTATGTAAGAGTGGCGGTAGGTCTGTTCGATGATACCTTTACGGGCATCGACGAGAATGATGGCGAGATTGGCGGTAGAAGCGCCGGTCACCATATTTCTCGTGTATTGGATATGTCCGGGTGTATCGGCAATGATGAATTTCCTTTTTGGGGTAGAAAAATACCGGTACGCCACGTCAATGGTGATGCCCTGTTCGCGTTCAGCACGTAAGCCGTCCGTTAATAAGGCAAGGTTCACATATTCTTCGCCGCGCTTTGCAGAAGCTGCTTCAATGGCATCCATCTGGTCCTGAAAGATGGATTTACTGTCGTACAATAATCTTCCTATTAACGTCGATTTGCCGTCATCCACACTTCCGGCTGTGGAGAATCGCAAAAGCTCCATATCCAAGTATGCCTTGCTGTCAAAATTATCTTGTTGTGTATCTGTTGTTGTCATTTGTATTTTATTGTTTGGCGTCATTGGCGAGGTAGGAAGCAATCTTTCCAAATGATGAGATTGCTTCACTTTGTTCGCAATGACGGTTAATTTGATTAAAAATATCCTGCCTTTTTTCTGTCTTCCATGGCTGCTTCGCTTCGTTTGTCATCTGCGCGTGTACCGCGTTCAGTGGTGCGCGATGCCGCCACTTCCTGAATGATGTCTTCCAAGGTTGCCGCTTCGGAGAATACCGCTCCGGTACAGGTAATGTCACCTACCGTCCTGAAACGCACTATCCGTTCTTCGACCACTTCATCCGGTTTGTTTTGGATAAACTCGGATGCTGCGTACCAAACCCCGTCACGTTCAAACACCTTGCGTTTGTGTGAAAAATATAAGCTCGGCATCTCTATCTGCTCCTGATAGATGTATTGCCACACATCCATTTCCGTCCAGTTGGAAATCGGGAATACCCTGAAATGTTCGCCCAGATGTTTTCTGCCGTTGAAGATGTTCCAGAGTTCCGGCCGCTGATTTTTTGGGTCCCATTGTCCGAACTCATCCCGATGGGAAAAGAAGCGTTCTTTGGCACGCGCTTTTTCTTCATCGCGTCGTGCACCGCCGATGGCGCAGTCAAATTTATTTTTTTCTATCGCCTCCAGAAGCGGAACCGTCTGCAACGCATTTCTGCTCGCCGTATAGCCTTTTTCTTCGCGCACCAAGCCCTTGTCTATGGCTTCCTGCACAGACGCCACGAGCAGGCGCAGGCCATGCTTGCTAACCAATTGATCTCTGTAGTCCAGTGCTTCCTGAAAATTGTGTCCGGTATCCACATGTAATAAGGTGAAGGGAACACTGGATGGATAAAATGCTTTCAATGCCAGATGAACCACTACTATGGAATCTTTCCCGCCGGAAAAAAGGATACACGGATTTTCAAACTGTGCCGCCACTTCCCGCAATACATAGATGGATTCCGATTCGAGTTCTTTGAGGTGGTTTAAGTGATAATCGTTCATTATAATTTGAGAATTGAGATTTAAGAATTGAGATTTTTATTTATTTTAAAACCCATCTGAAAATTTTCTTTTCTATCTGTAATCAGAAACATTAGATCAACTAATTGTTCCATTCCATCAAAGTGTCTAATGATGTTATAGTTTATGTTATCAACTACAAAATTTTTAAAACTAGATAAAACTTCTTGTCTAAACCAAGTTGCTAATTTTGTATCTAAATAAAATGATAGTTGTATTGCAGCATCTGGTTTAAAAGCAATGTTAGATTCATTTAGATCGTCTAAATCATTGATTATTAAATTCTTTCTCAGATTACTTATCTCTTCATTGGTTAAAAAGAAGTATGAGTCTGGTTTAAATTTATCTTTATGCTGTTCAAGGCTATTTCTAAGATCATTTAAACTAATATCAAAAAATATTGATAGATGAGCATCTAACAATATTTTACTTTCTCTTAGTTTAATTTGTTTCATTTATTTACAATTCGTGAAATAAAAAAATGATATATCATTTCAATACTTTGTTCAATACTTTGTTCCGCCGTTTTTATTTCCAATGCCGGATGTTCCGGTGCTTTAAAAGGCGCATCCAGCCCGGTAAAGTTTTTGATTTCCCCTTTCAATGCTTTTTCATACAAACCTTTTACATCGCGTTTGGCGCATTCATCAAAAGAAGCATTCACATATACTTCGTAAAAATCCTGTTCGCCGATGATCGATTTGGCTAATGCACGGATATCCTGTGTAGGACTGACAAAACAGTTAATCGTTACAATTCCGCAGTCTAGAAACAATTTGGTGACTTCCGCAATGCGGCGGATATTTTCGATACGGTCTTCCTCCGAAAATCCCAGATTTTTATTGATACCGCTGCGTACATTGTCGCCGTCCAGCACCATTGTCAGGATGCCGTTTTGGTGCAATTTTTCTTCCAGTCCTTTGGCAATCGTACTTTTTCCGGAACCGGATAATCCCGTCATCCAGATGCAGAGCGCTTTTTGATGCAATAAATGCTCCTTATCGCTGCGTTGCAGCAATTGGTGGAACACGGGATGAATATTGGATGCTTTCTCCGGCATGGACTACGAATGTAGTGATTTTTGTATAAATTCTTATAGTATATCGGGTATATAGAGTATTAAAAATCGTTAATCCAGGGTGAAATGTGCCAAAATGAACATTTTAATGTCTGCTAATCCTGAAAAAGGTCATTAAAGTGTAATTTCTACCTGCGTAGCCAGCAAATCATCCAATGTTTCCCTTCGGCGGATGAGTTTAGCTTCCCCATTGATGATGAATACTTCCGCAGGGCGGTAGCGGGAATTATAATTGGAAGACATGGAATAACCATAGGCACCGGCATTGTGCAGCACCAGGATATCGCCTTCCCGCACTTCGTTCAGTTTTCTGTCCCAGCCAAATGTATCGGTTTCACAGATGTAACCCACTACCGTGTAGATACGCTGTATGCCGTTTGGATTGGATACATTGGTGATATGGTGATAGGCATCGTACATCATCGGACGGATCAGGTGATTTTGCCCGGAGTCTACGCCGGCAAAGACGGTTGAAGTGGTTTGTTTGATGACATTGGTTCGGACGAATAAAAAGCCGCTTTCACTCACCAGGTACTTACCCGGCTCGAACATGATGGTCAGGTCTTTGCCGTATTCTTTACAAAAATCATTGAAGCGGGTGCCCAGTTTTTCGCCCAGTTCTTCTATGTCGGTGGTATTGTCATCGGAGTGGTATTTCACTTTAAATCCGCTGCCGAAATCCAAAAACTCCAATTCTTTAAAACTTCTCGCTGCTTCAAATAGAATCTCTGCACCGCGCAGGAAAACATCCACATCCAAAATATCAGAACCGGTGTGCATGTGAAGGCCGTTCACCTTGATATTGTTGGTGGCGATAACACGCTCCAGATGGCGAAGCTGGTAAATGGAAATACCAAATTTGGAGTCGATATGCCCTGTGGAGATTTTTTTGTTGCCGCCAGCCATGATATGCGGATTGATGCGCACACAAACCGGATAGGTGTCACTGTATAAATGCCCGAACTGCTCGAGTATGGAAATATTATCGATATTGATTTGCACACCGAATCCCACAGCTTTGTTGATTTCGTCAATGTTGACACAATTGGGTGTGTACATGATATCTTTCGGTTCAAATCCGGCTTTCAGTCCCAACTGCACTTCCTGAATGGAGACCGTATCCAGTTTGGCACCCATATTCTTGATAAACTTCAGGATGCTGATATTCGTTAATGCCTTGCAGGCATAACTGATTTTCATGTTCTTGTTGGGAAAGGCGTTCATGAGCTTGTTGTACTGCCTTTCAATGACAGCTGCATCATACACATACAGTGGTGTCCCGAATTCTTTGCAAAGTTCTAAAACGTCCACACCATTAATCTCATATTTTCCATTCACTAATTCCATGAAGCTTATTTTGAGATGCAAAGATAAACATTAGTACCAAGCCGAACGCAGTAACGGATAAGATTTTAGATTAATAGGAGATTAAATTAATCCCAGGGAATGGACAACAGATAATTCCCCTCCTTGTCTGTTCCTGTCACTTCACCCAATAATTTGTGTGACTCGAAGAATCGAAACATGGGTTCCAGCGACTTCCAGAAGGGTATAATATCCGGATACGCGTTTTTCATTTTTCCCATATTTTTGGTTCCCATCCTGCATGGAAAAATATGAACGGGAATGACAGGATGTGCGGCGAACGAAGAAACACACAACCAGTATAATTCCTGAATGGATTCATCACCCAGCGGTATGCATCCGATGGTCTTGTTGCTCCCGTGAATATAGATATCCCCGCCTAAGTTTTGCCGGTTCTTATTTCGGGTGCTATCCGCCTCGTTGGGGTAGTTTATTTTAATGGATAGCAAAAACTTACTGAGTGGATTGAAGAGAGCAACCTGATAGAACCCTTCCGGAATCTGTAAGTCGCCTTCTTTATTTTTGGGGCCCGGCTTTCCGGATGTTGCCGCAAAGGGATATGTCTTGATGAGCCGGTAGGTGGAGTTGTCAGCGGCGAAAACTTCCAGCACCTGTTCCTGTTTGAAAACTCTCAGATATAGATGTTTGGGCGGAAACTGCAGGTTATTCTCCTTAAATGATTGGTTCAGGGGCGAATCATATTTTCCAGCTGCTGCTTGTACTCTCGGGAAAGTAAGTTGGTATTGCAGAAAAGGAGATAGGGACATAAGAAGGACAGGAGAACCAATAAGCATTAGCAAGGATGATATTATCTTCATTCCCTCGTAATCATACTGGGTTCTTCCATTTTACTTTCCCCTCTTTCCAGTTGTCTTCGGGATAAATAATTATAATTATTAGAACTGTTTCCCTCTTCCGGTGTGCTGACACCCGTAATAATCTCTCTTCCATCGCCGTTTTGAATGCTGGAATAGTCGTTCATATTTACTTTGCTTCTGGAATAAGGGTCCTCCTTTTCACTGATTAAAGCATTGGAGTTTTCCATGTGATTGGCAGGTCCGTTGTTTTCTGCGTCTCCTCCTTCTTCCACCAATGTGCCGTTCTGCAGGGCAATCTCCCGGTCTCTGGCATCCGCCTGAGCTCCCCAGTCTTTACCTAATGTATCATTTCCAATCATCACCACTTGTGTAGGGTCAGAAGGGTCTTTGAATGATTCCATGATGAAATATCCAAAGATTAAGACGATTCCGATAACGGTAAAAAACTTCCCTCTCATACACCTAAATAACGAAAATATCCAATTTTTAGTTCAACTCTTTTTATTTTACACCGTGTGACCAGCGTTTCAAGATTGGTACTAATATCAATATTACCAATCCGCCGGCAGCGGATACATAAAAAATTTTCATAAAGACACCGCTGTAGATTCCCAAGGACTCAATGGCCGATACCGTAGTAGCACCACCTTCAGACGGAATTGCCATGAGTGTACCTATCCAGCCCGCAAGGTGTTGTCCCAATGCCGATGCCAGAAACCAAAATCCCATCATCATACCGGTATATTTGGTAGGAGATAATTTGGTAATCATCGATAAGCCGATTGGTGAAATACATAATTCACCGGTAGTCAGCAACAGATAACCCAATGCATACCAGAAAAACCCAACTTGTCCATTTAAGGCCAGTTTAGCACCCACTACAAACAGAAAAAACCCGAGCCCTAACTGAAAGAATGACAGGGAGAATTTCATTGGTGTAGATGGTTCTTTATCTCTTTCTGATAATGCCAGCCACATCCAGGCAAACGGAAAACTCAATAGGATGATATAGAATGGATTGATGAAATTGTTAATGGCAGCTGCAGGCATCCCGAAGGTGTTCACATTTCGTTCCGTATACAGATTCAGCGAACCACCGCCCTGCTCATAAAATGCCCAGAACAACACAGAAAATGCCACCAATACGATTGCGGCTAACATTTTATCTCTGGCCTCTTTTTCCTGTTGAAATGCAATGAACACCATACCCACGGTTGCCACTATACAAACCGGGAACATGATTTTACTCATGACGGTGTAGTTGTTGAACAGCAGGATAAAGAGCGGTATAATAGCCAGTGAAGCAGCCAATACCATTAATTGTTTGGACATGTCTACCTCTTTGCCTGTTTCCTCTTTGGGTGTAAGACCGATTTCTCCTAAGGATTTTTTACCAATCAGGAACGTTATTAAGCCAACAATCATAAAGATACCGGCTAACCCAAAGCCATAATGCCAGTTTATGCTTTGACCGATGTAACCGCAAATCAATCCGCCGATGGCGGCTCCGAGATTGACACCCATATAAAAGATGGAAAATGCACCATCCCTTCTCGCATCACCCGGCCGGTATAACCTTCCGACCATAGTAGAAATATTGGGCTTAAAAAAACCGTTTCCGGAAATCAAGAAGGCCATACCTGCAAAAAACGACCATTCCGTCGGAATGGCAAGTATCAGATGGCCGGCAGCCATCAATGCACCGCCCAAAACAATGGCTTTCCGGTATCCGATAAACTTGTCTGCCGCAATCCCGCCAAATAAGGGCATCAGGTAGACCAAAGCGGTATAGGTTCCGTAAATCAGGTTGGCTTTGGCGTCTTCATAATGCAACTGATGTACCATGAATAAAACCAGCAACGCCCGCATGCCGTAAAATGAGAAACGTTCCCACATTTCTGTAAAAAACAGGAGTGCTAATTGTTTTGGATGTCCATTCACGTTGTCAGCAATATAGGTCTCATTGGTGGAGGTCTGTCCGGAAAATTCGCCGTCTGATAAGGTTACTGTATTTGACATTCTGTTGATTTACAGTCGAAAGATACGAAAGTTTGGATTATTCCTCATTAAAAAACTTAAATCGCAAGGCCGATAAACCACCTACTAATGCTGGAATAATCAGGTTAATAAACCATAAAGAAACCGTGGTGGCAATAATGGCGATGGGATTATCCGTAAATCCCGCCAGGAAATAGGCCGCCACATTGCCTCTGAATCCGAAGTCTATTAACGCAATATTCACCGGGTTAATGGTTTGGACGAAAAAGATGGCCGCCACCAGAACCATGGCAGTGGAGGCAGGTATTTTGAATCCGAAAAACTTGAGCAGCAGCACAAATTGAAGGCAGTAAATCCCATAACGTATAAGGGATAACATTTCCAGCCTCAGGAAATCTTTGTTATTGTATAAATCAATGATGTGAATGTATTTGTAGGCTTTTTTTAAAAGGGGGAAATTGGAAAATTTATTGCTGACCACATCGAGATTGTAAAAGCAGAAGTGCACCGCAGCCACCATCAGCAAATAAATAAATACAAACGCGAAAAGGAGATAGGAGTCGATATTTTCGAAAAAGACAGCATACAACAGCAAACCCAGGGCGCCTATGGAGAGATTGACCACAATCTGTGCCAGACTACCCAGAATGGTGGATACAATGGCTTCCTTGCGTTCCGTATTCAGGGCGAATACCCTGCCTCCGAATTCTCCTATTCGGCTGGGTGTAAATAAGGAAAAAGTGACACCGAATAAAATCCCTTCTACAGCATCCAGCCAGGAAATAGGATGCAGCTTCTCTATCAGTAATTTCCATTTAACACTTTCTATTCCCCAGTTTGCCAGCATAAACAGCATTACAGTGAATAGTATCAGATAATTTCCATGAAAATTAAGCAGGAAATGTGCGTAGGCAATATCAATTTTCTCATTGCCGAACAATTGATGACATAAGACTAATAATAAACCACCAAAAATCAAGATTTTGATAATCGTGTTCAGCAGTTTGTTTTGAAAAAGACGCTTCATTTCCAAGTTGTCAAATATAATCGCTTTTTTGCACATTAATTCATAACTCGGTGCGGATTACTATCCGCGAACTGCTATTTTTACAGCGTGCCGAATGCAAAGAAAAACATCATTTTAGGAGTTGACCCGGGGACTATGGTAACCGGGTATGGAATTGTTCTGTCCGACGGGAATACGATGGAACTGCTGGCAATCGGCAGCATCCATACCGAAAAATTTGATGACCATTACGACCGGCTGCAGTGCATTTACGACCGGCTGCTGGAAATCATACAGGTGTACAAACCCAATATACTGGCTATTGAAGCGCCTTTCTTCGGGAAGAATGTGCAATCGATGCTAAAACTCGGCAGGGCGCAGGGTATGGCGATTGCAGCGGCATTGTCCCAGAAAATTCCGATACAGGAATACTCGCCGAAGAAAGTAAAACAGAGCGTGACGGGCAATGGAAATGCCGCCAAGGAGCAGGTGGCTGCCATGCTCGGACATATTTTAAAAACGGATGTGCTGCCCAAACAGCTGGATGCTACCGATGGACTGGCCGTAGCGGTGTGCCATCATTTCTCTATGCGGGGTGTGCCAACTGGTGGCAAGAAATATTCCGGCTGGGAAGCCTTTGCAAAGGACAATCCGAAACGGGTGAAATAACAGAAGTACCCTAGATTAGGTATTTTTGAGACTGTCTGATGAATTTAACATTTTATTTAGAATGAATCTAAGTTTGAGCATTATATTTGGATATGCTTAAATGGACATTTTTACAAAATCAGATATGTTCAGAAATGAACATATCTAAATCTTGTAGGATGGAGTGTGTCTTTAAGAAAAAATGTTGCAAAAAACATAAACATGGCAAGCGCTGCAAATCATGCCCTAAAAAGAAAGATTAAATTACAGCGATAAAAATCTCATTCGTCTCTGCTTACTACTCACTACTAATTTCTACCTTTGCAGTATGTCTGATTTACATATTTACAATACGCTTTCCCGACAGAAAGAGAAGTTAGAGCCGATCAATCCGCCCTATGTCGGATTGTATTGCTGCGGTCCTACCGTTTACTCGGATGTGCACCTGGGCAATACGCGTACCTTCATCTCGTTTGATCTGGTGTATCGCTACCTGACATTCCTGGGTTATAAAGTGCGATATGTGCGCAACATCACCGATGCCGGCCACCTGACCAATGAACAGGGCGAAGGCAAGAACCGCATGGAAGATCAGGCGAAACTGGAGAAGCTGGAGCCAATGGAAATCGTGCAGAAATATACCGTAGGTTTTCATGAAGTATGCCGCCTGTTTAATATTTTGCCTCCCACTATAGAGCCAACGGCTACCGGTCATATCGTGGAGCAGATAGAAATGGCTCAACAGCTGATAGACAACGGCGTGGCCTACGAGTCGAACGGCAGCGTGTATTTTGATGTGAACGCCTACAATTCAAAAGGCAATAACTACGGAAAGTTATCGGGCAGAAACATCGATGAGCTGGTGGCGGGCTACCGCGATCTGGACGGGCAGGATGAGAAACGCAACCCGATAGATTTCGCGTTGTGGAAGAAGGCTTCGCCGGAACATATCATGCAGTGGAACTCCCCTTGGGGCAGCGGTTTTCCCGGCTGGCATCTGGAATGTTCCGTGATGAGTACCAAATACCTCGGCAAGCAATTCGACATCCACGCGGGTGGAATGGACCTGAAATTCCCGCACCACGAATGCGAAATAGCACAGAACGTGGGCGCCTGCGGCAATGAGCCGGTGCGCTATTGGATGCATACCAACATGCTCAATTTCAACGGGCAGAAGATGAGCAAATCCCTGGGTAATTCCATCCTGCCGATGCAGTTTATCACCGGTGATCATCCGCTGCTCGACAAACCGTATTCGGCCATGACGGTACGTTTCCTGTTTATGCAATCGCACTATTCTTCCGAACTGGACATTACCATCAAAGGCCTGCAGGATGCTGAAAAAGGGCTGAGAAAAATGCTTAATGCCGCCAAATATCTGGAAGAACTGAAATACGCCGCCGCACAGACGGATGAACAGCAGGATAAACTCATTCAAGACTTATGTGTTCAATGTAAAGAGGTGATGGATGATGATTTTAACGCGCCCAGGCTGGTCGCAACCTTACATGAGATTGCCTCGCAAATCAATATTTATTATAATGATGGTAAGAAAGTAAGCACTATAGCTGAAGAGACATTTAACCTGTTACTGTCCACCTACAATGCCTACCTGTTCGATGTGCTCGGCCTTCAGGACGATTCGGTATCAGGCAATAATGATGCCCTGGATAAAGTGATGCAGCTGGTGATTGACATCCGCAAGCAATCCCGGGAAAATAAAGAATGGACGACTTCCGACAAAATCCGCGATGCACTGAAAGACGCCGGCATTGTAATCAAAGACAGCAAGGAGGGAACGACGTATGAAGTCAATTAGTCCGCAGTCCGCAGTCCGCAGTCCGCAGTTCCCGAAATCAAGACAAACTATAAAATCGGTTTTCCGAAAAAGGGTTGCACTTGCTGTTCCCCCTCTCTGGAGGGGATTAAGGGGAGGATTAATACTAACACTGATAATCAGTTTTTCTGCTTGTAAGCAAAATCGGGAGAATAGTCAGGCCACAGAGAACGTTGAAGAAAACAAAATTGTCAAACCTGCATTTTCTTCCGACTCAGCCTATCTGTTTATACAGCAACAGCTCGAATTCGGGCCGCGTGTTCCGGGAACATCCGCGCAACAAAAATGTGCGGTTTATTTTGAACAAAAATTAAAAGCATACGGTGCAGGTGTAATCATGCAGAAAACCAATGTGGTGGTGTACAACGGCAAATCTGTCCCTTGTATCAATGTCATTGCCTCTTATAATCCGGCGGTGAAAAGAAGGTTGCTGATCTGCACACACTGGGATGCACGTCCTTTTGCCGACCAGGATGACAGCGCCGTGGGAAAGCCTATTCTGGCGGCGGATGACGGAGCCAGCGGGTCTGCCGTTTTGCTGGAGATTGCCCGCCAGCTGCAGCAAAAGAATCCGGAAATCGGAGTCGATCTGGTTTTTCTGGATGTGGAGGATTATGGCCAGCCCGAATATGACCTCGACCAAAAACAAGGCGACTTCTATTGCCTCGGAACACAGTACTGGTGTAAAAATCCGCATGTGCCGAATTACAGGGCGGAGAACGGCATCCTGCTGGATATGGTCGGAGCAGGGGGTGCCACTTTTACCTACGAGGGTGTATCGATGCAATATGCGCCGGCATTCATGAAACAGGTCTGGAAGAACGCCGGGGCCCTGGGGTATGGCCGCTTTTTTGTAAAGGAAATGACCGGCCAGATCATTGACGACCATTTCTACATCAACCAGCTCACGAATATTCCGACGATTGACATTATCAACAGGACCTACCAGACCCGTAGCGGATTTCCGAAGCACTGGCATACGCACGATGATAATATGAAGATCATCGATAAACAAACATTGCAGGCAGTGGGAGAGACCGTGCTGGCGACTATATACGATTTTTAGAAAATTGGTGGCAGGTTTTTAAAATTCCAACTAATAATGTACATTTGCACTCCAATTTTATGAATCGTTGATTCATCGGTCTTGTAGCTCAGCTGGTTAGAGCACCTGACTCATAATCAGGGGGTCCATGGTTCGAGCCCATGCGGGACCACTTTTAACACACAAAAAGCGATGTAAATCAATGAGTTACGTCGCTTTTTTCGTTTTGGGGTAAACATAGGGTAAACATTTTAAAAATTGTGCAAAAAAGAGTAAAGTCCTTTCTTTTGGTGCATTGCCTTGAAGTTCAGTTTCTGATAAGTTTCTAATTTGCTGCAATAGTATTTTGTATATGGTTTTGCAAAACCATCCAAAATCAACTTCTCATTAATACATATGCCTTCATTATTTATTACATAGGCAAGAGTTCTTCCAATAGGATCTATCTCATTATCTATTTCTGTAATGAATGTAATATCAGTTTCTTTTGGTAATAAATTATGCAAATAGTTTTTGGACAAATGACCTAACTCTATTAATAATTGACCAGGAACATGAAGCTCTCTTTCGTCCTGTCTTAGTTTTTTGCAGTCTTTTATTTCCGGTGCATCAATTCCCAATAAACGGATTTCTGTTTCTTTTTTGTTAAAAATATTATACACGATAACACCGTCACCATCCACAACAAATTTGATTCTATGGTGTGTGTGCATTCTAATTGGTTTCTTTGCATCAAAATACATCTCTTTGCTTTTTTAATTATTTGCTAATCAATTAATTAAGAAATAATTTTACAATGATAATCATTGTTTACAAACAATAAAAATTTATAAAACATGGCAAAACAAAAAGGTCCCTTAAAATATGTCGGTACCATCGGCGACATCAGACATTTTAAAATCAAAGGCCAAGAAGGATTTTTCGCCGGCATGGCTGGCGGTCCAACCGATACACAAGTTAAAACAGCACCAGAGTTTCAACGTACACGAGAAAATATGTCAGAATTTGGTGGCTGTGCGAAAGCAGGGAAGTCAATCCGTGTTGCAATGTCGGAAGTACTGAACGGAATGACTGACCCTCAATGCACAGGAAGGTTAACTTCAATTATGAAGAAAATGCGCACGTATTTACATGGTTTTGGATTTGATAAAAATATTTCTTTTGCCAGTGTTTCCTATGTTCCTTATTTACTTAATCATTCTGTAGACCGGTTAACAAGTAATTTCACCACTTTGGCTGCAACACCTGCCAGCTCTATCAATGCACCAATCGGAGCCACTCATTTCCGGTACATAAATGCTATCGGTGTGGTTTCAGATTATGCATTTAATGCATCAACAGGAACGTATGAGCCTACCAATCCCGAATTGAATGAGTTGAGCAGTACAACTTACGGAGCATACTCGCCATTGAATGCAGCGTATGCAGGCGAAGTATTGGATGCTTCATTACCGGTTGGTACAGTAATGACTGTGGATGTATCGGTATTACAATGTATCGGTATTGAGTTCTTTCAGGAAGTGAATGGTAATTTTTACAAATTTTCTTCAGGTAACTGTTTAACTATTGATAATGTCTATTAAAACGAAAAAATCAACGGCTGTTTTCAGAAGATCAAAGAGAGATGGACGAAATCCCTCTACGGGTGCTTAGTTGGATATTGTGAAGTATGGTTTTGAATCCTGCACGAAAGTGCAGGATTTTTTATTTCCATTCATTTTAGTTTTATATAGCGACGGTATTAGGTGCAAATATGTATGACTTATGTACGGCTTATGTATGACTTATCTATCTAAAGAATAAAAACTAAATCGCAATTAATTTTCTTATCAATGTATCAAAGGCATTTTTAATATACTCTGAATCAGTGTAGATTACAATGGAGTAGAAAGCAGATACTTTGTAGTATTTATGGTATTCAATCGTATGACGAAATATGTAAGCTTCCGAATTAGTTAAAAATTCTTTCACGTAGCGGATATTTTTTGCTTTACAGCATCCCTGCGATACTAACGTTTTATTAAATTTTTGTTTTTGCATTTTTGATTTTAATTCCTTTATTCAATA